>NZ_NPFZ01000025.1:0-159234 GCF_002259425.1 Rhodococcus sp. 14-2470-1a
AACCGCACACCGAGCACCCCCACACCAAGCACCCCCACACCAAGCACCCCCACACCGAGCACCCCCACACCAAGGACCCCTGAAGCGAGCCCACCGGAACAGGACCCACCACCAGGTCGATGACCACCAGCAGGCTGCCAGCGGCACACACGCTCCACGTGTGCCGCGCACAGTCATGCCCGCAACAGCAAGGCCGAACGAACGGGGGCGCAGTTCGAGGCGTAAGAGAACACGGGCGGAGCGGCGGCCAGTACAGTCAGCGAGTCGAGCCTGGCGGGCAGCAGTGGTGTTCCAGCAAGCAGTGGGTCTACCAGACCGGCAGCAGCAGAATGCAGCTGCTGAGACAGGCGCATTTTCGTCGACGGGCGGCCATAATCGGAGGCTATGCAGGCAGCTGGTCGGGCGGTGACCGTGGTGGTGCTGACGCTCGCGGCGACGGCGCTGGCACCCCAGCTGGCGCCGGGTGGGTTCGACGCTGTTCAGCCTCCGGTTGCGTTGCCTCCGGCACCACCACCAGCGCCCGCGGGGCCCCCGCTCACACCGGAGCAGTTGTCCGCCCGCGTGGATCCGACGGTGGTCACGATCTCCGCCGAGTTCGGCACGTACGGAGTGGCCGGAACGGGATTCGTCGTCGGCGCGGACGGGTTGGTTCTGACGAACTTCCACGTCGTCGAACAGGCGACGGCTGTGACTGCCGTGCACATGGGCAACGGCCTGATCTACGACGCGTCGGTGCTGGGCTACGACAAGTCCCGTGACCTTGCGGTACTGGAGTTGGCGACCGCGTCGGATCTCCCGCCGGCGCCCATCGGGTCCTCGGCCGACCTCGCGGTCGGTGACGCGGTCACAGCCGTCGGGAATGCGGCAGGCGGCGGAATTCTCGTCCCGGCGCCGGGGAAAATCGTCGCACTGGATCGGGTTGTCACCGCGCAGAACTCGGTCGACGGAACCAGCAACGAGCTGACCGGGATGATTCAGATCGACGCCGACGTTCGCGCCGGCGACTCGGGCGGACCGCTCGTCGACGCATGGGGAGACGTCATCGGAGTGGACGCGGCCGGGCTCTCGGACGACGCCAGAGCCACGCAAGCTCCGGAGGCGTACGCCATCCCGATCGACGACGCCATGGCCGTCGTCGAACAGGTGCGGACCGGACGCTCGGGTGGGACTGTCCACGTCGGCCCGACGCCGTATCTCGGGGTGTCGATCCGGGACGTGTCGGCTTTCCGTTCGGCGGGCCCGTCGCAGGGAGCTGCGGTGACGTCTGTTCGGAACGACTCTCCCGCAATGAGAACCGGCCTGGCCGACGGCGATGTGATCGTCTCCGTCGACGGCAGACCTGTTCGATCCTCGAAGGACATGTCGGCGGAGATGATCGGGCGCAGGCCGGGGGAGACGATGCGTCTCGAGTGGGTGACCGAGCAGGGTATTCGTCAGGAGCAACCCGTGACGCTCGAGCTGGGAACTCCCACCGCCTGATTCGCACCCGCAGTGTTCACGCCTGCAACACGGACAGGATGTTGCCGGACGGGTCGGTGAACCAGGCGATCAGCGGTCCGCCGTGGCGGAAGATCCCCTTCTCGTCGGTTCCCATGTCCGGATACTGCTGAAAGACAACTCCTTCGGCCGTCAACGCGTCGACGGCGGCGTCGATGTCCGCGACCGGAAAGTTGAGAATGGTGTACGGCGCGGGTTCGTGCCGCTCCCGCGGGTAGATCAGAATCTCGACGGCGTCGCTCAGACGAAGGTGGAGCATGCCCATCTCACCTGTCTCGACGGTCAGCCCGAGCGTGTCCGCGTAGAACGCTCGGGCCGCCTCCATGTCGTCGACGGCGAATCCGGAGAACGGTGGTCCTGTGAGTTCGAGTGTCGGCATGGTCCGATTGTTCACCCGATGCACGTGTTCTGCAGCGAAAACCTGCTTCAGACCCGTTCCAGAACCGTCGCGTTCGCGAGCCCGCCTGCTTCGCACATCGTCTGCAGACCGAATCGGGCATCGTTCTGCTCCATGGCGTTGACCAACGTCGTCATGATTCGTGCTCCGCTTGCCCCGAGTGGGTGGCCGATCGCGATGGCTCCGCCGTTGACGTTCACCCGGGACGAGTCTGCACCGGTTTCCTTCTGCCATGCCAGAACCACCGAAGCGAAGGCCTCGTTCACCTCGAACAAATCGATATCGGCCAGGCCCAGGCCCGCCCGCTTCAACACCTTCTCGGTCGCTGGAATGACGCCGGTGAGCATGTACAACGGATCGGATCCGACGACAGCGACGCTGTGCAGGCGCGCGAGAGGCTTCAACCCCAAGCGCGTGGCGATCTCGCTCGTCGTGATCAGCAAAGCGGCGCTGCCGTCGCTGAGCGGACTACTGTTCCCGGCGGTGACGGACCAGTCGATCTGTGGGAAGCGTTCACCTACTGCATCATCGACGAATGCCGACCGTAGAGCAGCCATCGATTCCAGCGTTCCGCCGCTACGGATGATCTCGTCGTGATCCAACTCCGCCAGGGGTGCCAATTCTTTCGAAAACCTGCCTCCGGTGGCGGCGGCGTAGGCCTTGGCATGACTGTTCAATGCGAACTCGTCCTGAGCGGTCCGGTCGAATCCCCACTTCGCTGCGATCAGCTCGGCGCTGTGACCCTGCGCCACAAGCCCTTCGGCGTATCGTTCGCTGAAGCCGATCCCTCGCGGATCGGAACCCGGCCTGACGTTGGAACCCGGCCTGACGTTGGAACCCATCGGCACACGTCCCATGGATTCGACGCCGGCAGCAACGACGATGTCGTACGCACCGGACATGACACCCTGCGCGGCGAAATGCACTGCCTGCTGGCTGCTTCCACATTGGCGGTCCACCGTAGTGCCGGGCACGGACTCGGGGTAACCGGCAGCCAGCAGTGCCGTCCGAGCGATGTTGAAGGCTTGTTCGTCCACCTGCGTGACCGCCCCGGTGATGACGTCGTCGATCATCGCCGGGTCGATCCCGCTTCGTTCGACGAGGGCCCGGAGGCTGTGCGCCAGCAGATCGGCTGGATGCACACCGTGCAGCGCCCCGCTGGCCTTGCCTTTACCGACCGGAGTACGGACCGCCTCGACGATGACTGCGTCGCGGCCGAATGTGTGTGACATGGCAAGACCCCTTCGACTGGCTTTGCTTTACCCTAGCTAGCCTGACTATATCTTTGCATAGTCAACTCGTCCAGGTGGCATACGTCACCGACGGGAGTAGCGTTCAGTACGTGACTATTCGTCTCGGTTACCAGATGCCCAATTTCAGCTACGAAGGTTCCGTCAAGGAACTGTTCCCCACGGTCATCGCGCAGGCGCGCGAGGCAGAAGCCGCGGGATTCGACACCGCGTTCGTCATGGACCACTTCTACCAACTCCCCGGAATCGGCAAGCCGGACGAGCCGATGCTCGAGGCGTACTCCGCCCTCTCGGGGCTGGCCAGTGCCACGGAGACCATCCAGCTGTCGGCCCTCGTCACCGGCAACACCTACCGGAACCCGGCAATACTCGCCAAGACCGTCACCACGCTCGACGTCGTCAGCGGCGGACGCGCGATCCTCGGCATCGGTGCGGGCTGGTTCGAACTGGAGCACACCAGCTTCGGGCTCGAGTTCGGCACGTTCACGGACCGTTTCGAGCGTCTCGACGAAGCCCTCCAGATCATCGAACCCATGCTTCGCGGTCAGCGACCGACGTTCGACGGCCTCTGGTACCAGGTCGAGAACGCGATCAACGAGCCTCGCATCCGCGACGATCTGCCCATCATGCTCGGCGGCGGCGGCGAGAAGAAGACGTTCGGTCTCGCGGCGCAGTTCGCGGATCACCTCAACATCATCTGCAACGCAAGCGAATTGCCGCGCAAGGTCGCAGCCGTCGAAGCGCGCTGCGAAGAGGTGGACCGCGATCCCAAGGATCTCGAAACCAGCTTCCTCGCGTTCGTCATCATCGACGAGGACGGCGACAAGGCAGTGAAGCTGAGGAACGACTACCTGCTCTCCACCGGCGTCGACGTGTCCAACCTGTCCGACGACGATGCCGCGGCCGCCACCGATCGCATCTTCTGCGGCACTCCCGACGACATCGCCGGGCAGATCCAGAAGCGCGTTCTCGACCACGGTATCGACGGAATCATCATCAATCTGGTCACCAATGGACACGAGCCCGGCGTCGTCGAACTTGCAGGTAAAACCCTGAAGCCGCTCGTCGGGTAAAGCTGGCACGGGGGAACTGCGCGTGGCATAGTTCCCCCGTGGCTCAGCTGACTTTGAACGGGCACCGAGTGCTCGTCGCGAATCTGAACGGTGACTCGCTGCGCGCGATCACCGGATCGATGGTCGCGTACGAGGGCGACGTCGCCTTCAAGAACGCCGGAATGGGCGGTGGTGGAGGTCTGCGCGCTGCGCTCAAGCAGAAGGTGACGGGCGAATCCCTCTCTCTGATGGAGGTTTCCGGTAAAGGCACCGTCTATTTTGCCGTCGACGCCCAGGACGTCACCATCGTCGACATCTCCGGTGACTCCATGCACGTCGAAGCGTCGCAGCTACTGGCTCTCACCGGTCAGCTGAAGACCGAGGTCAAGTTCTCCGGCCTCCGCGGAGCGTCGTCGGGCCAAGGACTGTTCACGACGGTGGTCAGCGGAAGCGGCCAGGTCGCACTGCTGTCGGCGGGCGGGCCGCTCATCGCGCTGGCCGTCGACCCGCAGTACCCGCTCGTCGTCGATCCCGACGCGTTCGTCGCCCACCGCGGGCAGCTGAACCAGAGCTTCGTGACGGACGTGACCTGGCGATCCGCCATCGGAGGCGGCAGCGGCGAAGCCTTCTCGCTGCGTTTCGACGGCCACGGCGTCGTCTACATCCAGCCCGAGGAGCGCTGACATGCCGCTGGAACTCGTCAACAGCAAAGTCGTCAAGTCGACCCTCGCACCGGGCCAGAACGTGTTGGCACGCAAGGGTTCCATGCTCTACTACACCGGCGACGTCCATTTCATCCCGCACTCGATGGGTGGATCGGCGGGTGCCATGCCGTCGATGGGTGGCGTGGCGGGCATGGCGGGGAGGATGATGTCCGGCGAGCACGTCGCGATGATGGCGGCCGAAGGCCAGGGTGAGGTCTTCTACGGCCACGCGGGCCTGTACGTCGAAGTGATCCACCTCGACGGGTCGTCGAGGCTGACCGTCGAAGCGGACCGCCTGCTCGCGCACGACGGTTACCTCCAGAGCTCGATCGTCGCGCTCACCTCACAGGGTGGTGTGCGTGGAGCAGTTCGAGGAGCGATGACCGGCCAGGGCTTGTTCACCACTCAGCTGACCGGGCAGGGCAGCGTTGCCGTTCTGTCTCACGGCGGGGCCATTCCACTGCAGGTCGGGCCGGAGCACCCCCAGGTGGTGGTCGATCCCCAGGCGTACGTCTGTCATATCGGAAACATCGAGGTCGACATCTCCGCCAACGTCGGATGGCGTGACGCCGTCGGTAAAGGCAGCGGCGAGGCCATCCAGTTGAAGATGACGGGCTTCGGGACCGTCTGGGTCCAGGCCTCCGAGCAGAAGTTCTAGGAGCTGACATGAGCCTCGAGATCCACACCCCACACACGCTCCCGGTCAACGACAACGTCCCCGGCAACGACTATGCCTTTTGCGTCGAACTCGCCGGCCAGCCCTGGTTCACGTCGAAGGGCGCGATGATCGCCTACTACGGCAACGTGCGCTTCGAACCGCTCGGCCAGACGTCGATGCCTGCCATCGTCGCCGCGCGATTCTCCTCGCCGCTGTACTCGAACGACTGGGTGCTCGCACAGGGTCAGGGCAAGCTGATCCTCGGCGACCGCGGCTTCAACATCAACTCCTACGACCTCGACAACGGCAATCTGACCATCCGGGCGTCGAACCTTCTTGCGTTCGAGCCGACCCTCGATCTGAAGCAGTCGATCGTTCCTGGATTCCTGACCTTGCTGGGTACCGGCAAGTTCCTGGCGTCGTCGAACGGGCAGGTCATGTTCGCCGAACCTCCACTGCGCATCGACCCGGAAGCGCTCGTCGGATGGGCCGACTGCCCGTCGCCATCGCATCACTTCGACGCAGGCTGGATGCAGAACTTTCTGGGCGCAGCGCGCGGATTCCTCGGCGCGAACAGTGGTGAAGAACGCCAGTTCGACTTCACCGGAGCAGGCACCGTGCTGATCCAGTCCAGCGAAAAGGTCCTCGACGACGGTCACCTGCTGCGCCACATCGAGTCGCAGACCGTCACCCTCGGTCAGAACAGTCTCCGGGCCCTGCACAACACGATCGGTGCACGGCTTCAGCAGTAATCCCGCAGCGGGCGCACACTGGAGACATGACCAACAACGGACCGTTCAACATCGACCCCGAAGACTTCGATCGCTTCGCCAAGGAAGCGAGCGACGGACTGCGTGACGTCGTCGGCCAGGTCGGCAAGATCATCGGCCAATCCGGTGCGATCGGGCCATGGGGTGCATTCTTCGGTGAGGCGGCAGCGCCGACGAGGAAGCCCGCTCCGGAGCCAGAGACCACCGGCGACAAAGGCGACGGCGTCTGGACCATCTACACCGTCTCCGACGACGGTGCTGCCATCGACCAGGTGTTCGCCACCGAACTCGACGCCCTGCGAGCACACAAGGACAACACCGACCCGACGAGAAAGGTGCGTTTCCTGCCCTACGGCATGAGCGTCAGCGCTCTCGACTAGACGCGAGCAGTAGAGCTCACCTCGCTGCGCTCACCACCGCATCGGCCGCCTTGTCGATCCCACCGCATCCGCGGACGTCGGCACCGATGTCGGCGAGGCGTCGGCGCATGTCCGCGGAGTCTGCGACCTTCCCGACGGCGTCGCGCAGCGATTCCACCGTCACCTCGTCGTTCTGGAGCTGGACGCCGACTCCGAGTTCCTCGAGCAATGACGCGTTTCCGAACTGATCCACCGCCTGCGGGATGGCGACCGTGGGGACCTCGAACCACAGTGCCTCGGTGCAGCCGCCCATTCCTGCGTGGGTGACGAACACCGACGCGGCACGCAGGACCGCGAGCTGCGGAACGCGCGCATGGATCTCGATGTTCGACGGCACGTCCCCTAATTCCGCTGCGTCGACACGGTTTCCGATGGAGATCACCACGTGCCAGTCCGTTCCGCCGAACGCCTCGATGCAAGTGCGGTAGAACTCCGGCCGCTCGTTGAACCCGGTACCGAACGAGATGTAGAGAACGCGTGCATTCGGGGCCGTCCAGCCTGTCTCGGCAAGACGCCCGGCATCGAGACACGGGCCGACGAATTGCACCCGGTCCGGTACCCGGTCCGCATTGGGCTGCATCGCACGCGGAATCAGCGACAGAACGTGCTCGGGATGGGAGATCCAGTCCCAGGCGTCGACGTGAATATCGTTGTCGGTGAGCCATGTCGAGTACGCGGCGTGGTACTTCTGCCCCGTCTCGGATGCTCGTAGTGGACCGAGCATCTCGGACAGATCGTCCTCGTATCCATCCCATGCGACCATCGCGGGTGAGAGTTGGACGGCCTTGACGTCGTAGCGACGACCCAACACCGGTGCCGCCAGACCGCCGATGTCGTACAGGAACAGATCCGGGCGGTCCTCGTCGTAGAACGCCGTCAATCCGGCGAAGGATTCCAGCGCCTCGTCCAGGAACACGTGCATCGCCGACGCCGGGTCGTCCGGCCAGTCGTCCTCACCCTGCGGGAGGATGGAGGAGAACGAAACCACCTCCACCCCAAGGGGTTCGACCAGCCCGGCCAGCTGTTCACCGACGGCGTACGTGACCCGATGCCCGCGGCGCACCAACTCGACGATCAGGCCGAGAGAAGGGTAGATGTGGCTCGGCGCCGTCGTGCCGATCATCGCGATGTGCATGTCGACGACGCTAACGCGTGCTCTCGCGCGGTGCTACCCGATTTACGGCGACTCGTTGGCGATGAGGTCCAGCAGGCCGGGGAACCGCTCGTTCAGTTCCGGCCTGCGCAGCGTGACCTTGCGACTGTTGCCCCGATCGACCTGGAACACCGTCGTTCTCGCGGCGCAATTCGTCGTACCCATGTCGATCGCGGGAACGGCCATCGCACTACCGGACATCGCGCGCGACCTCGGCGACGCCCCCGGTCCGCTGCACTGGGTCGTCAACGGGTTCAACCTCGTATTCGCGCTGTTCACGGTCGTGTGGGGCGCAGTGTCGGACCGCATCGGGCATCACATCTCGTTTCGGCTCGGTGTCGCGCTGACCGGCCTGGCCGGCATCGTGAGTGCCGCCGCTCCCTCGGTGGAGATCCTCGACGCCGCCCGGGTTATCGCCGGAATCGGCGCCGCGGCTGTGCTCGTCGGATCGACATCGATCCTGTCGCATCTCTACACCGGTGCCGACCGCGCAACGGCTTTCGCCGCGTTCGGCACAGTCAACGGGCTCGGACTTGCGCTCGGCCCCACGATCTCCGGCTTCCTCGTCGGCGGAATCGGCTGGCGAGGAGTCTTTCTCGCGCAGGCAGCGGTGTTGATCGTCGCGCTGGCGGGGACAGTCGTACTGCCGCGCGTCCGGCCCGAACGCGTGGGCTCGGCCCCTATTCTCGACGTCGGCCTCCTACGCAACCGCACCTTCCTCGGCCTGTGCCTGGTGCCCGTCGCGGGCGCGATCGGATTCGTCACCCTCCTGACCTACCTGCCGAATGCACTCAGCGGCATCACATCGATGGATCCGACGTCCGCGGGCCTGTTCATGCTGACGATGACGGTCCCCGTTCTGCTCGCACCTGCCGTCGTGGCCAAGCTGATCACAACGGGGTCGGTTACGCCGAAGACGGTCATCGGCGTCAGTCTCGCCGCTCTCGTTCTGGGCGATCTCGGGATGCTCGCGCTGCGGCCCGACTCTTCCCTGTGGTGGATCGTGGTGCCGATGGTGGCCGTCGGCCTGGGATTCGGTCTACCCATCGGTTTGGTCGACGGAGAAGCTCTCGCGGCGGTTCCCCCGGAGCAGACCGGCACGGCTGCGGGCGTCCTCAACCTGTTCCGCATCGGCGGCGAGGCTCTGCTCGTCGCCGGCTATGCGTGGACGCTCACCGCGTTCGTCACGGCCTCGATGCCCGACAACCCCGTCGCCGACGCCACCGCAGCCGGGATTCCCGGCCATCCGCACGAGTACGCGGCGGCATTCCACGATGTCGTGGTCGTCCTTGCGCTGCTGGTCGCGGTGACAGCCGCTTCGGTCGTGCTGCTCACCCGCTCGCGCAAGCGCACTGACGTATCGTCGGCCGCGTGACTTTCCTGCAGCCGGTGACGTTGACCAACGACGTCGTGACGCTCGAACCGCTGAGCCACGACCACCTCGAAGGACTTTCCGACGCCGTTCGCGACGGTGAACTCTGGAACCTCTGGTACACCTCGGTGCCGAGGCCGGAGAACATGGCCGCCGAGATCGATCGGCGACTCGGCCTGCTCGACGCCCAGTCGATGCTGCCGTTCACCGTGCGCCGTAACGACACGGGGCAGATCATCGGCATGACGACGTACATGAATGCCGACGCCGCGAACCGCCGACTGGAGATCGGGTCCACCTGGAACGCCACCTCCGCTCAGCGCAGCGGAACCAACACCGCGAGCAAATTGCTGCTGCTCACTCATGCGTTCGAGGAAATGCACTGCATCGCAGTCGAATTCCGTACCCATTGGATGAACCTGCAATCACGCACCGCCATCGCACGGCTCGGCGCCAAGCAGGACGGCATCCTGCGTAACCACCAACGCATGCCCGACGGCTCCCTGCGCGACACCGTCGTGTTCTCCATCGTCGAGTCCGAATGGCCCGCTGTTCGTAACGAGCTGGTGCGTCGACTGGCGCGGTAGTCGGCCGGTCGGCGGCACCGCCACGGTAAGTTGGCGCACGTGCGAGTCGACGGGCGGGACATTCCGGTCACCGGGAGTCTGTTGCAACCGCTCGTCCGACGGACAAGCGACATCCTGCGTGTGGTGCTGTCCGTGCTGCTGCTCGCGACGGTCATCGCGGGCTCGCTCATCACCCGTAATCAGTGGGACGCCCTCGAGATGTCGGTGTCGAACATCCTGGGTGTACTGAGCCCCGATCAGTCGAATCTGGTCTACCTTCTGTACGGCGTCGCGATTCTGGCACTGCCCTTCGGCATCCTCATCGGGTTGATCGCCGGACGGAAATGGAAGCTCCTCGCGGGGTATGCGGCGGCAGGACTCATCGCAGGCCTGTCCCTGTCCATCACCGGGACCGGTATCTCGACCCCGGACTGGCACCTCGACGTGCCGGATCGTCTCGACACCTTCCTGTCCCAGTTCCTCGACGACTCCCGTTGGATCGCGATGCTGGCTGCCGTCCTCACGGTGTCCGGCCCGTGGCTACCCGCGCGGTGGCGTCGGGTGTGGTGGTTCCTGCTGCTCGCCTTCGTGCCGATCCACCTGTTCGTCAGTACCGTCGTGCCGGCTCGGTCGATGCTCGGCCTGTCCGTCGGGTGGTTGGTCGGCGCACTGATCGTTCTCGTCGTCGGCACGCCTGCGCTCGAGGTTCCGCTCGACGCCGCCGTCCGGCTCCTCGCCAAACGCGGTCACACCGTCATCTCGCTGGAAGTACTGAAGCCTGCGGGGCCAGGCCCGCTGGTTCTCTCGGCGGCAGCGGAAGGACCGGAGCCCGAGATCATCGTCGAGATGTACGGCCAGAACCAACGTAGCGGGGGAGCCCTCCGACAGGTGTGGCGATGGCTGTCGTTCCGTAACAGCGAGAGCGCGCCTCTGCACGCGTCGATGCGCCGAGCCGTCGAACACCGCGCACTGATGGGCATCGCCATCGGCGACCTCGGCGTCGCCAGCAGCAGGCCTCTGGCCGTGTCGGCACTCGACCGAGGTTGGGCGTTGTACGCCCACAGCGCACCCCGCGGCGTCCCCGTCGACGAGACCTCACCCGACGAGTTGGCGTCGAGCATCTGGAACGGACTCCAGACACTGCACGAGGTTCAGATCTCCCACGGCGATCTGCGCAGCGCGGAGCTCCGCAACGACGACGGCACGGCCCTGTTCGGCGGGTTCTCCAGCGCCGAGCTGGGCGCATCGGACGCGCAGATGCAGTCCGACGTCGCGCAACTTCTGATCTCGACATCCGCGCTCTTCGGTGAGGAGCGGGCAGTCCGGATCGCCGTCGACACCCTCGGCGAGGACATCGTCGTCACTGCAGCCGGGCGGTTGACCAAGACCGCGATTCCCGCGCGCGTGCTCGAGTCCGTCCCCGACGGCAAGGGCATCATGAAGTCGGTACGCGACGAAGTCGTGAAGCAGACCGGCACCGAGAAGATCGCCACCGAGCAGGTCACTCGCTTCACCCGGAACCAGATCATCCAACTGGTCCTGCTGATCGGTCTCGTGTACGTCGCCTACCCGTTCATCAGCGCCGTCCCGACCTTCGTCACCGAGTTGCAGACTGCCAACTGGTGGTGGGCACTGCTCGGACTCGCGGTATCGGCGCTGACGTACGTCGGTGCGGCCGCGGCACTGTGGGCGTGCGCATCCGGACTCGTCAGCTTTCGGAACCTCACGATCATGCAGGTGGCCAACACGTTCGCCGCGACGACGACGCCTGCCGGGGTCGGTGGCCTCGCGCTGAGCGTCCGCTTTCTGCAGAAGGGCGGCCTCGGCGCGGTACGTGCGACCGCCGCTGTGGCACTGCAGCAATCGGTCCAGGTGATCACGCACGTCTCGTTGCTCGTCTTCTTCTCCGTCGCCGCAGGCACATCGGCCGACCTGGCGCACTTCGTACCGGACGCGACGGTGCTCTATCTGATCGCGGGTGTCGTCCTCGGCATCCTCGGCACCGTCCTGTTCGTACCGACGCTTCGGCGCTGGCTGCGCAATGCCGTGCGCCCGCAGCTGAAGGAGGTGTTCGGTGAACTCGGAGATCTGGCCAAGGACCCCAAACGATTCGCGATCATCGTCCTCGGCTGTGCGGCAACCACTCTGGGCGCCGCACTGGCCCTGTGGGCGAGCGTGGAAGCGTTCGGCGGCGGCACCACGTTCGTCACCGTCACCGTCGTGACGATGATCGGCGGAACCCTCGCATCGGCAGCGCCCACACCCGGTGGCGTCGGCGCCGTGGAGGCCGCCCTGATCGGCGGGCTCGCGGCGTTCGGACTCCCCGCGAGCGTCGCTGTCCCGTCGGTGCTGCTCTATCGCGTGCTCACGTGTTGGCTGCCGGTCTTCTGTGGGTGGCCGACTCTCCGCTGGCTGACGAAGAAGGACATGGTGTGACATGCCCACTGCCGACGAACTCCTCGGCGCCGGAGTCGTTACCGAATTGGTCCGGCACCTCGGCGGGCGAATGCCCGCGACACTGGCCACCACCAGGGACTTCGACGGACTGAGCCTGAGCGACCGTACCCGCGTCGTCCGCGACGCCCTGCTCGCCGAACTGCCGGCGGCCTACGCGCCGTTCGAGAAGAAGATCCGCACTGCGCTGAAGAAGAGCACCTTCACCGGATGGATGATCTGGCCCGTCACCGAGGCCGTCGGCGTCAGGGCAACCACTTCCAGCAAGCCCGGCCCGGAAGTGGCACCGACAACGGCGGACACCGCGACGTTCGATTCCGGCTTGGCGCTGCTCGCCGACCTCACCCCGCGTCTGACGTCCGAGTTCGCCATCAGGACCTTCATGGACGCGAACCTGGACCGCACGCTCCAAGCGGCCCTGACGTGGACCTCACACGAGGACGAGCATGTCCGCCGACTCGCCACCGAGGGCACCCGTCCGTTTCTGCCGTGGGCGAGGAGAGTCAAGGCACTCACCGCCCGGCCCGACGCGACCGTCCCCATCCTGGACGCGCTGTACCGCGACGAGTCCGAGTACGTGCGTCGATCGGTAGCCAACCATCTGAACGATCTGAGCCGCACGGACCCGACGCTCGTCGTCACGACCGCACGCCGCTGGACCGAGGCGCCGGACGACAACACCCCGAGGCTCGTTCGGCACGCGCTGCGCACCCTGGTCAAGAAGGGCGATCCCGACGCCTTGGCGCTGCTCGGTTTCGCGCCGCCCGACGGCGTCACGGTGCACGACCTGACGGTGACCCCGACGAACGTGGTCAGCGGCGGCGAGCTGACGTTCCGGTTCGAGCTCGCGTCGACGTCGGAGCAGGCGGTCGCTGTCGACTACGTCCTTCACCATGTTCGAGCGAACGGCACACGCAGCCCCAAGGTCTTCAAATTGACCACACGGACGCTCGCACCCGGCTCGCCCGCGGTTCTCACGCGGTCACATTCGTTCCGGCCCATCAGCACTCGCCGGTACTACCCCGGTGAACATGTGCTCGAGATCCAGGTGAACGGTTCGACCCTCGCTCGTACCGTTTTCAACCTGGGCTGATCGAGCAGATACCATGCTCGCGTGACGAAGGTACTGCATGAACTTCCCGTCGATGAGCGCATCGGCATCGCATTCTCCGGCGGCCTGGACACGTCCGTTGCCGTGGCGTGGATGCGTGAACACGGCGCTGTCCCGTACGCGTACACCGCCGACATCGGCCAGTACGACGAACCGGATCTGTCCGACGTTCCCGCCCGTGGCCGCGCCTACGGTGCCGAGCAGGCTCGCCTCGTCGACTGCCGCGAACCGCTGGTGGAAGAGGGATTGGCCGCGCTGACGTGCGGCGCCTTCCACATTCGTTCGTCGGGGCAGACCTACTTCAACACCACACCCCTCGGCCGCGCCGTCACCGGCACTCTGCTGGTCCGCGCGATGCAGGAGGACGGCGTCTCCATCTGGGGCGACGGTTCCACCTACAAGGGCAACGACATCGAGCGGTTCTACCGCTACGGTCTGCTCGCCAACCCGGAACTGCGAATCTACAAGCCGTGGCTGGACAAGGCCTTCGTGACCGAGCTGGGTGGCCGTCAGGAAATGTCGGTCTGGCTCACCGAGCACAACCTGCCCTACCGCGACTCCGCGGAGAAGGCGTACTCCACCGACGCCAACATCTGGGGCGCGACGCACGAGGCCAAGAGCCTCGAATACCTCGACACGTCGCTCGAGATCGTCAACCCCATCATGGGTGTCCGCTTCTGGGACCCCGAGGTCGCCATCGACACCGAGGACGTCACGGTCGAGTTCGAGCGTGGCCGTCCCGTCGCGATCAACGGCAAGCGCTTCGACAGTGCCGTCGACCTGGTGATGGAAGCGAACACCATCGGCGGACGTCACGGTCTCGGCATGTCCGATCAGATCGAGAACCGCATCATCGAAGCCAAGAGCCGTGGCATCTACGAGGCACCGGGCATGGCGCTGCTGCACATCACCTACGAGCGCCTGATCAACGCGGTCCACAACGAGGACACCGTCGCGTCGTACCACAACGAGGGCCGTCGACTCGGTCGGTTGCTGTACGAGGGCCGCTGGTTCGACCCGCAGGCCCTGATGCTGCGCGAAGGCCTGCAGCGGTGGGTCGGCAACGTCGTCAGCGGAAGCGTCACCGTACGTCTGCGCCGCGGCCAGGACTTCACGATCCTCGATACCCAGGGATCGAACTTCAGCTACCACCCCGAGAAGCTGTCGATGGAGCGCGCGAAGGACCAGGCGTTCTTCCCCGGTGATCGCATCGGTCAGCTGACCATGCGCAACCTGGACATCGCGGACTCGCGCAGCAAGCTCGAGCAGTACGCCTCCCAGCATCAGGTCACGGCGTTCGAGGATCTCGTCGGTCAGGTTCCCGCCGGTGGGGCAGCAGCCATTTCCGCGGGCGGAAACTCCGACCAGGTCAATTCGGACGCCCTCGACCACGCCGCCATCGAGTCCGGTACCGACTGACGTCCGATTGCCCGAAACCCCGTCGCATAACCTGATCGCTGGTACGGTTCGACCAGGTCGATTCGACGGGGTGGGGGCCCTCGAAGTACAGGGAGTGCGCCTGCCTCGCTCGACGCAGGCTCGATCGGCGTCGAGCGAACGAGAGGTCCAGTGACCGTGGAGGGTGTCACCGAGTCCGGTTCGGATTCGCAGACCGATCGGTCGCACCCCCAACCGCCGACTCGGCACGGCATCAACACCTACGAACCCGACGTCCCGGTCGCCGAAGCTCCCGAGGGTGAAGCCTGGGGACGAAAGCTGATCGGGCTTCTCACCGCGTCCTTCGGTATCGCCGGCCTGTTGATGATCCCGTCGGGGCAGTTCACCGACGTGGAATCGGTATTGGTGGCGCTGGCGTCGGCGTCGACGGTTCCGGTTGCTCTCGCCTGGATCCTGGGCCGGTGGCCCAGCCGGCGGATGGCCAACGTGTACGTCCTGTGGGCGGACATCGGCATCCTCTTCGTTCTCCTCGCGCACGAATCACCGTTCGTGGCCATGCCTGGGTGCGCGATGTTCGCCATCGTCGCGCTGTTCGCCATCGTCGGAACGTCGCCGCGAGTACTCACTGCGCACCTGATTCTCGCCGCCCTCGTTCTTGTCTATCTCGCTGTGATGGCGGCCCGCAGCGGTATGGAACCGTGGTCGGTCGCCTCACGCGTCGTCACGATCGGCTCTCTCTTCATCACACCGTTCGCGCTGCGCCCCTACATTCGCTTCCTTCGTCAACGCGCACAGGTCGGACTCCGCGACTCGTTGACCGGGTTGTGGAACCGCCGCGGACTCTTCGACATGGTCGACCAACTGAACTACGCCCGAGCAGGCACGAAGGTGGAATCCCGAGCAATCGGCGTGGTGGTCGTCGACATCGACCGGTTCAAGGCCGTCAACGACCGCTACGGACACCCGACCGGTGACGCCGTTCTCGTCGAGGTCGCAGACCGGTTGCAGCAGGCGGCGTCGACCGGGAGTGGAGACGGCAGAAACGACCCGACCACGGACTCGGTGGTGTCACGGCTCGGCGGAGACGAGTTCGTCTGCGTGCACATCGGCACTCGCGCCGAGGTCGACGACGCCGAGCAGCGGCTACGCGCCGCGCTGGAAGAATCGTTCAGCGGTCCGCCCTTCACGACGAGCGTCGGATCGGCCGGAGACACGACCATTCGCGGTGACGCCACCGGCACCCTCGTCCGAAAATTGATCGCGTTGGCGGACATCGAGCTGTACCGAAACAAACAGGAACACTCCGACGGAGATCCCCGCCGCTCGCACGATCCACTGCTGGTTCGGGACCGGATCGAAAGTCTCGTCTCCGACGGCGGCCCGACGGTGGTGTTCCAGCCGATCTGCGAGACTGCGACCACTGCCGTCGTGGGATACGAAGCGCTGTCGCGCTTTCCGTTCGGACACGGATCCCCACTGATGTGGTTCAAGGACGCGACCGCGGCCGGAGTCGGACCACAACTCGAACTGGCCGCGATCGACGCCGCATTGAGTGCGATGCACGTCCTGCCGGAGACGGCGTTCGTCTCGCTGAACGCGTCCGCGTCCACCATCCGCTCGACGGATCTGCTGTCGCGGCTGCGCCCCCACCTTCACTCTCGGGTGCTCTACCTCGAAATCACCGAACACGAACGCGTGGACGACTACCGGGCCATTGCCCGATCGGTCGAGGGGCTACGAGCGGCAGGCGTTCGCATTTCCATCGACGACGTCGGCGCGGGATTCTCCGGCCTCAGGCAGGTCGTCGAACTCAAGCCGGACACACTGAAGATCGACTACACCCTCGTCCACGGGATCGACACCGACCCGACACGGCGAGCGGCGACAGCGGCTCTCGCCGCGTTCGCGCGTGAGGTCGGTGCGACCTTGATCATGGAGGGCGTGGAGACGGAGGAAGAACTCCGCGTTGCCGTCGAACTGGACGTCGACATGGTGCAGGGTTTCTACACCGGTCGTCCGGTAACCACCTAGATGTCGGACACCGTGTACTTGGTCAACCCGGGCACGGCAGCCAACAGTGGACCCAACTCGGTGGTCTTGCCCGGACCTGCCCTGAACTCACGGTACTTGGCGTCCGCCTCCGCCGATTCCCAACGCTCGTAAGCGATCCAATGGGTCTCGTCCTCATGGTCGACGAGGACGTCCACCCCGAGGCACCCCTCGAACGCCCGCGTCTCGGCGAGCACCCGTCCGAGAACCTGCTTGCCCTCGTCGAGGGCTTCGGGCTTCAGTGTCACATCGAGCAGGGCAACCAACGTCATGGTGAATCTCCTGGGTAGTTTCTTTTCGAGCATTCGGCTGTGCAGCTGTTCGGCCCAGCCTATGCCTCGTCGTCGGACAGCGGCTTCGCATCGCGGCAGAACGCCCGCACCCGCTCGTCCGTCCAGACCTGAGCGGGGACTGCGCCGCCCAGCAACTCCCGGGCCAGTGCCGGGTCGTCGCCGAGTGGGACGTCGCTCCCCGCGATCACGACGTTGCCGTAACGACGGCCCTTGAGCATCGCCGGATCGGCGACGATCGAGGTGTACGGGAAGATCTCACCGATGGTCGCGGCCTCACGCTTCGCCATCGTCAAGTCCCGGGTGTCGCCGCAGTTGACCACGTACAGTCCGCCGGGCGACAGAACCCGTCGGACATGCTCGGTGAACTGCCGGGTGGTCAGTGGCCGCGGAGTCACCGCACCGGCGAACACATCTCGCACAACCAGATCGCGACTGTTCTCGGACAAGGTTTCGGTGACGGCACGCGCCTCGCCCACCCGGATGCGGAGCAGCGGTGCACGAGGTAGATCGAACCAGTCACGTACCAACTCCGCGAGCTTGCCGTCCAACTCGACTACCACCTGCCGCGCATCGGGATACACCGCCGAGAAGTACCGCGCGAGGGTGCACGCGCCACCGCCGAGATGCAGGGCCCGCAGCTTGCCGTTCGAGGATGCGGAGCGCGAAGCAGACGTGCCCGAAGAATCGTGATGCTCGACGAGAGACGCGATCCACCTCATGTACTCGAAATCGAGCCGCTGAGGATCCAGGGCGTCGATGTGCGAGCTGGGTACGCCGTTCACCTCGAGCGTCCACCCGTCGGCGGACAGGGAATCGCGCACGAGTGTCGCTGTCCCGGTGTCGATTCGATACTCTCCGGCCTCGGCCGTTCCCGCGCGCGTCGCGGGCGGTCGACGGGATTTCGGACTGCGCGCCTTCGCACTCATGGTCGTGGTCTCATGGTCGCCGTCTCATGATTGCGACACACAGAACGCGCGTCGGACGGTCTCGGCGAGAGCCGATTTGCGGCGCTCGTGTACGGCGTCGCTCTCGTCGGAGTCGGCGACGTGGACTATCGCGGCCTGCGCCCACGTGGCTGCCAGTGCAATCACCATCGACCAGAGGTCCTCCACGGCAACGTCGTTCACGACCGTCCCGCGCTTCTGCGCGTCGTGCAGCGGTGCCAGCTTCTGATTGTCGTGGTCCTCGCCGCGGTGGTGGAACAGATTCCCGGTCGGGGTTCGTTCCAGCCGCGCCCAGGTCAGCAGACGAACCAGCTGAGGGTCGCCCAGGTACATGTCGTACAGCGACGTGACGTAACCCGGCAGATCGTCGGCATCGAGGGGACCCCCGGCTATGTCTTCGTCGACGCGGGTGTCGAAGACCGTGTCGAACAGCTTGTCCTTGCTGCCGAAGTAGCTGTAGATCTGAGACTTGTTGATGGACGCGTTCGCCGCGATTCGATCCACCCGCGCGCCGGCGATTCCGTAGCGCGCGAACTCCTCGGTGGCGGCATGAAGTATCCGCTCCCGCGTTGCCACTGCGTCACCCATGCGCGCCAGCCTAGCCTGCTGTCACCAACTGGTTGGTTGCATCCTCGGCAAAAGCAGCTACGGTGGTGTGACCAACTAGTTGGTTGGAACCATCCCGCCGAACACATCGACACCTCGGGAGACGCCATGCGAGCCACGACGGGATACCGCGCCACAGCACCGAACACCCCGCTGGAGAGGGCCGTTCTCGAACGACGAGAACTGCGGCCGGGCGACGTCGCCGTCGAGGTGTCGCACTGCGGCGTGTGCCATACCGACCTGCATCTGACGAGCGATCCGTCCGGCACCTACCCGGTGACACCGGGCCACGAGTTCGTCGGCACCGTCACCGCCGTCGGCTCCGACGTCACGGACTTCTCGGTGGGCGACGCCGTGGCGGTGGGCAACATCGTCGACTCCTGCGGTCGATGCGACATGTGCGTCGCCGACCAGGAGAACTTCTGCCGCGAGTTTCCGACACTGACTTACGGCGGAACCGATCGAATCGACGGGACGACGACGATCGGCGCGTACTCGCGGGAATACGTGGTCCGCGACGCGTTCGTCTACCGCCGCCCGGTCGGCCTCGATCCGGCCGCCGTTGCCCCGCTGATGTGTGCAGGTGTCACCGTCTGGGAACCGCTGCGGCGATGGAACATGGGTCCGGGAGTACGCGTCGGGATCGCGGGGATCGGCGGTCTCGGTCACCTCGCCGTGAAGTTCGCTCGAGCACTGGGCGCCGAGGTCACGGTCATCACGACGTCGGCGACGAAGGTCGGCGAGGCCGCCGCACTGGGCGCCGACAGCACGGTCGTGTCCACGAACACCGAGCAGATGTTCGCCGCGCGCGGGAGCCTCGATCTGATCGTCGATTGTGTACCCGTTCCGCACGACGTCGCGCCCTACCTGTCGCTTCTCGCCTTGGACGGCACCCTGTGCTCGCTGGGTTTCCTCGGTCCGCAGTCCATCGAGATCATGGACCTTCTCGTGGGCCGGAAGTCCTTGAGCTCGGCGGGAAGCGGTGGACGTCGCTACACGCAGGAGATGCTGGATTTCTGCGGAGAACACGGGATCACCGCGGATGTGGAGACCGTGCCGTCCGCCGAGGTGGGCCACGCGTTCGATCGGTTGAGGAAGGGCGACGTTCGCTACCGATTCGTCCTCGACATGTCCGATCTGGACTGAAGCCCCCACTGCGACGAGGAGTCGCCTGCGGGTCGACTTTGCGGGAATGGGAGCCGAGGCGCATACTGACTTGCATCGTGCAAGTCACTAGCTGCGAGGGGTAGCCATGCTCACCGAGGAACACCAGCGTTCGCAGACTTTCTCCTGGGTCAGCCCCCGAGAGGTGCTGCGTCACGCTTCGACGCTGAGCGGATTGGAAATCATGCAGGCGGTGGCCTCCGGCGAACTGCCACCACCGCCCATTGCGGTCCTCATGCAGTTCGCTCCCGTCGAGGTGAGCGACGGCAAGGTCGTCTTCGAGTGCACACCGTCCGAAGCGCACTACAACCCCATCGGTACCGTGCACGGCGGGTTGGCCTGCACCTTTCTGGACACCCTCGTGGGCTGCGCCGCGCACACGACGCTGCCCGCCGGCGTCGGCTACACCTCGATCGATCTGAACGTCAGCTACCTCAGAAACATTCTCGACACCTCCGGTCCGCTGGTCGGGACGGGAACGGTCACCAAGCGGGGCTCACGCGTGATCTTCGCCGAAGGTTCGATCGTGGACAAGGACGGTAAGCTCGTCGCTACCGGCACGAGCTCACTGCTGGTCATCCCTCCGAGGTAAGGCCGAGGTACAAACCGTGCAGCGCAACGCTTTCGACACGATGGGCTGCCCTATCGCGTCCGCGCTCGAACAGGTCGGAGAGTGGTGGACGCTCCTGATCCTGCGCGACGCCCTCGACGGCTTCACCCGGTTCGACGAGTTCGAGCAGAACCTCGGCATCGCGCCGAACATGTTGACGCGCAGGCTGAAATCGCTCGTCGAATCCGGGTTGCTCGAGCGTCGCCGGTACAGTGATCGGCCTCCGCGATTCGAGTACGTCGCCACGCAGCGCAGCCGTGAACTCAGCTCGGTCATCGTGGCGTTGTACGCGTGGGGCAACGAACACATCGAACACGAGGACCGAGAGGTCGTTCTCGTCGACGCCGACGGCGAAACCATCGACCCGGTCTTCGTCGATCGGCGTACCGGACGCACTCTGGCCGAGAGCAGAGCTCACTTCGTCGCCGGGCCTGCCGCGTCGGACATGATGCGCGAACGGCAGGATTCGGACAAGCGACGCTCACGCAGGAGCCGGGCGGCTTCCGTCGGTCGCGAGCCGAACAGCCAACAGCCCCAACACAGTTCCCATGACGTAGCGCTGCATCCTCATCCAGGTCGGACGTAACGCCAGGAACCGAGCGATGGACCCGGCACCGACGACGATCAGCGCATTGACGGTCACCGCGACACCGATCTGCACCCCACCCAGGGCGATGCCCTGCAGGAACACCGAACCCGCCGCGGGATCGACGAACTGTGGAATCACCGAGATGTACATGATGGCCATCTTGGGGTTGAGCAGGTTGGTGAACAGCCCCATCGTGAACAATCTGCGGTTCGAATCCCGATGCAAGCCCTCGACTTCGAACACCTTCGTCGTACCGCGCACAGCCGAGACAGCCAACCACAGCAGGTAACACGCGCCGACGATCTTGATCACGAGATACAGCGTCGGGACCGCCGCGAACACGGCAGCGAGGCCGAGATTGGTGGCGATCACGTACACCACCAACCCCAGCGCGACACCGCCCAAGGACACCAGTCCAGCACTGCGTCCCTGAGAGATGCTGCGCGACACCAAATACACCATGTTGGGGCCGGGAGTCAGCACCATCGCCAGAGCGACAGCGAAGACACCCAGCACAGCTGCCGTGGACACCATGCCTCCCACAGTGTCACCGACGGACGCCGATGTATCGGTCCACTTCTACGATCCTGGCCCGCTCACTCTTCGGACAGCTGAATCGGTGCACCCCCGTCGGGCGCAGTCAGCTAGAGACCGATCGAATCCGCGACGACCCGGGCGAATGCCGCCATTCCCGCGGCAGTGGGATGCAGCGGCGCTGCGGGATTCGCCGGAACGACACCTTCGAGGTACCTCTCCGCGGGTGCGGCACATGCATCGTGTCCGACGCTGACCGGACGCACGTCGACGAACCGAGCACCGTGCTCGGTTGCCTGCTGGGCCAGTGCGTCGTTCATCCGGTCGACGCTCGCCTGCAGATAATCCGCATCGCGGGCCCACACCGCCTGCGTTCCGTAACACCCACCGGGGCGAACGTACGTTCCGTATCCGACGACGACCACCTGCGCGTTCGGCGCCCTCTCGCCGATGGCCTCGAACACCTCACCCCACCCAGGAGCCGCCGCGGCGATGGCGTCGGCAAGCACATCGGTGCCTCCGGCGGTCGATGCGTCCGCGCACGACTCTCCGTTCGGCTCCGGTGAGAAGTTGACGCATCCGCGGGCCTGCCCGACGAGGTCGACGTCGTTGCCGCCGATGGTGACGGTCACCAGATCGGTGTCCGACGACAACGCATCGAGCTGCAGCGGGATCGGCCCACTGTTGGTCTGTTGTTGCTCGGTGACGATGTTCTCCGACCGCGCCCCGGAGCAGGAGACGTCCGTGAACGACGCCGCACCGACGAGCCCGGCGAGGACATGCGGATAGTTGGAGTCGGACTGCAGGCACCCGGGCGTCCCCGTCGACCGGGGAATCAACGGCCCCGATGCTGCCGAATCACCCAGTGCCACGTAGTCGATGTCCGTGCCGCCGGAGACCGTCGGCGTAGGCGATTCGAGCCCGGGCGATTCGAGCCCGGGCGATTCGAGCCCGGACGACTCGACCGCGGAGGACTCGGGAGCGTCGGGGGATTCGGTGGAGCAGGCGGCCAGCATGCTCACCGCGCCCAGGACGAGTGCAGCAGTGAACCTGGTGGATACAGAAATCCCCGGTGCTGCGCGCCGCATAGTGGACGACGTTACTCCCGCGCGCCGATTTCCCGGACGGCGTCTGCGACCAACTCGTTCATGGCCGCGGCGTCGGGATCGTCGTTCGCGGTTCTCGACAGCACGACCAGGAGAATTCGCCGCCCGTCGGGCCCGAGCAGAAGACCCGCGTCGTTGGAGACTCCATAGGACCCGGTGCCGGTCTTGTCCGCCGTCGTCCAGCCGGCTGGAACTCCGGCTCGGAAACGGGTGTCCGACGTCTGCGTGCCCGCCATCCAGTCCAGGAGCGTGGCTCTCGACGAGTTCGACAGCGGCCCGTCGGTGAGCAGGGACCGATATCCCGCGGCGAGGCCGGCCGGGGTCGTGGTGTCGCGGTCGTCGCCGGGCAGGGCGGTGTTCAGGTCGGGTTCGATGCGGTCCAGACGGAACTGAGCGTCGCCGAGGGATCGCGCGAACGCCGTCAGCTCCGCTGCTCGAGCGCGGCGAACTGCTTCTCGGCGCCGGTCGGCTGTTGTTCGGAGGCATCCGACTGCCTGGATCCAGCGGGGTCGGGGGAGGGGTCCGTGCCACAGGAGACCGCGAGAGCCGCCGAACCTGCGATGACGAAGAACTGCCTACGAGATCGTGTGTGCGCCATGCGTCCCAGGAGACCACGAGTAGCGATTCACAGGAACCTCCCAGTGCCGACGGGCCCGTGTACCTGGTCGGGCCCGCATTCGACCGGTACCCTCGACCGGGTTCACCTGGAATACATACGAAAGACGAGACACCTATGATCACGAACTTCATCAACCTGATCCTCGGCGGCGTCGGCACCGCGTCCGCCGGCAGCAGCGGCTTCGAGTTGCAGCCGGGCGTTCTCCCCTTCGGTCTCTGACAGTTCGCTCTCCTCTGACAGCCCTCCTTCGGGTGTCCGTCACGGGTGATCGGCTGCCGATCTGCGCGACCTGCGGAGTCCAGTACGACCACGACTCCGCAGGCCGCGACGTTCTTCCCGCCACGTGCATCATCTGCGAGGACGAGCGGCAGTACGTCGGCTACGACGGCCAGCGATGGACGTCGCTCGCGGAACTCCGGGAGCAGGGCCACAGCGTCGAGATCCGTGAGGAAATTCCGGGTCTGTGGGGACTCGCGACCTCCCCCGCGCTCGCCATCGGACAGCGTGCACTCCTCGTCCCCGGCCACGGCGGGACCGTCATGTGGGATTCGGTCACCTACATCGACGACGATGCCGTCGACCGAGTCGCCCAGTTGGGCGGCATCTCCGCGATCGCACTGTCGCATCCGCACTACTACAGCTCGATGGTCGAGTGGTCCCACGCCTTCGACGACGCCCCCATCTACGTTCACGAACGTGACGCCCGTTGGCTGACGCGGACCGACAACGTCGTCCTGTGGTCCGGTGAGCGCACGGAAGTACTGCCCGGCCGCACCCTCCTCCGTGCAGGCGTCCACTTCGACGGCGGAACGGTCATGCACTGGGCCGACGGCGTCGACGGGCGCGGGGCGCTGTGCGCGGGTGACATCTTCACCGTGGTTGCCGACCGCCGCTGGGTCGGTTTCATGTACAGCTATCCCAACTTGATTCCCGAACATCCGGACACCATCCTGCGCGCCGTGAACATGGTTGCCCCGTTCGGCTTCGAATCCCTCTACGGCGCATGGTGGGACCGGATCATCACCGACGATGCCCACGCGGCGGTCGTTCGCTCTGCCCGACGGTACTTCGAGCACATCGGCGCGCGCGAACATGCACTCGCGCTGGCGAAACCGGGCACTGTGGATCGCGGCGTGATCCACAACCGTCCCGACTGACAAACGGCCCCGTTCCGCGCCTTCGGTTCTACTATGTGACGATGCACTCGCTGCGGCTGTTCAGCTCGCGACTCGAACCGGCCGCTCTGTTCCTCGGCGTCGTGTTCTTCACCTTCTCGATGACCCCGTCCCTGCTGCCGCGCGCCTGGTATCTGCAGGGCGTCGCGTCGGGCATCAGCATCGCCACGGGATACGGCGTCGGCTGCGCCGTGGTGTGGCTGGTGCATCGGTGCGGAATTCGTCCTCGATGGTCCGATGCGACGAAGCGCTACGGGGGGTGGGGTCTGGCGGTGTTCACCGCGATCGTGGTGCCACTGTTTCTGATACTCGGATCGTGGTGGCAGCAGATCGTACGACAGCTCGTCGAGGTCGACGTAGAAGGTCCGGGCCGAATCCTCTATTTGGCAGTACTTCTCGTCGCAGTCGTCGTTGCCGTCCTCCTGCTTCTCGCCGCTCGCGGACTACGCTGGTGCGCTCGTCGGCTGGCCGTTCTGTGCACGAGGTTCGTACCGATCCCCGCGGCGAAGGCAATCGGAATCGCCGTCGTCACGATCCTGACGCTGTTCGTCGTCAACGGAGCGGTGAACAACGTTCTCATCGCGACCATTGCCAGCTCGTCCAAACTGGCCGACGAAGGTAGCCACCCCGGCGTCGAGCAGCCTGACGCGATGGAGAAATCGGGTTCACCGGACTCGTACGAAGACTGGAATTCACTCGGAATGGAGGGGAGGCGATTCGTCGCGTCCGGCCCGACTGCCGAACAGATCGAATCGTTCACCGGTGCAGATGCTCTCACGCCGATCCGGGCGTACGTCGGGGCTGCGGAGGCCGATTCGATCGACGAGGCCGCCGACCGCGTCGTCGCGGAACTGGAACGTACCGGTGCGTTCGACCGGGCCGTCGTCGCCGTGGCCACCACCACCGGACGCGGCTGGGTCAACGAAGCCGTCGCCGGATCGTTCGAGTACATGAACGGCGGCGACACGGCGATCGCGTCGATGCAGTACTCGTTCCTGCCCAGCCCCATAGCGTTTCTCGCAGATCGTGATTCACCGCGTGAAGCAGGACGCGCGCTGTTCGACAAGGTGTACGACGCAATCCTCGAACGCCCCGAGGGCACGCGGCCCGAGTTGGTGGCATTCGGAGAGAGCCTGGGGGCGTACGGCGGGCAGGACGCCTTCGGTGGCGCACGGGACATGGTGGCGCGCACCGACGGTGCTCTGTGGGTCGGTAACCCCAACTTCACCAAGCAGTGGGCGGAGACGACGGCGGACCGCGACGCGGGTTCACGCGAGATCCTCCCGGTGATATCGGACGGCCGCTACGTCCGGTTCGCGGGCAGACCGAGCGATCTCGACATCGGCACTCCCTGGGCCGAACCCCGTGTGGTGTACTGGCAGCACGCGTCGGATCCCATCACGTGGTGGTCGCCGGATCTTCTTCTGCATCAACCGGACTGGCTGCGCGAGCCCCGTGGAGTCGACGTCGACCCCGGCGTTCGATGGTTCCCGTTCGTCACCTTCTGGCAGACGACGTTCGACATGGTGTTCTCCACCGACGTTCCGCCGGGATACGGTCACAACTACGGCGAGGACGCCGTCGACCTGTGGGCCGAGATCCTTCAGCCCGAGGGCTGGACCTCGCAGGACACCGAGCGTCTTCGCGAGATCATCGCGGGTTGAGATCCCGCACTCGGGGTAACCGGGCCGCATGAGTGAAACGAACAAGAACCCCGATCCCGCCACGACCGATACCGACACGTCGCCGACGGGTGCCGACGACGACGTTCAGTCCGACCCCGCTGCGGGCGAGGAGTCCGGGGATTGGTCCGGTGAGGGCGGCGCGACCCACGACGGCCCCGCCACCGACACCGAATGATCCCCGTGCGTCGGTGACCTCAGGTTCCGGTCAGCCGACGCTCGGCGGGCCTGAGCAGGTGTACGTCACTGTCGGTCACGACCTTTTCGACGACGCATCGACCGGAGAGCCAATCTCCGGCGATGTCGAATTCCACGCGTAGATCCCCGAGCCAGTCGATGTCGACCACCACCCCGACGGTTCCGGCCGGTACCCCGCTGCACCATGCGCGCTTGCCCAGGTTGCGCGCGGCCACCACTACGTCACCTCGCCGGTGCGAGTGCTGTCCTCTCCTCATGTATCCCCCCAACGTCGATCCCTGCGGTCCGTGACTACGGCGGTTCCCACGTCGAGTCAACCTCACCCCAGCGAGCCCTTCAAGTCGTAGACAGTCCGCTGAGCTGGGGTTCTACCGTCGATCGACTTGGTTGGGGCGGTCCAAACCGACTCAGAATCCGAAGAAGGCATCCAGCGACGTACGAATACCTGTGACGTCGAGTCCGTGCGCGCGCTCGTGCTCGGTCGGTGTTCCGTATTTGCGGAGCTCCTGCTGCCCGACGCCGACACCGAGTTGCCGGTGCGGTACGTCCACCAGCGCCAGCGCCACCTCGCGAGCCGAGGTACCAGCGAGGTACGGCTCGACGATCGCGACGCTGTTTCCGGCGAGGTGAGTGCGGAGACCTGCTCTGTCGAACGGCCTGACGCGTTCGGCGTAAAGGACGGTCACATCTCGATCGCGCACAGCGGCAACTACGTTGTCGGCCGTCGGCCCCACCGCGACGACCGTGCCGCGACTCCCTCGCTGCAGAACCGTCAGACCGGGATGCTCGGCATACGGCCGCGCGTTGGATGTGCCGTCCAACCGGATGTAGACCCGATCGTCGCCGTCCATTGCGGACCGCAACGCGCTCTCGGCTTCGTCGGCGTCTCCGGGCACGTGCACTCGCCAGCCGTCCAGGGTGTCGAGCAGCGCCACGTCACGGTGCCCGAAGTGAGTCTCGCCGCCGGCAGCCATCGAATACGAGCCCCCTGCACTGACGAGCACTGCCCCGACGCCTTGATGACCGAGGTCGAGTTTCACCTGTTCGAAGGGCCGTTCCACCAGGAACGGTGGGAACGTGTGCACGATCGGGCGCATCCCTGCCAGCGCTGCGCCTCCCGCGAACGAGATCATCAGCTGCTCCCGTATTCCCACGTTGACAACACGATCTCGCACTGCATCGGTGACGTGGGGTGCGATGTATCCCGCCCCGATCTCGGCCAGCACGAGCAAGCGTCTGTCGTCCGCGGCCAGCAGGTCCGGGATCGTTCGGTAGAAGCGCTCGCGCTGGTCGGTGATCGTGGTCGTCCTCGCCGCTGTGTCCAGCATTCTCACTCCTTGCTCTCGGTATGTGCAACAACAACATTGGGCACTGCGAACCGTCTGGAGAATGCGCGGTGCAGCGCGTCGTGGTCACGACCGTCGACGTCCTCGGCGGCCCATCCCTCGACTGCGAACCGCGCCCCGATTCCGCCTGTCCAGCCCAGGCCGGCCGATCGGTTGTCGATGACGACGACCGTCAGATTTCCCAACCCAGCGCGACCCGCATACTGGATCGCCTCGGCGTTGCTTCCCTCGTCCAGCTCCGCGTCGCCGACGAGAACGATCACGCGCGCGTCGGAACCTCGGAGCGCCAACGTCGTCGCCGTGCCGGTAGCCAGTCCGATGCCGTGCCCCAGCGAACCCGAGGAGATCTCCACGCCTGGTACGAGCGTGCGGTCCGGGTGATAACCGAGGGGGGAGTCGAACCGTCCGAATCCGTCGAGTTGTTCTTCGGTGAGGAATCCCGCCGACGCGAGGACAGCGTAATAGGCCATGGGCCCGTGGCCTTTCGAGACCAGAAATCGGTCCCGCCTCGGATCGGACGGGTTCGAGGGGTCCGTGCGCAGGATCGTCGAATACAGAACCCAGATGACATCGAGCGTGGACGTCGCACTCGCGTCGTGCTTTTCGTCGCCGGTCATGCGCGTCATCAAGCCGGCCAGTTCGTCGTATGTCGTGTGCATGCCTCCACGGTGCAACCTGAACCGAACTCGAGGTCAAGGCCGATACGTCCGAGGAACGCGTTTTGCCGAATCGGCAAACCTACTTGCCAGACGGTTACGAGTGGGCCACAGTGGACGCATGACTACACACCTCGACCATGACGTCATCATCGTCGGCGGCGGCCCGGCTGGACTAGCAGCGGCGGTGACGCTCGGGCGTGCACGCCTGCGAGTCCTCGTCGTGGACGCAGGATCTCCGCGCAACGCGCCGGCCGAGCACGCCCACAACTACCTCGGGCTGGAGGGAATTCCCCCGCTCGAACTCCTCGCTCGCGGGCGCACGGAAGCGCAGAGTTACGGCGCAGTGATCCAGGAGGGCACGGCGACGGCGGCAACCGCGCACGGCAACCACTTCACCGTCGAACTCGCCGACGGCGCCACCCTCACCGCCCGACGCCTGCTCGTGACTACAGGCCTGACGGACGAACTTCCCGACATCGACGGTCTCGTCGATCGGTGGGGACGCGACGTTCTGCACTGCCCCTTCTGCCACGGCTGGGAAGTGCGCGACAAGAAGGTCGGCATCATCGGGAGCCCCTTCGGCGTTCATCAGGCACTGATGTGGCGGCAGTGGGTCGACGACGTGGTGCTCTTCACCCGCGAATTCACGCCCACCGTAGACGAATCGAAGAAGCTCGCCGCGCGGGGTGTCACGGTGATATCGGATGCCGTACAGAAGATCGCCGTCGAGAACGATGCGCTCGTGGGCATCCAGTTGACCACCGGTTCGGTGGTTCCGGTGGACGCCGTTGTGACCAAGCCGACGTTCACCGCCAACGCCGGCGTTCTGGTGAGCCTCGGACTGGAGGTCACCGACATGATGATGGGCGACGTACCCGCCGGGGCGTCGTTCGTCGCGACGGATCAGACCGGCGCGACGTCGGTTGCCGGCGTCTACGCCGCGGGCAACGTCGCCGCCCCGATGGAGAACGTGATCGGTTCTGCCGCAGCGGGCGTCCGCGCCGCGGGCGGTGTCGTCGCGAGCCTCATCGAGGAGGACACTCGACTGCCCGTCGGCCCGGACGATTCGACCGGCGCCGTGAGCTAAGTGCGGTCGCGCAGCTCGTTCGTCAGCAGCATCAGGGCCGGTGCTGCCGACACGAGTTGCGCGGCAGCTTCGTCGGGAAGTCGGCTCAGCGCCTCGGTGATTCGAGCCGACCATGCTGCTTCGATGCGAGTTCGGTTGCGCCGCATCCGATCGGTGACCTCGAGTTGCGTGACACGCCGGTCCGTCGGCGACGGAGTCTTGACCACGAGCCCACGTTCGACGAGGGTGCGGACTGCCGCACTGACGTTGGAAGGCTGCATCGCCAGCATGTCCGCGAGTGCGGACACACCGATGCCTGCGTTCCTGTCGATCTGCTTGAGCACGGTGACCTCGGGCGCGGGGAGCCGTTCGATGCCGAGCTCTTCCACGCGATCCGTGCGCTGAATGATCCAACTCAGATCGTGGAGCACCGAGGCGAGGACTGCGGGGTCGGTCGTATCCGTCACACCGACATAATACATATAATTTTATAAGCTATTGTCGTAGCCGATGACTACCACCACGCCTTCCCGGACCGCAGCACCGAGCGCCGTACTCATCGGCGTACTCGCACTGCTCACCGCCGTACCACCTCTCGCGACCGACATGTACCTCCCCGGGTTTCCGGCGATGGCAGCCGATCTGAACACCTCGGCCAGCAGCATTCAGCTCACCCTGACCACCTTTCTCATCGGCCTCGCCATCGGACAGCTGATCATCGGACCCCTGTCGGACAAACTCGGCCGCAGAGTCCCGTTGATCGTCGGGGCAGCCGTGTGTCTCGCTGCGGGCATCGCATCCGCACTCGCGCCGTCGGTCGAGTTCTTGATCGCTGCCAGGTTCGTGCAAGGGCTCGCCGGTGCAGCGGGGGTCGTGCTGTCGCGGGCGATCATCGCCGACCGCACCGAAGGAAGCCACGCTGCCAAACTGTTCGGGTTGATGATGATCATCGGCGGCGTCGCGCCGGTCATCGCACCGCTCATCGGCGGCGCAGTCGTCGACTCCCTCGGATGGCGCGGAGTCTTCTGGATCATCGCCGGACTGACCGCCGTGATGCTCCTGTGCGCCATCGCATTGGTTCCCGAGTCGCTGGACCGCGAGAACCGCCGCGGCGGAGGCATCGCTCAGATGATCAGCGGCATGGGAACGGTGGTGAAGAACCGCCGATACCTGTCCTACACACTGACGTTCGCCTTCGCGTTCAGCGTGATGTTCGCCTACATCTCCGCGTCACCCTTCGTACTCCAGAACATGCTCGGCCTGTCGGCGGGTCAGTACTCGGCGGCCTTCGCCGTGAACGCACTCGGACTCATGGTCGGAAGTGCGATCACCGCGAAGCTCGCCGATCGAATCCCTCTGCAGCGCATGATGACCGCCGGAATTACCGCCCTCGTCGTCACCACCACACTGCTGCTCGTTCTCGTCATGGTTGGGATCAGCCTGTGGCCGACGCTCGTTCTGCTGTTCCTCACCCTGGTGGCCGAGGGTTTCGTCTTCGCCAACGCGACGAGCCTTGCCGTCGCACAGGTTCCGCAGCTTGCCGGCACCGGCTCGGCAGTGCTGGGAGCACTTCAATTCGGTTTGGCCGCAGTCATTTCGCCACTTGTCGGCCTCGGCGGCGAGGAGACGGCCGTTCCCATGGTGATCGCCATGTTCGTCAGCGCGCTCATCGCCGCCGGCGCCTGCTTCGCGAGCCGAAAGGACTGACGAGACAGAGCCGTCCGAACAGGCGACAGAGGCGCAGCGCTCAGAGGGAGCCGAGAGCCGCCACCAACTGCTCCTCGACGGCGTTCTTCTCCAGGCCGAGGTCGGTGAGCAGACCTGCGCCGTTCTCGAACTCGAGCATTGCCAGCAGCACGTGCTCGGTCCCGACGTAGTTGTGCCCCAGACGCAGAGCCTCGCGGAAGGTGAGTTCGAGCACCTTCTTCGAGCCTGCGTCGTACGGGATCAGCGCGGGGGACCGGCCTTCCGACGCGGGAAGCAACGCCTGCGCCGCGTCGCGCACCTGCTGTTCGGTCCGGCCGTCGGACAGCAGGAAACGGGTACCGATCGACTCCTTCTCGGTCAGCAAGCCGAGAACCAGGTGAGCGGGAGCGATCTCGGCATTGCCCGCGGCGTTCGCCTCGTTCTGGGACGCGACAACGACGTTCTTGGCCCGAGGGGTGAACCGCTTGAAGCCCTCGGAGGCGTCCATCGCGGAATCGGATCCGCCCGGCCCCTTCGGCACGAATCGCTTCTGCGCGGCCTGCTTCGACACGCCCATGCTCTGGCCGATGTCGGTCCACGACGCACCCGACCGGCGCGCCTGATCGACGAAGTGACCGATCAGGTGATCGGCGAGATCGCCGAGGGAATCGGCCGCGACGACCGCGTCGGACAGTTGCTCGAGCTCGTCGTCGTGCACTTTCTTGATGGCGTCGATCAGATCGTCGAGGCGGACAGGGAGTTGGATTTTCGTTGGTTCGACCATGCGTCAACCATAGGTTGACGATCGAGCATCGTCAACCCTGAGTTGACGATTTCAGGCGAACAGCCGCGCAGCAGCGACGCCCGCCTCGATGTCGACCTGCCGTGCCCCGAACATCGCCCGCAGCTGCTCCGACGTGACCGCCGGACCCGCAGCCACCGCGGCGGCCACCGCCGACGCGTCGACTACCGCGGTGACACCGTGGTCTCGTGCGATGCCGTTCAGGAACTCGGTCAGATGCTCGGTCGTCGCCTCCGCACTGACGGGCGGGAGATTCAGCATCACGAAACCGTCGGGAGCGCTGTACTCGGCGCGTGACCAACGGCCGTGCTCGAAGACGTAGACGAACCCCAGCCACAGGCCCGACCGCTGAATGTCCGCGATGTAGTCGGCCACCACGTCGCCCGTCCAGGCAGGCAACCCGCGCAGAAGGTCCGTCTCGGGTTCACCGAAGTACTCGGCGGCCGCGCCGAAGTACGTTTCGCTGTACTCGTGGTCGTACCCCACGAGAACAGCCCGAGAGATGCCACTCGAACCTCCAGCGGAGGCGTCGGCGATTCTCAGTGCCGCCCAATTGCCCCCGCCGTCGTCGTAGTGCCACGTCCCACCGTTCACTGCACCGCTACCAGGGCGAGCGTGGCAGTGGTCCGGCCGGCCCTGCGCCGCCGTGAGGGCCGCACACGACGCCCACCGACCACGCATGTCCTCCGGCCCCGGCAGATCAGGATGCGGCAGATCAGGATGCGGCAGACCAGGCATGGGCGAGCCGCCGCTCATGCCACGGGGGCCGTTCCGGCCATCATGATCTGCTCGACGGCGCTCATGAAGTCCTCCGGTGCCTGGATCTCCGTGGACGCGGCGATGGTCGTCGCCGCCGTCAACACCGGTTGATCGCGCTGGTCGAAGATCTCGTTCTCCACGACCATCAGATCCGCGCCCACGGCCCGGCGCGCCGACACCAGTGACACTTCGCAGCTCAACCGATCCCCGGCCAGCAACGGGCGATGAAAGGTGAATCGCTGATCCACCTGAAGGATCTGCGGCATCGCGTAGCAACTGAGCGTTTCCTCGAACAGCCGCCGCTGTGCCACGAACGCTATGAGCGACATGAAGGTCGGCGGCGCGACGAGGCTGCTGTGGCCGAGAGCCGTCGCCTCGTCCTGGTCGAAGTGCGCGGGGTGGAAATTCTGAACCGCGTTCGCGAACTCCGAGACCTTGGCCTTGCCCACCTCGTACACATCGTCGATTCGGTAACTCTGCCCGACCATGGCCCGTACCTGCCCAGGGACGTCCTGTGATGCGGCGTCGTCCTGCGATCCTGTGCCGTCCGATGCACTCATGGTGTCCGATTTTACGCGTCTGTCAGGAGTGCACACTCCCGACGGCTCCCCGGCGCAGGGCTTCCAGGCCCAGCGGTACGACCACTGCGATCACGACGTGCATGAGCGAGAGGGTGACCGTGCTGGCCGCGTCGAAGTCGGCGGCGAGGGTCATCGCGATGGTGCCCAAGGGAGCAACGACTCCGACGACCTGCGCGATGCGGATGACGGGAAGCCACTTCAGCGACACGAGGGCGGCGACGCCCATTCCTACGACCATGGGTAGGACCGTCAACATGACGACTCCGCCCGGTGCGACCGCCATGGTGGTTCCGGCGTCGGTCAGTTCGAAATTTCCACCTGCCGCCAACCCGATCACCCAGAGCACGAGATTGAACACGAGTGCGAGCAACACGGAGAACAACACTGCACGCGGCCGCGACAACGACCGAGCAGAAATACCTGAAATCGACGTGGTCATGGGTGACTCCTGCCTGTACGCAAGGACCAGGGGCGCCTTGCTTCGACAGATCTGACCCGTACCGATCCGAGAACTCATCGCACACCGACGCGGGACTCGTGACGAGGTTCCCAGCACAGTGGAGGGGTCCTACAGTAATCTTCCCGACAGGGCGAACTTGACAGCCGGTTCGTGGACTACAGCAGCAGGTGAGGGGGCCTTCGATGAACACGAAGGCGCCGTCGATGCATCGAACGCTTGCCGGGGCGCCGAAGTTCGTCGGCTTCGCGAGTGTTCTCGCTGTCGGCGCCGTGCTGTTTCTCGTCGGTGACGCGTCGGTTCGGTCGATGGTTCTCGGCACGTTCGCCATCGGAGCCATCCTCGCGATCGGCGTCGGCATCCGCAGACACAAGCCGGCCGACGCCACCTCCTGGTGGTGCCTGTTCGGGACCGCAATCCTGTTCCTGCTGGGCGTCAGCCTCCGCGGGGACCCGAGTATCCATCCCTCGGGCGTGACGGCGCTGTCGAACACGTTCATGCTCGGCGGCTACGTGTTGATCGCCGTCGCACTGGCCCGCTGGATTCTCGAACGCCGCTCCCGCGACGACGTGACGCCGCTGATCGACGCGACGTTGACCGCGATCGGTGCGTTGTTCCTCTCGTGGGTCCTGCTGATCTCGCCCCTTCTCGACACCGAGATGGACACTGCCGTGGCCGTTCTCAACGGCATCTACCCTGCCGTCGACGCAGGCATGATCACGCTGACGGCGTATCTGTTGATGTCCTCCAAGCGCGGCAACACCTCGCTGCGGTTGCTGATGCTCGCGTTGCTGTCGGTGTTCGTCGGCGACATCGCCTACGCCCACTTCCTGTCCCGGGCATCACCACTGTCACCTGGCCTGCTCGACGGCATCTACCTCGTCGGCTACGTCTCGCTCGGACTCGCAGCGCTGCACCCGCAGATGGCCACGATGGCTCAGCGTCAGCGTGCGACACCCCGTCATCGGCGTCGGTCCGCGTTCCTCTTCGTCATGCTGTTGGTGTGCGCGGCCATCCCCGTCCTCGGAACGTCGTTGTCCACCGCCGATCTCGCGGTCCGCTCCACACTGCTCTCGGCCATCCTCATCGGCAGCTTCCTCCGCGGCGAACGCGCCATGAGCCTGATGGAACGCAGCGAGGACGACGCCAGATATCGCGCAGCGCACGACGCACTGACCGGCCTACCCAATCGCACCATGTTGCCCGACGAGTTCGAGCGCCTCGGCGCGCGGGACGAGCCGGGCAGAATTTTCATCCTGTTCGTCGACCTCGACAACTTCAAGGTCGTCAACGACTCCTACGGGCACCGCGTCGGTGACGAGATGATTGCGGCGACAGCGCACCGAATCCGGTCCACGGTCCGCTCGGTCGACACCGTGGTTCGCTACGCGGGGGACGAATTCATCGTGATCGGCCGCTGCACTCGACCAGAGATGGAAGCACTGGCGAAGTCGATCGTCGACCGAATCGCCGAGCCGTTCGTTCTCAGTGCCGCCAGCGCGTACATCACCGCGTCGGTCGGCATCGCCGCGACCACCAACCGGGCGCATCGTCTCGACGACCTCATTCGCGAGGCCGACACCGCGATGTACCACGCGAAGTCGCAGGGCGCGTCGCGCATCGCGTACTTCGACGAGTCCCTACGGGCGTCGTCCACGGCCGCGATCGAAACGGCCACCGCTCTGCGCGGCGCCGTGCGGCGCGGAGAGTTGGTGGTCTATTACCAGCCGATCGTGATGACCTCGACCCGCGCCACCGTCGTCTACGAGGCTCTGGTGCGGTGGCAGCACGGTGGGCGACTGCGCGGACCAGGCGAGTTCGTCGCCATCGCGGAGTCGACCGACCTGATCGGCGAGATCGGCGCTGCCGTCCTGCGAACCGCCCTCACGGACCTGGCGGCATTGCGGGCGCAGGGCCAGGACGTCACGATGTCCGTCAACATCTCGCCCGTTCAGTTGCGCGACGAGTCACTGCCGGTGCTCGTCGGACAGTTGTTGGCCGAACTCGGATTGCAAGGCTCCGATCTGGCACTGGAAGTCACCGAGACGGCGTTGATCGACGACGTGTTCGCCGCGAAGAAGATCCTCGACCGCCTCGCTGCACTGGATGTGCTGATCGTGTTGGACGACTTCGGAGTCGGTTACTCCTCGCTCAGTCGCCTCCGTGAACTGCCCATTGCGCTGCTGAAGATCGACCGCTCGTTCATCGCCGAGATCGGAACCGATACGTCGGGCGGCTCACTGGTCTCCGCGATCGCCGCGATGGCGCGCGCGCTGCCCGTCTCCATCGTCGCGGAGGGCGTCGAGACCGAGCATCAGGCCCGCGCCATCGAGGCATTGCACTGCCGGTTCGCCCAGGGCTACCTGTACGGGCGGCCTGCTCCGCTGCAGCACTGGCTGAAGCAGGGCAGCGGCTCCGCCCCGTCGTCCGTGCCCGTCCAGTAGCACTGAGGCACCCCAGGACGCGGGCACCCGCTATTTCAGTCGGTATCCCATCCCGGTCTCGGTGAGCAGATGACGCGGCCGGGATGGATCGTCCTCGAGTTTCTGGCGCAACTGGGCGAGATAGATTCGCAGATAATGCGTCTCACGTTCGTGCTTCGGACCCCACACGGTCTTCAGGATCTCGCGCTGGGACACCAGCTTTCCGCGGTTGCGGGCCAGTAACTCGAGCACTCCCCACTCGGTGCGGGTCAGATGAACGACGTCCCCGCCGCGGGTGACGGTCTTCGAGGACAGGTCGACCGTGAACGAATCCGTCTCCACCACTGCGTCTTCCACCGCCCTCGGGCCTCGACGCAAGGCCGCCCGCAACCGCGCCAACAACACGTCCATCTCGAACGGCTTGGTGACGAAGTCGTCGGCCCCGGCGTCCAGTGCGTCCACGGTGTCGGCGGAATCCGTTCTCGCCGAGAGCACGACGATCGGAACGTCGGTCCATCCGCGCAGACCCCCGATGACCTCGACACCGTCGAAATCCGGCAGACCCAGGTCGAGGAGTACCACCTCGGGGTGGAAATCCGCCGCCACCCGCAGCGCTTCGGCTCCCGACGCCGCAGCCACGACGTCGTATCCACGCACTTTCAGGTTGATGCGCAACGCGCGAACGATCTGGGGCTCGTCCTCGACCACCAGGATGCGAATGCTCGGTGATTCGGTCACTGCGCACCCTTCGGGCTCGGCGACGGAACGGGCCGAGCTGCCGACGACGTCGGTTCCGGAGACATGAGCTGCACGGCCACCGTAAACCCTCCGCCCGGGGTGTCGAGGGCGCGGACGGTGCCGCCCATCGCTTCGACGAATCCGCGCACGACGGACAGGCCGAGGCCGACGCCTGCGCTGTTGTCGGTGTCCCCGAGTCGCTGGAAGGCGTCGAACATCGTCTGCTGAGCCGCTCGAGTGACACCTGGCCCGTTGTCTGCGACGGTGATCGTCGTCCCACCTCCGCTGTCCGTTGCACGGATGAACACGGTACTGCCGGGAGCGTGTCGGACGGCATTGCCCACGAGGTTGGCCAGCACACGCTCGAGCAGGCCCGCGTCGGCGAGTACACAGGCACTGCCGACGTCGGTGACCGTCGACGACGGGTCGGCCTCCACGCCGATCAGTGCCCGCTGCACCGCATCCTCGACGTAGACCGGTGCGAGGGAGGGCCGCACCACACCTGCCTGCAGCCGGGAGGAGTCCAGCAGGTTCTCCACCAGAGACGTCAGCTGATCCGCCGACTCGTCGATGGTGGCGATCAGTTCGGCGGTGTCCTCGGCGGAGAACTCCACGTCGGTGCTGCGGAGCGACGACGACGCGGCTTTGACAGCGGCGAGCGGGGTGCGCAGATCGTGACTGACGGCGGAGAGGAGCGCGCGGCGCAATGCGTCGGCCTCGGCCAGAGCTGTTGCGCGACTGGCCTGCTGGGCGCGGCGGGCAGCGAGATCGACCAGGACGGCCACCGCCACTGCGACGACCAGCAGCACCACGGTGACGAGAAAGTTCTCGGGCTCGGCGATCGTGAGGCTGTAGCGGGGTTCGGTGAAGAAGTAGTTGAGCAGGAACCCGGAGATCAGGGCCGACAGCGCTGCGGGTACGACGCCCCCGAGAAGGGACACGCACAGGACGACGACGAAGAACAGCGCGCTGATTCCACTCGAGTCGAAATCGGTTCCCAGCACGTCGATGAGTCCCGCCGCGGCACACGGAACCACCACTGCAGCAGTCCAACTCACTACTGCTCGTCGAACCGTGAGCCGAACGTTCACGGCCGTATCTCGATGTCGTCGACGTGCACGTCGACGTCGTCGCGCGTCAGCGACACACCGAGGATCTCGGCCACGATCGACATGGCGATGCGCGCCAGATCGTTTCCGACAGCTTGAAGGTCGCTGTCGTACGCACCGACCACCGAGAGCGAAACCCCGGTGCACTTGTGCTCGTCCGTGTGCACGGCGATCTCGGTCGGCTGACACCCGTGAACTCCGGACAGTGCCCGAAGCACTGCCGTGCGCACGACGTGATCGCTGACGCGCAGAGTGTCGGATCCACGGCCTTCCGGCGCCGTGGGGAACCGCGCATCCACCGGCCACGTCCGACGGGTCGTCGCACGGACCTTGGAGATGATGGAGTTGCTGATGTCGAACCAGCGCGGCTCCTCCGGCGCCTCCCGCAGCTCCCGCGCCGCGCGCTGCAACACCCAGTCGTCCGGTTCCGACGTCATAGCTGCATCACTGCCATGCCGCCAACCTTTCACTCAATGTTGCTCGGGCGCGAACCAGGTGACCGCGTACCGCGCTTGCCGACAGTGTCATGATCTGCCCGATCTCCGGATGTGTCATCCCCTCCACTTCTCGCAACAGCCAACACGCTCGCTGGCGGTAGGGCAGTTCGGCCAACGCACGCCCCAGATCCGCCATGAAGTCGTCGTTCGTGACGCTGACCTCGGGATCCGCGCGTGCATCCGTGCTTCGGCGCTCGAACACCCAGTCCTCGGCAGGTGCGACCGCACGCTTGCGCCGGTGATCGACGACCTTGTGCGAGACCATCGAGAACAACCAGGTCCGCAGTTTGGAGTCGCCCCTGAACGTATCCAATCCCTTCCATGCCGCGACGAAGGCGTCCTGGACGACTTCCTCGGCTGCACCGTGATCGGAGAGCATGTTGCGGGCGTAGCGGAACATCTCCGGGCCGTACCTGGCGACGATCAGCTCGAAGGCGTCGGTGTCGCCGAGTGCTGCATTGCTGACGAGCACGTGATCGGACAGCGGCCCGCCGTCGGACATGACACGGCCGGGTGGATCGTCGGTCATCGAACCGTGTCCGCCATCGGCGCCCCCGTCCTCGAAGTGCTCGTGCCACGTGTGTCCACCTGGACGAGATGCATTCGACACCGTTGTACCAGCGAACCACGATTGTGATGCACATCACTATTTTCGGACGTGCGCTTTCTCGACTTCGCTACGACCTACTTGACGTCACAATCGATTCGCGAGAGGACAGAACATGAGCACCCAGACGCTGGACAAGTCGACAGACGCCGCATCCGGAACGGCTGCCAAGAGCGCGACCACCACGTCCGCACTGGTCAGCACCACCGGACGCACCACCATCGCCGACACCGTCGTGTCGAAGATCGCCGGCATCGCCACCCGCGAGGTCCAGGGCGTCCACGACGTCGGCGGCGGCACCTCCCGCGCCATCGGAGCGCTGCGCGAGCGCATCCCCGGTGCACGCGTCAACCAGTCGCAGGGTGTGTCGGTCGAGGTCGGCGAGCGTCAGGCCGCCGTCGACATCGACATCGTCGCCGAGTACGGAGTGTCGATCGCAGACCTGGCGTCGGGCATCCGTCGCAACGTCATCACCGCCGTGGAGCGGATGACGGGCCTCGAGGTCACCGAGGTCAACATCGTCGTGCACGACGTCTTCCTCGACGAGGGTGACGACGAGTCCGGGCAGGAAGTGTCCGGGACGCGAGTTCAGTGACATCAGGACCCGATATGAGCGCACCCGACGTCTCGGAAGTCATCGCCGACGTGGTGACGGCAACGGCGGGCGTCGCGGGTCTGCACGGCGGTATGTTCGGTGAAGCCGCGACATACCTGCCGGGCAGGCGCGTCTCCGGCGTTCGGATCCGTGAGGACGGCAGCGTCGACGTGCACGTGATACTGCGTGCAGGCAGCCCGATTCCGGCCACTGCCGACGCGATCCGAACGGCCGTCGCTACCGTGGCCGACGGCCCGGTTCACGTCACCGTCGAGGACGTAATCCGCTGATGATGCGGTCCACTCACGCATGAGCCGTTCGGCCGAACACACCGCCGCCCGCCGCGCGGTGGCCAGGAAGCACCATCCGGACGTCGGCGGCGACCCGGCTGTGTACGCAGCCGAACTCGCCGCCGTCGACCGAAGGTTCTCGCGCGCGCCCACCACGATTCGTCGGCGCACGTGGAAGCACCTCTACCGCAGGATCTTCGGGCCCGCAGGGCGGCTGCGGTCCAAACGTTACTTCGACATCTAGCCCTCACATCTAGCAGGAGCATCATCATGACGACGTCCACCATCGGTTTGTTCGTAGGACTTCTGTTGGCCATTGCGGCCGCTGCCGGCGGATTCACCGGGTTTCTCTTCGCCGTGATCCTCGCCGTCGTCGGTTTCGCCGTCGGTCGCTACATCGACGGCGAACTGGACGTGTCGATGTTCCAGAGCCGCGACGGGTTCTCGCGTGGCCGCCGCCATGACCGCTGACGAACGAGGCCACCTCGAGGTACGAGTTCGAGCCGTCACCCGCATCGCCGAGATCACGGCGAGCCGGGTGGACGGCGTGGAACCCGTCACCGGTGGCCTCACGTCGAAAGCCCTTCCGCGCGTGGAGGCAACTGTCCGAGACGGAAAAGTCCGGGCGACGGTCGAAGCCGCCACGCGATGGCCGACGCCCATCGCCGACGTCGCTGCGAGAGTGCGAACCAGCGTGGCGGACGACCTTCGACAATCGAGCGGGCTGGAGGTCGACACCGTGGATGTCGTGATGCGTTACGTTGCGCCGGAGAAAGTCACGAGTTCAGGAAGGCGAGTCGAATGACCACACAGGTATCGCCGAAGGCGGCGCCTCGCGCGAGTGCAGTCGCCGTGGTTCTCGCGCTGGCCCTCTGTGTCGTCGGCGTCGTTCTGGGTCGCGACGCGTCGATCGAGTTCGGTCTCGTCGACGGTGCACCCTGGATCGCGCCTGCGATCGACTGGCTACTCGGTGTCACCGTGCTCGGTGCGATGCTTCCGATCGGCATCGTCGCCGCGGTGATCGGGCTGGTCCTGCTCGTCTGTGCCGTATTGCCGCGCAGCCGAACTCACCGGCCGTCGGGTTCCGATGGCGTCTGGATCGCCAAGGGCTCGGCGCGGGTCCGAAGTTCGTCGATCGGTGTCGGCACCGCCGCTGTCGATCGTCTGGTCACCGCGCTGGTCGGCCTCGTTCTCGGCGCAGCCGGATTGGCGGCTGCCGCATGGGAACGCGACCGGCTGCCGCAGTTCGCGCACGACGCCAGGCGGACGGTCGAGTCGTGGAACCCCGCCGGGTGGGCAGACACGTCGTGGTGGCCGTGGGCGCTCACCGGCGCCACCGTCGTCGTATCCGTCGCCGGGCTGTACTGGCTGTGGGCACACCGGGCCCGGCGTGCCCACAGCTTGATCGGCAGCGACGACGCCAGGGTGGACCTGACCTCCGCCGCACAGAACGCGGCCGCCGCATTGGCGTCGTCACCCGGGGTCGATGCGGCCAGTGGTCGAGTGGTGGACACCGGCACCGGCCGCCTGCTTCGAATCTCTGCCCGCGCGAGCGACGCGGGCACACCGTCCGCGGACCTCCTCGCGTCGGCCGTTGCTCTCCGCGAAACCTGTGCCGGCGCCATGTCCGGCCTCGAGGTGGACACCCAGGTGCTGATTCAGCCGGGTCGGGCCAGGTAATCGAGGGCGAGGGCATCCTGAGAATCGATCAGGTGCTCTGGGCAGGTGGGCGTCGACGAGAAGAGCCGTCGTTCGGGCTGCACTCTCAGGTTGGGCACGTACAGTCACGCCATCGTCCGTACAGCGTTCGCCGAACGCCGGCTCGCCACGAAGAGAGTTACCTATCGCCTCACCGACATCCACACACGACGCCCATCACGCTGCCGCAGGAATCGCGTGGGTCCTGTGCTTCGCCTACTTGCTCGCGGAAGTGTTCACCGCAGCAGCGTGGAGTACCCCGTACAGCTTCGAGGACAACTCGATCAGCTCACTCGGGGTGACGACGTGCCAGGTCGGTTCCTGCTCACCCCTGCACGACGTCATGAACGCCGCGTTCGTTGCCCTGGGAGTCCTGACACTCGTCGGAGCACTGTTCCTGCACCGCCACATCAGAAGTGGACGAGTGAAGAAGGCGATCCTGTCACTGGCCGTGATCATCGCGGTCAGCACCGCGGCGACCGGACTCTTCCCCGCCGACGACGGAACCATCCTGCACTGGGCCGCCGTGCTGCCCGGCTTCATCGCTCGGCACGTGGTTCTGGCGTTGATCGCCTGGCACTTCTGGCGTGAGCGACGAGTGGTCGCACTCTGGTCCGCGGTCTGCGCGCTCGTCGGTGTCGTCGGTGCGGTCCTGATGCTGGCGCAGACATTCGGATTCGGCCTGGGAGAACGCCTGGCGCTCTACCCGATGCCCACATGGATGGCCGTCACCGGCACAGCAGTACTCGTCGCGCTGGCCCGTCGAACGGTGTTACGGCGATTCGACGCACGATGGCTGCACGTCGTCTTCCGCGCGTCAGCCGAATCGAGCCCGAAGATCGGCGCCCGCAGCAGCGGCGCCGAACAACCAGCCCTGCCCTAGCGTCGCGCCGAGGCCGAGCGCCCGCACCCGATCCCGCTCGGATTCGATGCCCTCCGCAAGGATCACTGCACCGGTGGACGCGACGTACCGTCGGACTGCCGACAATGCGCGCATGCTTCCGAACGCACGGGGCCGGCGCAGCACCGACGCATCGAGCTTCACGATGTCCGGTTCGACGATCGGCAGCGCTTCGAGAGTGCCGCGGTTGGCACCGACGTCGTCGAGAGCGATGGAGAATCCCCGCCGTCGGGCCGACGTCACCATCGAGCGGAGCCTGTCCGCGTCTCCGACGAGACCGCGTTCGGTGATCTCGAGAACCACCCTGCCGTCGCCTTCCAGGGCGTCGAGGTGCGCCTCGGTGCGTTCGATGTCCGTGATTCCCGACGGCTCGTAGTTCAGGTACAACGCCAGTCCGCGCCGCAGATCCGCCGAGCGTGCTTCCTTCAACGCCGCGGCACGGCAGGCGAAGTCGATGTCCGACACCACACCACGCGTGCGCGCGAGAGCGAACACCTCGGCTGGATCGACCCCGACGACCGTCGGCCACCGAGCGAGCGCTTCGACTCCGACGACATCACCGGTCCGCAACGCGACCACCGGCTGGAAGCACGGAACCATGTCGTCGATCGCGACGAGTGCGGCGCGAGCGGACAGAGACGTGACCGGCGCCATCACACCGATCTCTTCGGGTCGAGCGAGTCCGCGATCAAGGCAGCATGGAGCGATCGGAGTCCGGACGACTTCATCGGATCGATGCCGGTGATCTGCTGAATTCTCTTCAATCGGTAGTCGACGGTGTTCGGGTGCACCACAAGCTGTTTCGCTGCTTTCTTACGGTTGGCCTCGGTGGAGACGAACACCTGAAGGGTCGGCAGCAGATCCGGTACGCGCCGCAGTGGATCCAGCATCCTCTCGAGGTGGCGACGGCCGACACCCGGCCGCGCGATCTGAAACTCCAACGCCAAGTCGGCGATTCGATACACGCCGGGTCGATAGTCCAAGCGCTGCACCAGCCTGAGCAACTCGTAGGCGTTCTCGGCGGCAGCTGCGATGCGCGACGCCACCGATACCGCCGCCGAGGCGGACACGGGGACTTCGCCCGCCTCCGTCAACCGGGTGATCAGGGATTCGACGACACCGGCCACCGGATCCGGCACGAGGATCGTTCCGCCGGTTGCACTGAGGATCGCCAGCGGCGGCTCGGCAGCGTGGGAGTCGGCGAGCGCGGACCGTATCCGTTGCAGTTTGCGCGTCGCCGCTGCCTCTCGCGCGACAGGGGCGCCCACCTCGTCGGCGTGCGGAGGAAAGTGCACCGCGACGACTTCGTATCGCTCGGCGAGCTCGGTGCCGTACCTCTCGGCGATGGACGGGGCACTCCGGTCTCCGGTGAGCAGGGCGGTGACCAGTGCCTGCGTCTGGTCCTGACCCTGCGCGGCCACGGCCTTGTATTCGTCGAGATATCCCGAGGACACCGCCTCGGACACCACGTCGAGCAGACCGAACATCAGCACCGCGCCGTCGACGAGCGCGCCGTGCTCACCGTCCACCGCGCGCCCGGCGATCATGCGAAGGCATCGCGAGAACCCTTCGTGGAACGCGTGCTGGATGGCGGCCAGTGGAACGCCGAGTCGAGCCCACTTGCCCGCGGACCGGCGCAGACGGCCGAGCGCTTCGGTCGACGGTTGTACGCCGCTGTCCAGAACGTCTGCCGCCAGCGCGACGCATTCTGCGGTCACCTCGGCGACGACAGTCCGGCCGGACCTCCCGGTCAGCTCACGACACTGGGTGGTGTCGAGCACGTGGTCGATGATCTTCTGCGTCGAATCCCGCGCGACTCGAAGTTGGTGGGATGCCGGACGTCCTCCCAGGCTCAGTCCCTCTGCCGAATCGGAGGACACCATCGTGGTTGCCATACGCTTCTCACCTTCCGAAACGTTCGGGGCGGCCGGGGCCTCCGCTGTTGTCGTAGAAGGTCACGATAGAGCAACAAACGGACCGAGAGAATGTTTGGGTGCCGAAACGCGGATCCAGAGTTGGATTCGAGGACTTGTACTCACCCCTTCGGCCCTGCAATTGTGACGAGTCCCCAGCAGAACTGGACATATTCACATTTCAACAATGCGCACGAGTTTCAGAATCACGGACCGAAGATGTCCGCAATCCGCTCTAGCTTGAGCCGCATGGACATCAGCGACTTCACCATCGACGTACCGCAAACGGACCTGGACGACCTCACCGCCCGCCTGACGCGCACCCGCTTCCCGAACGGCCACGCAACCGGATGGGGAACGGGGACCGACCTCGACACGATGCGCCGCCTCACCTCCTACTGGGTACAGGATTACGACTGGCGCCGCGTCGAAGCGCGACTGAACGAGTTCCCACACCATCTCGCCGACGGCACCCTGCATTTCATCCATGCCCGATCCGATCGTCCGGACGCCCGACCGATAGTGCTGCTCCACGGGTGGGCAGACTCGTTCGCCAAATACGTAGGAATCATCGACGCGTTGCGCAACCCCGTGAACGCCGACGCCCCGGCGTTCCACGTGGTGGTGCCGTCCCTGCCCGGATTCGGGTTCTCCGAACAGCTGCCCGACGGCGACGCGGGTCCGGAGACCACGGCCGCACCGCTCGTCGCGCTGATGGAGACCCTCGGGTACGACCGGTACTTCGTCCACGGCGGCGACTGGGGCAGCGTCGTCGGCCAGGAAGTGGTGCGCGCGAACCCGGACCGCATTCTCGGATTGCACCTCACGGACATTCCGTTTCCCAATTTGTTCATGGTCGACCGAGAGTCCGTCACCGACGACGAGAAGTCCTTCCTGGACGCGCTCGACTCGTGGAGCGAGAACGACGCCGCCTATGTGTCCATCCAGTCGTCGAGGCCCTTGACACTCGCCTACGGTCTCAGCGACTCGCCGGTCGGCCTCGCCGCCTGGATCATCGACCACTTCGGTCGCCACTCGGACTCCCTACCGAGCGACGAGGACCTGATCACCAACGTCATGACCTACTGGGTGCGCAACTCCATCCACTCCTCGACGCGCCTGTACAGCGAAGGCGCAGCCTGGGACGAGGAGAGCGGCGATCAGGACCGGGCAGATACCGAAGACTGGGCAGATACGGGAGACTGGGACCCGGTCATCCACGTTCCGACGGCAATCGCCGTGTTCCCCAGAGACATCGGCCGGCCACCGCGCGAATTCGTGGAGCGCTTCTTCGACGTCGTCCGCTACACGGTCCACCCTCGCGGTGGACACTTCGCCGCCCTCGAAGTGCCCGAACTCGTCGTCGCAGACATCCAGGCCTTCGCCGGGAACCTGGAGGCCGAGTAGGCCGGCGTACGGATTCTCGTTACGTGTCGATTTCGAGAACCCTCGATCGTCATGTCTACGTACAACCACGAAGATCCGGTACAAAATGGACATCGACGCTAGGAGAGACACATGCGCTACACCCTGATCCTCAACAATGCCGAGCCCGAGGAGGGCGTCCTCGACCAGGAGACGATCGCCCAGATGCAGGAGGCGTTCGGGGCGTACGGCCGCGCACTCGAGTCCGCCGGTGTGCTCGTCGCCGCGGAGGTTCTGACGTCCAGCTCGTCCGCCAGAACGCTGTCTCTGCGCACCGGCGAACTGCAGGTTCAGGACGGCCCCTTCGCGGATACGAAGGAAGGCGTCGGCGGTGTCTTCGTGATCGAGGTACCCGACGAGGACGCCGCGCTCATGTGGGCCGAACGGTGCCCCGGCGCGCAGTACGGAGTGCTGGAAGTTCGAGCGGCCGCCACCTCGTTCGTCGACGGCGCGTGGACCTGAGAGGCCGACCGATGAGTGCAATGCAGGAGTCGGCCGAACATGCTGTGCGCACGTCGTACGGCCGACTCCTTGCCCTCCTCGCATCCGCGGACGGCAACATCGTCGCCGCCGAAGATGCCCTCGCCGACGCCCTGGAACGGGCGCTGACCACCTGGCCACGCGACGGCGTGCCCACCGATCCCGACGCCTGGCTCCTCACCGCCGCCAGGAACAAGCGTCGGGATGTCTGGAAATCGGCGGCACATCGAACCTCGGTAGCGCTCGATCCCGTGGTCCACGCCGAATCGCGTCTCGACGACATCGATGTCGATGCGCTGCCGGACAAGCGGCTCGAGCTGATGGCCGTGTGTGCCCACCCCGACGTCGACCGTGCGGTGAGGACACCGCTGATGCTCGACGTCGTGCTGGGGTTCACGGCCAAGGACATCGCGCAGGCGTTCGCGCTACCCGCCTCGACGATGGCGGCACGCCTGGGCCGAGCGAAGAAGCGCATCCGGGATGCGCACATCCCGTTCGAACTACCCGATCGGAGTGCCCTGCCGGCACGGGTCGACGCGATTCGTGAGGCCGTGTACGGCGCGTTCGCGATCGACTGGAACGCCTCGGGATCCGAAGTGCGAGAAAACATGATCGGTGAGGCGATGCACCTCGCCGAGACACTGTGCGCAGTGTTGCCGGAGGACGCGGAGGCGCACGGGCTTGCCGCATCGATCGAACTGTCCGCCGCTCGGATGCCGGCACGCTGCCGAGACGGGGTACTGGTTCCGTTGGCCGAGCAGGACTTTCACCTGTGGGACGCAGACCTGTTGCATCGCGGGGAGCAGCACCTCGTCGCGGCACACCGCCTGGTGGCCGCAGGCTCCAGTGCACTCGGGCGTTTCCAACTGGAAGCAGCTGCCTCTGCCGTGCACTGTGGTCGCCGAAAGACCGGCCGAACAGACTGGACCGCGTTGCGCGAATTGTATTCCGCACTAAAGACATCGGCACCGACAGTCGGCAGCGCCGTTGCGCTCGCCGTCGTCACCGCAGAAACCGACGGCGCCCTCGCTGCACTCCATCTGCTCGATCGAACGAACGGAACCGAGCGATTCCAGCCCGCATGGGCGGCGCGCGCTCACCTGCAGGCTCAGCTGGGTGACGTCGACTCCGCCCGATCCGCCTACGAGAAAGCCATCTCCCTCACCGCAGACCCTCCGACCCGTGCCTATCTGGACAAACAGTTACGTCGGCTGTGAAACCGAGGCGGATTCACAGTCCTTTCGTGCACCGCGATGATTTCCATCGCTCCGTCGAGTCCACCTCTGCACAAGGACAAACATCGACCTTGGAGGTAACCATGACCGACGCACATGTCACCGGAGTGAGAATGGTGGCGATACCCGTCGCCGACCAAGACCGTGCAATCGAGTTCTACTCCGTTGCACTGGGTTTGACGAAGTCCGCGGACCGTGTGATCGAGGAACTCGGATCGCGTTGGGTGCAGATGAGCGCTCCCGGCATCGAGATCGCGCTACTGACGGAGTACCCGGGATTCTCCGCGGGCCGCGATACCGGCGTGCGGTTGGTGACAGCGGACGCCAGAGCCCTGCACGCCCACCTCGTCGGGCACGGGGCGAAGGCGAACGAGCTTCTCCTCTGGGAGGGGCTGCCGCCGATGTTCGAGTTCGACGACATCGACGGCAACACCCTCTACGCAGTGCAGTGAAAACAATCGGCCTTGCTCCTAGGCTGCTTCGCGGTCCTCGTGCTGTTTCGCCTGCGTGAGTACGGCGGATCTGTCCGTGTACTGAAAATGCGGGCGCTTGTCTCCGATGTACGAGCTCATCCACGACACCACGGCAACGTAGCGGTTGCGGAAGCCCACCATGTACATCAGGTGCACCGCCAACCACATGACCCACGCGATGGGACCCGACATGTCGACCTTCCCGAACAACCGCACCACTGCGCTGAACCGGCCGACGATCGACATGCTTCCCTTGTCGGTGTACGCGAACGGGGTTCCGGCGTCCACCTTTCCGGTGATGACCTTGGCAACGTGGCGGCCCTGCTGCATTGCCACGGGCGACTGACCGGGCAGACCGTTCAACGAGGTCACGTCGCCGATGGCGTAGACGTCCTTCGCCGTACCGACGGTCAGGTCGTCGTGGACGAGAAGCCTGCCGGCACGGTCGGTCTCGCAGCCGGTGCGTTCGGCGAGCGTGGCCGCCAGATCGCTGGCCTGCACGCCGGCCGACCAGATGACGGTCTTGGCGGCGATGGTCCGCGACGTTTTCGAGTCCACATCCTGAACCGTGACCGAGTCGTCGACGATGTCGGTGACCATGGCCCCGGTGACCACCTCGACGCCCGACTTCTCCAACTTGGCGCGGGCGTAGGTACTGAGCTTGCCGCCGAACGCAGGCAGCACGTCCTTGACGCCGTCGACGAGTGTCACCGTCACGTCGTCCGGATGGATGTCCGGGAAGGTTCCGGCGAAGTACCGCTGAGCGAGATCCCTGATCTGCCCGGCCAATTCCACACCGGTGGCACCGGCACCGACCACGACGAAACTGAGCAGCTCCTTTCTCGCCTCCTGGTCGGAGGTGTGGTGCGCAGTCTCGTAGCAGCGCAGGATCTGCTCACGCAGAGCGACGGCGTCGTCGACGGTCTTGAGAGCGAACGTGCGGTCCTTGAACTCGTCGCGTCCGAAGTACGCCTGCGTCGCGCCCGTCGCGACGATCAATCGGCCGTACCCGATGGTGTGGCTACCGCCCGCGCCGATGTAGGTGACCTGGTGCAACTCGGGGTCGACGTCGACGACCTTACCGAGCCGGACATCGGCCGATTCGTAACGGGCGAGGATGCGCCGGACGGGTGGAGCGATCTCGCCGGTCGACAGCATGCCGGTCGCTGCCTGGTAGAGAAGCGGTTGGAACAGGTGCTCCGTCGTGCTGGAGACGAGCGAGAACTTCACGCCGGCCTTGCCCAGAGACTTGGCCGCAGCCAACGCTCCGAATCCCGATCCCACGATGACGACCTCGTACGTATCCACTGGTTTTCCTTTCCAATCGAGCAACCACACTCCATGAAACGCCCCGGCCAGTGGTCTATCAACGGGAAATTTGGAATAGTATCGATGAGTAAAACTCATGATTGGAGCGCTGTGGAACTTCGGCAACTGAAGTACTTCCTCGCCGTGGGCGAGGAGCTGAGCTTCTCGCGCGCCGCCGAGCGGTGCTATGTCTCGCAGTCGGCGATCAGCCTCCAGATCGGCAAACTGGAACGCGAGATGGGCGAGTCACTGTTCGAACGGTCGTCGCGCTCGGTCCGATTGACCGTTGTCGGAACACAATTGATGTCCATCGCACGGCACATGGTCGAGCTCGAGCAGTCCGCGCTCGCGTTGACGGCCAGGCGCCGGAATCAGCTGCGCCTGACCGGCAACATGACGTTCGCAGCCAACGCAATCGCCGCGATCGTCCAAGTACGCGAGCGGCATCCGGAAGCCGAGATCGACTTCGTCCTGAAACGATTCGCCGAACAGATCGAAGCCGTCACGTCGGGCGACTGCCAGGTGGCCTTGATCCGAGGCAACGTCGAGCGCTCCGGTCTCGAGGTCACCGAGCTGTGGAAGGAGAACCTCGTCGTCGTACTCGCCGACAGTCACCCACTGGCATCCGGGCCGGATCCGCGACTCGAGCAGCTCGCTCAGTACCCACTGCTCCTCCCCAAGCGCAGCGAGCAGATCCTGCTGCATCGGGTGATCGAAGGAGCCATGAAAAGAAGTGGTCGACGCCTGGCCTTCGGCCCACCCGTCGCCATGGACCACACGGCAAGCGCGGAGTTGCTCAACCACCCCGAATGCTGGTCCATCATCTACGCGAGCACGGCCGAGAGCACTCCGAAGACCGGGCTGGTGTTCCGCACCGAAGCGCAGCGCAGACTGAAACTTCCCGTCTCCGCGGTGGTCGACTCGTCCATACCCCCGACGGACATTCAGAGGGATCTCATTGCCGCACTTGCCGATACGGCGCCGTCTCCGGTGCCACTCTGACGATCGGGGTCACAGGATGCCGGACTCGCGCATCTGCTGCACGACGAAGGCCCCGGAGTAGACGTCGATGTACGTCCGCTCTGTCTGAAGCGGCGAGAACGCAACACCGAACCGAACCGGGCCCGGCTCCGACCTCGACACCGCGATGTCGACCGAGTACCGACCGTCGGGGGTGCTCACATCACCGGCGCGATACAGGTAGTCGGCGACGCCCACCCGAACATCTCGCTGCTCCGCCTTCTTTCCCGTACCGGTGATCTCCCGAAATGCGATGGGGTCCAACCCGACACAGGAGTAGACCCGCGCGAAGACGTCACCCTCCGGGTCCACCCAGCCCCCGCCGAGCGCCCCACCCGCCTGCGACAGCCACTCGTCGGACCACTCGGGAGCGGCCTCTCCCGTCACACGCAGATCCGACGCCACCGCGTCGCTGCAACTGGGGTCGCCCGGCTGCGGCGCGGCGCACCCACCGATCGCAGCCACAGCGACCAGCACCAGCCCAGGCGCGACAACATTCTTCACCGCTTCCACCACCTCATCCCCGACCGACAACGACACTCGTCACCGAAAACCATACCTGTCGGATTGTTCCTGAAGTGCGCCATGGCGTGAGCCGGCAGCAGCCAGCAACGCGTCGAGCCGTGGCTGCCACTCGGAACGATCGTCGGCGAAACATCTCGTCAACACCTCGATCATCGCTGAAGGCGCGACCGATGCGCCGGGCGAGGCACCGAGCAGGCCCGCGATCGATCCGTCCCTGCCGGTGACGATCTCCGTGCCGAACATCAGATCACCGCGAAATCTGCTGCGCGGCTTGATCAGCTGAGCTCGTTGACCGGCCTGAATCAGACGCCACTGCGCGGGGTCGGCAGCGGGGTAGAACGTTTCGAGCTCGGCGAACTTGCGCTTCGACGACGCCAGAACCTGCCCGACGAGATAACGGACGAGGGGGAGGTTGCCGATACCGACCGACAACAGAACGGGCAGGTTTCGAAGACGGACGGTACCGAAGAGATCGCGGAGGCGACCGTGTTTCAGCAGGCGGGTGCTGAAGGTCGCGTACGGCCCGAACATGAGCGACGTCGTGCCGTCGACATGCCTTCTGTCCAAGTGCGGCAACGACATCGGAGGTGCACCGAGCGACGGTCTGCCGTAGACCTTCACGCCGTGCCGCGCGACGACCTCCGGGGCATCGGTGTACAAGAACTCGGCGCCGAACGGAAATACCCCGTACCCGCGGATTTCGGGAACACGACCCTTCTGCAACAGACGCAGTGCGTACCCGCCGGCTCCGACGAACACGAACCGCGCGCGAACCTCGAACACCCGCCCGGTCGATCGGACTCGACCCGATAGATGCCACAGACCGTCCGGCGTGCGGCGCAGACGCGTCACCTCGTGGCCGGTGCGGATCAAGCACCCGCGCGCCTCCATCGTCCGGCCGAGCGATTCGGTGAGTGCGCCGAAATCGATGTCGGCACCACCGGCGTCCCACGTCGCCGCGATCCGCTCGCCCGGCGCGCGACCGTCGACGAGCAACGGCGCCCAGCCGCGAATTCGATCACGATCCTCGGAATACTCCATACCCTGAAACAGAGGGTTCGACGTCAGCGTCTCCCATCTGCGTCGCAGGTAGTCCACGTCGGCATCGCCGAACACCACGTCCATGTGAGGCACTGCCTTCAGAAACGACGGATCGAGGTCACCGCTCCTCGTCAGCGAGTCCCAGAATGCCCTCGACACCGCGAACTGCCGCGCGACCTGCTCGGTCCGGGACGAGTCGTCGGCGTCGGGCATGTAGTTGAGTTCGCACAGACCTGCGTGACCGGTACCCGCGTTGTTCCACGGACCCGAGCTCTCGCCGGCCAGCCGGTCGAGTCGCTCGAACAACGCGATCGACCTGTCCGGCAGCACCTTCTGGATCAGCGTTCCGAGGGTCGTGGACATGACGCCGCCGCCGACGAGCGCGACGTCCAGAATTTCCGCATGTGAAGTCATGCCGTCAATGCTGGCGGCGACGAGACCGTTCCGTCCAATGAGATCTTCGAGCAATTATCATCCGCAAATGGATGACTACTCGTTCGACCGCCCGGAGTCCGTAGCGCCTCTGCTCGCCGCCTTCGACGCCGTCGCCGCGGAAGGCCACGTCACCCGCGCGGCCGCCCGGCTCGACGTGCCCCAATCCTCGGTCAGCAGAAGGGTGCACAGCCTCGAGCGCATCCTCGGGTTGGCGCTGATCCAACCGGTGGGTCGCGGGGTCGGTCTGACCGCGTCGGGCCGGGAGTTGTTCAACCGCACCCACCACGTGATGCGGGAACTCGACGACGCTGTCGCCGCGGTGCGGTCCGACGCCGATCCGGACAGCGGAGTCGTCGGGTTCGGATTCCCTCTGACGCTCGGATCGCGTTCGGTGGCCGCCCTTCTGACGGACTTTCATGCAGTCGCTCCCCGCGTCAGGGTTCGACTGGTGCAAGCACACGGCGAAGCTCTCGCGGACATGATTCGCGACGGCCGATTGGATCTCGCCGTCATGATTCCTCCGCCCGACGACCTGGACGTGACGGTTCTGGGCAGCCAGCAGATCTTCGTCCACGTAGCGGCCACACACCCGTTTGCGTCTCGTCGGGCACTCGCGGTCGAGGATCTCGCCGACGAAGCCTTCGTGGCCAGCCCGCCGTCGTTCCAGCTGCGCACCCTGCTCGACACGTGGTGCGCGGAAGCCGGATTCGTCCCGCGGGTTCCCTTCGAGATCAGTGAGATCGACACCATCGAGGCACTCGTACGAGCCGGGCTCGGGATCGCGCTTCTACCGAAGCCGGAGGTCGCCGTCGCCGGCGTGACGACCGTTCCCCTGACCGGTGACCGCACTCGATCGGTCGGGCTGGCGACAGGCCGACGCCGACCGACAGCTCCCGTCGCGCACTTCCATCGTCACGTCACCCGACACGCGAATCAGCTCATCGTTCGACCCTGAGGACTCGGAGCCGGCCTACCCGAGTACCCCGATGTCAGAGAACATGACCCGAGGACAGCTCGATGCCTCGCCCGGCCCGAACGACGCTTTCGCGCAGAACCAGATAGGCCGACTCCAGATCCACGTTCGTCGCCAGCAGCGTGCCGTCCGAGAATTGAATCCCACCGTGCTCACCGGAGGAAATCCGTACGACGGTCGAGCCGATTGCCGGTGAACCGGTCGGTGACGCAGGCGCGGCGGACGTTTCAGGCGCGTCCAGCGTTTCGATGATGCCTCCGGGAAGGCACAGCACCGTCGCACCGTCCGGCGCGGTGTACTCCCAGGACTCGACTTCCTCCCGGGGAGCTGCGGTGACGGCACTTCCGTCGTCGAACCGCAGCGTCAGCGTGCCGTCCGCGGCCAACTCGGACATCGTGCACCGAGTGGTGAGCAGGGACGTCAGTGCACGCAGCCCCTCGAACTGGTTGTCCTCGTCGAACCGTGTGTCACCGATGTCGAGCTGACTGAACGCCACCACCGAACCGTCGTCGAAGCCGATACTCAGATCGAAGTCGAGGTGAACGTTCCGCACTGTTGCGTTCTGCACGTCGACACTCGTCACCGGGGAGGTCCACCGGACGCGAGGTGGACGGCGCGCTGGAACACGCCGGCCAGATCGGTTGTCTGCGGACCTGGTTCCAGTACCAGGGTGGTCGCACCAGCCTCTGTGTACTCGTCGAGGTCGTCCACCAGATCCGACACGTACACGACGATGTCGTGGCCCGGCCCACCACCGATGTGGCCGATCGCGTCGCGGACCTGCTGCGGCGTGGTGGAGCTGGTCAGTATCGTCCCGCGGCTCGTCTCGCCGCTCACAGCAAGGGTTTTGGGGCCCGTCGCACCGACCAGAAGCGGCGGAGGCTCCGCCGGCGGCCAATCCAAGCGGACGTTGTCCAACGAGACGTAACGGCCCCGAACGTCGACCGTCTCACCAGCCAGCAGACTCGTCAGTGCCGTCATCTGCTCGCGAAGAAGAGTCAGCGGGGACTGCACTCGCGCCCCCACCTGCCCCATCCAATCCTGCACACCGTGACCCAACCCGACCCGCGTCCGTCCCGGATACAGCCGAGCCAGAGCAGCGACCTCCATCGCCGTGGCCGCGACGTTCCGCAGAGGGGTGGGCAAAACTCCGATCCCGACGTTCAACCGTGGCGTCACCGCGAGAACAGTTGCGGCCATGGAGATTCCCCCGGAGAAGAAACAGTCCTCCCACAGCCAGATCTCGTCCACCCCGGCCTCGTCGGCCGCACGCGCCGCGTCGACGATGGTCTCCGGCGGCAGTTCCGGCCTCAGCACAACACCGAATCGCGTCATCACATCCCTCTCTTCCACTTCATCCTCCACTCCCGCCCCAGGGTCAGGATCGACGCCTACCCAGCAGAAGAACCCCGCCGACGGCAACGGCCACGCTGACCACGCCGGCGACCCCGAGCCACAGCGTCGCACCGATCGGAGGGGAATCGGCCTCCAGCACGGTGGGAGTGCCGTAGGAGCGCTCGGCAGCATCGAGCGTCGTACGATCGGTCGCCGGCGCCGTCGCCGAACAGCTGTTGACCTGCAAACGATCCCGCGACGACTCACCGCGTTGGGCGAAGAAGATGTACTCGTCACCGACCGCCAGCGTCGAGCCACACGCGGCCGACTCCGCAGCCGTCGACACCACGGCGTCGGCCTCCACGTCACCGTCGTAGATCTCGCTGACCCGAACGTCGTAGGTGAGTGTGCTGCCGTCGTCGCGGACATCGGTCGCCACCCCGACGAAGACCGCGCCGTCGGGAGACGAGTGCTGTCGAACACGGTCGCTCACCTGAGAAAGGCCGTAGGCACACGTGCAAGCCTGCGCGACGGGGGGAGTGATGCCGGTCGCCAACCCTGCCGCCACGGCGCCGACCAACACGACTCGCCCTGCGATCCGCCCCGTACGCATGAGACCAGCGTCGCACGCCACGTCGGCGCAGTCCATGCGTTCTACCGCGGACGGTCGGTCGTGAAACTCGAACCGCGACCCCAGACGAACCACACGATCGTCCCCAGAAACGGGAACGCCAGCACGATCAGGACCCAGATCGCTTTGCCCGCGGTCGTGTAGTTCTTCGACTGCAGAATGCTGACCAGGGCGGCGACGAACAACGCGAACGCCGCGACGACAAGTATCAGAATCAGAACCCCGAAACCGAGGCCGAAAACCGTGGTGGCCGTGTCGTCCTGCGCGCTGAGTTCCAGCAACATCGAACGTTCCTTTCGTCGAAGCGGTGATGTGCACTCCACCCTACGAACGCAGGCGCCGTCACACATCGTCGTTGCGATGTACATTCCGTACACCTTCGGAACGACTCGACCCCGACCTCGGGTGCTGTGGCACGATCGGACGAATGGGGCGTGACGACTTTCTGACGGCAATCGAAACCAATCCGGTGGTCGTCGAGATCCTCGAGCGTGGACCAGAACTCGGGCTCACCGACTGGTATCTGACGGCAGGTGGCCTGTTCCAGACCGTCTGGAACCACGTCGCCGGCTCCGATCCTCGAGCCGGCATACGCGATTACGACTTTCTCTACTACGACGGCACGGACCTGTCGTACGAATCAGAGGATCGCGTCATTCGACATGCGGACACTCTGTTCGCCGATCTGGGAGTCGACGTCGAGGTCCGCAACCAAGCCCGCGTTCATCTCTGGTACGAAGATCGCTTCGGCGCACCGGTGAAGCCGTTCCAAAGCACGGAGGACGGGATCGACCACTTCGTGGCCACCACCTGCTGTTTCGGGGCCCGCAGCGAGAACGACGGAACGACGACGGTGTATGCACCCCACGGATTCGACGACGTGTTCGCCGGGGTGATCAGGCCGAACCCGCTGCTTCCGATGCGGCACGTCTACGAGTCGAAGGCCGCCCGGTGGACATCGATCTGGCCGCATCTGACGGTTCTCCCGTGGCCGGAGTAGATGCGCCGTCCTACCCGTAGAAGGTCGCCGGGTCGAGGCCGTCGATCGGCAGCCGAGCGGCGTCGGCGTCGGGCGAGCTACTCACCCCGCGCAACTCGACCGCCGATACCGGGCGCTCGTCCATGCGTCGAGCAATCTCGAAGAACACCGCAAGCACGTGCACACAGGGACTGGTTCGTTTCGTGCAGTCGCAGTCGGCGGTCAGCTCGTCACGACTCGGACCGACGGGCATGCCTGCCTTCGACCATTCGGCGTGGACGGAATCCGGCACGTCGCCGGCGGGTAGACCGCGCAGCGCTGCTCGGGCCGACTCCGCAGCGTCGTCCGCCCAGAGGGGACAATGCAGGCTGACGTGCTGGTCACGCGCCCCGAACACGGTTGCTCTGATCGACCCGGCCGAGATCACGACGTCACCGACCTTGTCGTTCCGAACCAGTGATCGCGCCCGAGGAAGAGCTGGATTCGGTCGGGTGATGGACGTCGGCTGCGCCAGCCGTACCCAGTCACGCCCCCACGCGGTGACCCCGAGATCGTCACTCATCGGCCCGCCCCGATCTCGAGCAGCTCGCGAAGCTGACCGTCCGACAGTTTCGCTAGATCGCCACCGATGTCGAGCGTCGCTTCGCTGGTCGCGATGTCCGCGAGGTCACGCTTGTGTCCGTGCATGTCGTCGATCGACTGCTCGAGGGTTCGTTCGGTGAGCAGTGTGTGCACCGTGACGGTCTGCGTCTGCCCGATTCGGTGAGCGCGATCGCTCGCTTGGCTCTCCACGGCCGGGTTCCACCACCGATCGAAATGAACCACGTGCGACGCACGAGTGAGGTTGAGGCCGAACCCGGCCGCGCGCAGACTCAGGATCAGAATCGGTGGGCCGTCGCCCGATTGAAACTCGTCGACCATCGTCTCGCGGGCCGCGGTGGACAGACCGCCGTGCAAGAACGGCACCGGATGTCCGGTGACCTCGTCACCGAGATGCCGGGACAACAACTCGCCGGTCCCGCGATACTGCGTGAACACGAGCGCCGCCTGCCCGTCGTCGACGATCTCCGACAGCATCTCCGTCACCCGATCGAGTTTGCCTGATCTGCCCTGGATTTCGGCACCGGTACCGTCGACGAGCTCAGGATGATTGCAGATCTGTTTGAGGCGAGTGAGCAACGTCAGGATCCGTCCCCTGCGTCCGATCCCTGTCCCGAATCCTTCGGTCAACGAGCTGTCGAGGTGACGCCGATACAGTCGCTCCTGCTCCTGGGTGAGCGTGCAGACCACCGAATTCATCACCTTGGCAGGGAGTTCGGGTGCGACATCGACCTTGCGCCGTCGCAGAATATGCGGCCCCACGAGCTCACGAAGCCGACCCGCCGCGGCGTCGGACCGCTTCTGCTCGATGGAGACGACGAACCGTCGCCGGAAGCGCGCACGTGCTCCCAGAACGTCGGGTGAAGCGAACGCCATCAGGGACCACAGTTCGTCGAGTCGATTCTCCACCGGAGTACCTGTCATCGCGATGCGCAGGTGCGCCTGCAGCCTCCTGGCCGCGCGCGCCTGTTGCGAATCCGAGTTCTTGATCTGTTGCGCCTCGTCGAGAACCACTGTGTCCCAGTCTACTTCCGTGATCATGTCCGCATCGCTTCGCAGCGTCGGATAGCTGGTGATCACGACGGAACCCGGCCCGACGTGCTCGAGGCTCCGCGTCCTCGACGCCCCGTGATGAACGTGAACCTCGATGCCCGGCGCGAACTTGGTCAGCTCCCGAGCCCAGTTGCCGACCAACGACGTCGGGCACACCACCAGGTGCGGCGCATCGCGTCGCAGCGTGAAGACGGCGATCGCCTGCACCGTCTTTCCCAGGCCCATCTCGTCGGCCAGAATTCCCCCGCCGCTCGTTGCCACTGCGTTCATCCACGCGACGCCTGCCCGCTGATACGGCCGAAGTTCTGCCCGCAGAAGCGTCGGCTCACCCGCCCGCCGATGCAGCGCCGCGTCGACGGTGGACGCTGCAGACCAGATCGTCGTCGTGTCGAGTCCGACCGCCGCGTGTCCAGCAATCGGCAGCGACGAGACGAGGCCCTCCACGTCCCCACCAGCCGCAGACGCCACTGCTATGCGCGCCCAGACCCGCAGCGACCGACTCGCGCGATCTCCCGGTCGCCACGTGGTGAGCGCAGTGAGCGCGTCCGGCGCGTCCACCAGTGCAACCGGGACCGACAGCGCCTGCACCGATCGGGAGGCGGCGTCGGGCAGTGCGATGGTCAACGACGCCGGCGTTCCTGCAGGTAGTCCGGCCGCGACGGCATCCTGAGAGGGGCTGCCCGTCCCCCACCAGGCGAACTTGTCCAACTCGATCGAGTAGCACGCTTGCAGTGTTCCGGGGAGATTCGCATCGACCGATGGTTCGTGGGTTCGGGCGTCTACCGTCGTGAAAATGTTCGTGACCTCCGGTCAGGGCACTGTGAGGTCCGACAAACCGCGTCGGACCCAACCTGGTGGGCGGTGAGGGATGGCGGGTTCCGATCGTTCGGCGATCGGCAGTGGGACAGCGCGGTCGGCCACCATCCGTGGGTTGAAGACCGTCGAGAGTAGACCGAAGTGCCGGAGTGTGCAATTACCGATCCATGCGGCCGGGGTACCTCACTTTTCTCGCATGTCACAGAGTTTCTCGCAGCGATGTACTTACCTGCCGAGTGCCCCTATAACTCTTCCTATGAACAATCCCTACACACCCGAGTCGGGCGAGGTGCCGAGGGAACTGGCGGGACGCGAGAAGTACCGGTCGGCGTTCATCTCTCTGCTCGACGGCCTCGAACGCGGTCATACCGCACGGTCGCAGCTGATCACCGGCATGCGCGGCACCGGTAAGACCGTACTGCTCCGCGAGTACGTCTCGATCGCGCGGTCGAGGCGTTGGGCGATCGTCGACATCGATGCGGTCCGACGGGACGACGACGGATTCCGACGACAACTGGCCTTCGAATGCCGCAGTGCCTTGCTGGCCGTATCCGCCCGCGGGCACTGGGGATCGGAGGCGAAAAGAGCGTCCGGCGTACTCGGCTCGTTCGCCTCGGTGCTCGGAGCGAGCAGCCCCCTCACCGCGGAATGGACCGAGACGACGCCCGGGGCAGCCGACACCGGGCAGCTGTCCGCGGACACGACGGCAACCCTCCTCGCGCTGGGAGAGGCCGCGCGTGCCCACGACACAGGCATCGTCTTCGTGATCGACGAGCTACAGCGGCTCACCTCGGCACAGCTCTCCGCGCTGATCGACGCGTTCCATCGTTGCTACCTGCGCGAACTGCCCATCACGGTCGTCGGTGCAGGGCTCACCGATCCCGTCGACGAGATACCGGAGGGCGCGCAGCCGCCGAACCGACCGACCGTGGACGAGGTTCGAGCGCGCGCGGACCGCCTGTTCGAATTCCCGGTTCTCGGTGCTCTCGCCGACGCCGATGCCGCCGCCACGCTGCGCAGTGGAGGGTCGTGGACGGACGGAGCGGTCCTGGCCGCGTCGACGATCACGGGGAAATTTCCGGCGCTGCTGCACGCCCTCGGATTCGTCGTCTGGGACGCTCGCAACACCGACGTCGTCACCGAGGCCGACATCGAGAACGCCGTTCCCGAATACGAGAAGTTCGTCGACGAGAACTTCTTCCGTCGAAACCTCGGTCGCGTCGACGACGTGGACCTCGCGTACTTGCGCGCAATCGTGGATGCTCCCGCCGAGATCGACACCGCACGAGCCCTCGAACGTACCGTCGCGCAGTGCACGCGAACACGGGCGGGTTTGGTGGACAAAGGGCTGCTGCACATCACGAAAAACAACGAATCGGTCTTCACCACACCGCACTTCGAGAGTTTTCTGCTACGAACGATGCCGACACTGGAGGTACCTGCCCGCAAACAGCGCCGTCGACGCTACGACCCGTGAACGGTCTCACCGGTTGGTGTACTCGTCCGGGTCCTCTACTTGGCAGAAACGCAGCACGTTCGACGACGGATCGATCACGGTCAGCGTCGGCCCACCCGGCGCATCGGTGTCCAGACCCGGCCGCATCGACCGATACTCGGCGGCGTCGAGCTGCCGATGGAACGCCCGAATGTCCTGAACCGGAATCCACACGACAGTCCCCGGTGTTCCATCTCCATGATGCTCCGACAGATCGAGCACCGAACCGGAACGACGAACCCTCATGTACAACGGCATCCCGGGCTCGAACCTGTGCTCCCACTCCACGTCGTAACCCAGATAACCGATGTAGAACGCCCGCGTAGCCGCGTCGTCGAACATGCGAAGAATCGGGATGCTCGGGCCCAGAGCGATACCTGCGTCACTGGGTCGTTTCTTCCACTTCACGTGCACTCACCTCACGTTCGCGTCGCCGGGACAACAGTACAAGCTTCTCGGCATGTCACGTCGAGCGCTGGATCCACCCGCTCTAGGCCCCGCTCCTGCCGGCGACGGCGACGATGGTCTCGGCCAATTCACTCGTGGCCTGATCCGGGGACAGGTCACCCGTCACGGCCGCACGAGACAGCGCCTCTGCCGCGCCGAAGATCGCGGTGATCGAGGCTACGGACACCCCCGTCGACGATTGGACGAACGGGGCAAGGATTTCGCGGCACCGCTGCGAATAAGCTTGGTCTGCAGCGCGTTTGACCTGCTCGAGCTCCGGCGATCCTTCCAGCGCAGCGAGTACTCCGGTGAGTTCACGGCCCTGCGCGAGCGTGCACCCGACGTACGAGTTGGCAATTGCCGCGGCACGGCCGTCGAGCGTCGCTTCTGCGTTGTCGAGGTACTCCTCGAGCATGGCCGCCTGACGGTCGTCGAACTCCTGGAAGAGCGCGGCCAGCAGCACCGCCCTGGACGCAAAATGGCTGTACACCACGGGTTTTGCAACTCCCGCCCGTTCCGCGAGCCGACCGAGGGTGAGAGCGTCGGCGCCCTCTGCTCGGACGAGCGCCCACGAGACCTCGATCAATTGGTCGTACCTTTCGGCACGCGACAACCTGGTCCGAGCCATCCACACACCTCCTTGCGCTATGTACCAATAGTAACCTACCTTTGGTACATAGCGTTCTTCGCCCAACGAAAGGATCTCCGTGAGCAGCCTCGTCGTAGTCTCCCATTCCGACCCGAACTCCCTCACCCACCACGTCGCACGCTCGACCATCGACGCACTCGTCGACGCGGGCGACACGGTGGAGTTCGCAGACCTCGCCGCCGAGAACTTCGACCCCCGCTTCACCCGGGCCGACCTGGACCTCTTCCGCGGAACCGGAACCCTCGACGCCGATATAGCGTCCGAACAGGCCCGCGTCGACCGTGCGGACCACCTCGTCCTCGTCTTTCCCATGTACTGGTGGTCCATGCCCGCTCAGCTGAAAGGCTGGATCGACCGTGTGTTCATCAACGGATGGGCCTTCGACGACAGCCCCGACACCGGGTTCGTCAAGAAACTGGGTCGACTCACCATCCACCTCGTCGCCGTTGCAGCCGACGACGCCGACAGCTTCGGGCGCCACGGCATCGACCAGGCCTTCGCCATCCAGATCGAACGCGGCATCGTCGAATACGTCGGGGCAACACTCGGATCCTCGACCTTCCTGCACGAATCCGAAACCAAGAGTCGCGAAACCCTTGCCGCCGAGGTGAACGTCATCGCCGACGCTATTGCAACCCGAGTGTCAGGGCGTGCCACCGTCGATGCATAGGGGCCAGGGGCTGGGCAGCGGCATGGATTGCCCGATACTTCGCCTGTTCGACGGGATCCCGCCGATTCGGCCGGGTATCGGGCAATCCGTGTCGGGCCTTTTCACGGGCTGATGTGTTTCACTGATCAGGTGACCACGTTCGTACAGCTTCGGTGGCGGCCCTGAACCCGCGGCCCTGACCTGTACACTCCTTCGGCCGCCTCATGTCGGCCGACGATTCTCACCTGTACGTCGCGTTCGTGGTCGACGCCTGAGGTGGCCCCATCCCGAGAGGACCACCCCATGACCCTCGACGTAGTGATGACCGCAAGATCGTTCGACGAATATCGTGCGATGTTCGGCCTGACCGACTCCGATCTGTCCCGTCGCATCCTCGACTGCCCTGCGGGCGCCTCCGGGTTCACCTGCGAGGCAACCGACCGCGGCAGCGACGTAACAGCCTGCGACGTAGCGTATTTCGCGTACGACCCGGAGGGACTCGCGTCCGTTGCACTGTCCGAGACTGATCGCGGGCACGCATACGTACTCGGGCACGCCGACCACTACGCGTGGACGTTCTTCGCTGGACCCGACGAACACCGACTCGCCAGACACACCGCTGCGCAACAGTTTTCGGCCGATATACGACGGCACCCCGGCCGGTACGTTCCCGGGCGGCTACCATCGTTGCCGTTCAGCGATGCCAGCTTCGATCTGGTGCTCAGCTCCCACCTACTGTTCAGCTACGCGGACACCCTCGACGCCGCGTTCCACCTCGACACGATCGTCGAACTCATGCGAGTCACGTCCCACGAGCTGCGAATCTTTCCGCTCGTCCCGGTCGGGTCGTCGGAGCCCTATCCTCGGCTCGCCGAGTTGCTCGACGAACTGCGCAACCGAAACATTCACTGCCGCACAGCGAACGTCGACTACGAGTTCCAACGGGGCGCCACGCAGATGCTCGTGTGCCACCACGGCCCGTCCAGCTGAACACCCAGCGCGGCGATCAGCCCCTCGCCATGTCCACGAAACGCGACAGGTGCAGCTGGTGAGCCACTGTGATGGTCGCCGTCGGACCGTTACGGTGCTTACCCAGAATGAGGTCGGCCTCGCCGCCACGGGGGTCGTCGCGTTCGATGGCGTCGGGGCGGTGCAGGAGGATCACCATGTCGGCGTCCTGCTCGAGCGATCCGGACTCACGGAGGTCGGACACCATCGGCTTCTTGTCGGTGCGCTGCTCAGGACCACGGTTGAGCTGACACACGGCAACCACCGGGCATTCGAGTTCCTTGGCGAGAAGTTTGAGCTGACGGGAGAAGTCCGAGACTTCCTGCTGACGCGACTCGACCTTCTTGCCCGACGACATCAGCTGAAGGTAGTCCACGACAATCAACTTCAGACCGTTGCGCTGCTTCAGACGCCGAGCTTTGGCGCGAATCTCCATCATCGTCAGGTTGGGGGAGTCGTCGACGAACAGCGGCGCCTCACTGATCTCGCTCATCCGTCGGGCAAGCTTGGTCCAGTCGTCGTCCGTCATCTTTCCCGAACGCATGTCACCGAGCTTGATCTTGGCCTCCGCCGACAGCAGACGCATCACGATCTCGGTGCGGCTCATCTCCAGCGAGAAAATGACACTGGGCATACCGTGCTTGATCGAGCACGACCGCATGAAATCCATACTCAGGGTCGATTTGCCCACACCAGGCCGCGCCGCGACGATGATCATCTGACCAGGGTGAAGACCGTTCGTAATTTCGTCGAGCTCGGCGAATCCGGTGGGCACACCGAGGGAGATACCGCCGCGACTGGCGATGGAGTCGATCTCGTCCATCGTCGGCTGCAGCAGCTCCTCCAAGGGGAGGAAGTCCTCGGAAGTACGACGCTCGGTGACCTCGTACACCTCTGCCTGCGCACGATCCACGACCTCGGCGACGTCCTGGCCGTCCGAACCCGCGTACCCGAACTGCACGATGCGGGTGCCGGCCTGCACGAGCCTGCGCAGGATCGACTTCTCGGCCACGATCTCCGCGTAATAACCGGCGTTCGCCGCAGTGGGAACAGTCTGCGTGAGTGTGATCAGGTACGGAGGACCCCCGATCCGCTTCAGGTCACCGCGACGATCCAGCTCCGCCGAGACCGTCACCGGGTCAGCGGGCTCCCCGCGGCTGTAGAGGTCGAGAATGGCGTCGTACACGCTCTGATGCGCCGGGCGGTAGAAATCGCCGGGACGGAGCACCTCGAGCACGTCGGCGATGGCGTCCTTGCTGAGGAGCATGCCGCCCAGAACCGACTGCTCCGCCGCCATGTCCTGCGGGGGTTGACGACCGAAATCTTCGCCCGGGGCTTCACTGGGCGGCGGCTCGGAGGAGTAGTCCGATTGCCCTCGATCGTCCACAACTGCCACGTGAAGTCGACCGTCCTTTCCCCGTACGAAACCTCGCAGCCGACTACCGCACGACTACGTACCGACACATTTTCTACCCCTCGCCACCGACAAGAATCCCGCACGCGCACCCACGATCGGGCACCTCCGTGCGTCACCCCCTCTGCCGGTGGAGACACGCTGCTGGGACGTTAGGCGCAATCGTTTCCCGTCACAACACAGCCTGTGGATGAACCTGGGGATCGAATGTGGATAGTGCTGAACAACTGTGTTGACCATCTGGGGATAACCTGGGTATAACTTTCCGAATATCGACCATTCCGCCAGCTCAAAGGGTGTACATAAACTTTCTGTCCTGTGTATGAATTATTGCGCGGCGTGTCGCCCAAGTTGACAACTCGGGCGTGTTGAGTAAATGCGAAGTGAACAAACCAGTGATTCACGTCACAGTGTCTGGGAACACTCACAAAACCAGTCGTCAGCCCGGTTTCGCTGCATCCCGCCCGAATCCGCGCCCGCCGCACGCCACCCCACCCCGCCTGCCACACCGCCGTGCACCGCCCCCTCTCGGACCGCCCCCCCGGACCGAACGTGGCGTTCAGTCACTCCAAGTGACCGAACGGCACGTTCGCTCACCAATCGGGTGGACGACACACGCCCCCATCCGGACCCAATGTGGCGTTCAGTCACTCCAAGTGACCGAACGGCACGTTCGCTCACCAATCGGGCGGACGACACACGCCCCCATCCGGACCCAATGTGGCGTTCGGTCACTCTGAGTGACCGGACGGTACATTCGGTCCGAAATGGGGGCGTAGGGCGTGAGACGCGCTGGAGGCCGAGGGCCGGGCGGGTCAGGCGGGCTGGATTTCGGCTGTGTCGAGGACGGTGATGTCCTTGGTGCTGATTTGGAGGACGCGGGCGGTGGGGATGTCGAAGAAGAGCCCTGTGACCCTCAGTTTCCCCTCTGCGGAGGCGCGGCCGACGACGCGGTGTCGGGTGAGGGTCTGTAGCTGTACTGCGACGTTGACCATGGCGAGCTGGTCGCCTTCGGAGAAGCCGAGTTCTGCGGCTGCGCGTCCGACGGGGTGCCCGCTGCGGTAGGCCTCGAGGCTTGCGAGGCCGTGTTCGAGCCATTCGACGACGCGTTCGTCGCCTGCTTTGTCCGGTCCGGCGAGGACAGCTTTCATCGCACCGCAGCCGGAGTGGCCGCAGACGACGACGGAGCTGGTGCCGAGGACGTCGACGCCGTAGGCGAGCGAGGCTTCCACCGAGGTGTCCTGACCCTGTGCGGGGATCATGTTGCCCATGTTCCGCACGGTGAAGAGGTCACCCGGTCCGCTGCTGGTGATGGTGTTGGGCATGACCCGCGAGTCGACGCAGCACAGGAAGAACGTGTCCGGGTCCTGGAATTCGGTGAGGCCCTGCAGGTGCGGCTTGATGGCCTCGGCGTGGGTCCGGTGGTACTCGGCGACGCCGGACAGGACCGGTCGCAGTGCGGGCGGGTTGTCGTCGACCGCACTGTCTTCCTTCAGCTGCCATGCCGACCACGGGGCCAGCGAGCCACGGACGCTTGCGAGTCCGCGCTTCGGCGGTGCTTCGGCTGCGGCTGCGAGCGAGGCGGATCCGTTCTCCTCGATCTGCACCGTGCCGCCACCGAGCTCGTGCTGACGTACCCATTCGTGCAGATGTTCGTGCACTGCGTGGTCCAGGAAGTCGACGGCAAGTTCCATGTTGACCTTGGAACCGCTTGGCACGGAGGACAACACGTGGGTCAGGCGAGGAAGCGACAGGAAGCTCAGCGAACCTTGCATGTGTACGCGCCAGGAACCGTCGACTGTCTCGTCGGCGTGCACGTGCGCCCACACGACGCGACGGAGAACCAGGAAGATGGCGAGCGCCAATCCGATCAGCACGCCCTCCAGCAGGTTCAGTGCAACCACGCCGAGAACGGTGACCGCGTACACCGCGATGTCACCCGTCTTGCGGGCAATCCTGATGTCTGCCAGCTTGATCAGCTGCACGCCGATCATGACCAGTAGACCGGCGAGTGCGGCGAACGGAACCAGCTCGACGACCGAGATGAAGAGAACGGAGAAGACCAGGATCCACAGACCGTGCAGGATCGCCGACGCACGCGACTTGGCACCGGCCTTGACGTTGGTGGAACTGCGCACGATCACACCGGTGACGGGGAGGCCACCTGCGGCACCGGAGACCATGTTGGCCGCACCCTGTCCGAGCAGTTCGCGGTCGAAGTTGGTGCGCGGTCCGGTGTGCATCTTGTCCACCGCGACGGCGGACAGCAAGCTCTCCACGCTGGCGATCAACGCGATGGTCAGAACACCGGTGGCGACGCCTGCCCACTGGCCTTCGGGAAGCGCGGGGAGGCTCAGCGCCTCGATCAGGTTGCCTGGCAGATCGATTCGTTCGACGTTCAGATCGAGAACAACGGACAAGGCGGTTGCCGCGACGACGGCCACGAGTGCACCGGGCACCTTCGACACTGCACCCGGCAGCCTCGGCCACAGCAACATCAACGCGATGACGACGCCACCGACGAGGATCGACGGCCACTGGCCGTCGGCAACCGACGTGGGGATGGCCAGCAGATTCTCGACCGCGGAGCTCTCGGATTCACCACCGAGCAGAACGTGAATCTGTTGCAGCGCAATGGTTACACCGATTCCGGCAAGCATGGCATGCACCACCACCGGCGAGATGGCGAGCGCGTGCCGGGCAATTCGGCTCAGACCCAACAGGATCTGCACCGCACCTGCACCAACGGTGATGAGGCACGTTACGGCCCAACCGAATTGATTGACAAGCTCGGCCACCACCACGGTCAGACCTGCGGCCGGTCCACTGACCTGCAACGGCGATCCACCGAGTGCGCCGGCGAGAATGCCGCCGATCACGGCTGCGATCAGCCCGGCCATCACGGGCGCACCCGATGCAACTGCGATACCGATCGAAAGTGGCACCGCCACAAGGAAAACGACCAGCGATGCCGGTACGTCGAACTTCAGAATGCTCCCGATCCGAGATGGAGACTCGGATCCTTTCGTTGATGACTCACTGTCCGATGAGTCTTTGTCGACTGTCGTGGTCACGGCAGGTCCTCCGGGCGTCTAGGCGTCTGGTCGGTCGTTTGCGTGTCGCGTACGCACATCTGTGTGCTTCTGTCGCCCCTCGTTAAAGGGTACGCAAACCTTGGGTCACGCGCCCGTGATGAGAGTCTCCTCACAACTGAAAACCGTTGCGGCAGTGTATTTTTTGTGACAAACCACGAAAAAAGCCCCACGAACCAAGGTTCGTGGGGCTTTTTCCAGCCGTATCGGGCCAGAAGCTTGAATCAGCTTCCGACGACCTCCAGCTTGAACTTCGCAGCCACATCGGGGTGCAGGTTCACGACGACGTCGTGCTTGCCCGTTGCCTTGATGTGAGCCTTGGGGAGATCGATGCTGCGCTTGTCGACGACCGGTCCGCCTGCTGCCTTGATGGCAGACGCGACGTCCGAAGCCGTCACGGAGCCGAACAGCTTGCCCGAGTCACCTGCGGTCTTGACCGACAGGGAAACCGACTCGAGTCCTTCGATGGCCTGCTTGAGCTCGTTGGCGTGCTCGAGGCCGCGAACGGCGCGAGCTTCCTGAGCGCGGCGGATGCCTTCGACCTGCTTCTGGGCTCCGCGGGTGGCCTGAATGGCCAGTCCACGGGGCAGCAGGAAGTTGCGGCCGTATCCGTCCTTGACCTCTACGGTGTCGCCGGGCGCACCGAGGTTGTCCACATCAGCGGTGAGGATCAGCTTCATGATGATCGCTCCTTTCTTATCGTGCCGTCGCGGCGTAAGGCAGCAGAGCTACCTCACGCGAGTTCTTCACGGCAACGGCCACGTCACGCTGATGCTGGACGCAGTTGCCGGTGACTCGACGCGCGCGGATCTTTCCGCGGTCGCTGACGTACTTACGCAGCAGCGTCGTGTCCTTGTAGTCGATCTGTGTGTTCTTTTCCTTGCAGAAGGAACACGCCTTCTTCTTGAGCACCTTGTCGCGCAATGGCGGTTTCGGCATGGTCTTTCTCCGTTACGTCTGGTTGTTCTCGATCACGAAGGATCTAGAACGGAGGCTCGTCGTCCCCACCGCGAGACCCACCGAAGGAGCCCGACGCCTGCGGGGCACTGCCCCAAGGGTCGTCTCCGCCGGAATTGGATCCCGAGTTGGAGTTCGAGCGTCCGCCGCCCGATCCACCCGAGGAACCACCGAAGCCGCCGCCTCCGCCACCTCCACCACGATTGGCCTTGTTGACCTTGGCGGTGGCGTAGCGAAGCGAGGGACCGATCTCGTCGACTTCGAGCTCGACGACAGTCCGCTTCTCACCTTCACGCGTTTCGTACGAACGCTGCCTGAGCCTGCCGGTCACGACGACGCGTGCCCCGCGGGTCAAGCTCTCGGCCACGTTCTCCGCAGCTTCACGCCAGATGTTGCAGCGCATGAAGAGTGCGTCTCCGTCTTTCCATTCGTTGGACTGACGGTCGAACGTGCGCGGTGTGGACGCAACAGTGAAGTTGGCCACGGCCGCACCGGCCGGGGTGAAACGAAGTTCTGGATCTGCCGTCAAGTTCCCGACGACGGTGATGACGGTCTCGCCTGCCATGGTTCCTCTTTCAGTAGTAAGTCTTTGTTGATGCCAGCCTAGAGGCGAGCAACGACAATTACTTGCCCTGTCGCAGGACCTTCGTGCGCAGAACGGACTCGTTGAGTCCGAGCTGGCGGTCGAGCTCGCTGACGGTGGCAGGCGCGGCGTTGATGTTCACAACGGCGTAGATGCCCTCGGCGTGCTTGGCGATCTCGTAGGCCAGACGACGCTTGCCCCAGACGTCGACCTTGTCGACGCTGCCGCCGTCCTTGCGAACGACGTTGAGGAACGTATCGAGCGACGGAGCGACAGTGCGCTCGTCCAGATTGGGGTCGAGAATGACCATCAATTCGTAATGACGCATAAGACCTCATCACCTCCTGTGGACTGAGTGAAAACGGCCGCGGACGATCCGCGGCAGGAGGGTCGTTGCGTCAGCAACCCTTGGAGGGTACACGGCCATGCCCTGACCTGCGAAATCAGACGACGGTTCCGACGACCGCCTCGGCTCGTCCTAGGCTTACCTCATGCATCCGGGTGGACGGTCGTCTCGTGGGCGTCGCCTGCCATCGGCTGCCGCGTCGACGTCGACGATGATCGTCCTGGTCGCGTCCTGTGCGCTGACGTTGATTCTCGGCTACCTCAACAAGGCCCGCTGTGCCGTGGCGCCGTTCTACGACAACGGCCGGAGCACGACGTTCGACTCCGTCAAGGACAGTTGGGTCTGCTACTCCGACATTCAGTTCCTGTGGCTCGGCCGCGACATCGACAACCACGTGTTCCCCTACCTTCACGGGGCGATCACCTCCAACGGGGTGTTGACGGGTGGAACGGTCGAGTACCCCGTGCTGAGCGGGGTGTTGATGTGGCTGGGTGCGGTACCGGCCCACACCGACGCCGAGTTCCTCCTCTACACGGCTCTGCTTCTCGCGCCGTTCGGGCTGATCACGGCCTGGATGCTGGGCCGATTGGCCGGCAAGTCCGCGTTGCTGTGGTCGGTGGGTCCACCGTTGGTCATGTACGCGTTCCACAACTGGGAACTGCCCGTGGTCGCGACGGCCGTCGGTGCAGTGTTCGTGATGAGCATGCGGATGTCGTTGCGGGTGAAGGCTGTTCTTGCGGCGATACTGCTGGGAGTGGGATTCTGTCTCAAGCTGTACCCGGGCGCCTTCGTCCTCCCACTCGCCGCGTACGTCGCGTACGGCGGCGCGACGGGCCGGGTGCCGGGAACCAAGTTGGACCTGCGCGGCGCGCTGTCCGTCCTCGCCGCTGCGGCAGGAACCGTCGTCGTCGTCAATCTTCCCTTCGCGGTCCTCGGATACGAGGGATGGAAGGCGTCGTTCGCGTTCCAGAGTCTGCGGCAAGCCGACATCACCACGAACTCGATCTGGTACTGGGGTCTGCGGCAACTGTGGGTGACCGACGCGATGACGGCGGAAAGTCACGAGCAGGCCGAGACGGCGTTCCAGAACACCGTCGACATTCTGTCGCCCCTTCTGGTGTTCGCGGCGTTCGGTCTTGCGCTGTGGATGGGTGTGCGTCGCGCGAGTACCGAGCACGTGTACCCGTGGGTGGCTGTCAGCGGATCCATGCTGTGCGGATTCCTGCTGCTGCACAAAGTCCATTCACCTCAGTACACGTTGTGGCTCATCCCGTTCTTCGTCCTGCTCCGAGTGCCGTGGGCTCTGGTCGCGGCCTACCTGGTGGCCGATCTGTCGATGGGCATCGGCGTCTTCCGGTACTTCGCCGCGCTCGCTCAGGGCACCGATGCGGGTACCGAGGAATTCTTCGTCGAATTCGGGGTCTGGGGTCGCGCAGTACTGCTGGTCGTCGCGTTCTTCGTGTTCGCGCGGGCCCGGCCCCGTTTCGATGCGTCCCGCCGCGACGGCGACGTCCCGGCGCCCGACGTTCCCGCCTCGTCGACGTCGTCGACATCCGCTGCTCCCTGACCGAGTCCTGACTTCTCCCCGTTCCACACCGCAGACGTAACGAACCAATCGCGTTGTTCGACATTCGTCTCAGGCAGCCGAGTTCACCTCGGCTGAGACATCAGAGGTGGGGCAATGACAGTGGTTCCGGGGGCGACGACACCGCACATCGCGGCGGATGAACCGCATTCACCAGCAGCAGGGCAACCGCTGCCGGCGCAGACGTCGATGGGCAGCGACACCGTGCCCGACGCCGCGGCAGGTCGCCGACGGATCGGCCTGGTCGAGGACCACGAGTCCGTCGCGGTCGGTCTCCGCGCCATTCTGTCCGACGAAGCCGATCTCGAGCTCGTCGCCGTGACCACCACCGTCGACGAGCTCGTAGGACTCGGCCACCGGCTGGATCTCGTCGTACTCGATCTTCGGCTGGGTGACGGTTCGTCGCCGAGGTCCAACGTCGAGAGGCTGCACTCCGTCGGCGTGCAGGTCCTCGTCTACACCGGTGCCGAGAACCCGTTCCTCGTGCGTTCCGCCGCGAGGGCGGGCGTGCTCGGCGTGGTCCGCAAGTCGGAACCCGCCGCCGCGATCGTCTCGGCCATTCGCCGAGCAGCCGCAGGTGGTCAGGTGGTCACGACCGACTGGGCCGCGGCCATCGACGGTGATCCGCATCTTCCCGACGTCGGACTCAGCCCACGCCAACGCGAAGTCCTGGCGCTGTACGCATCCGGCGAGAAAGCTGCTCGCGTCGCTCGGCTGGCCGGGTTGTCCGAGCAGACGGTCAACGACTACCTCGTGCGTATCCGGAACAAGTACGCCGAGGCAGGCAGGCCAGCGCCGACCAAGACCGATCTCTACAAGCGGGCCGTGGAAGACGGCTGGCTGCCGATGCCGGAGCCACCCAACCAGAACTGACGGGCCACCGCGCCTGAACGTCATCTCGGTCACAGTGCACGCCGTGTACATGGTTGTCGTTTCAATGCCCCTAGTTTTCAGGGCAGACAAACCTGGCAGTCAACTGTGAAGATCATTTACGCGAATGGTTGTGCCAAGCCACAACCGCAGGAACCTCGGGGAGAATTCACATGACAGTCAGCATCGACGCCTCAGCCTTCGGCGCTTCAGCCTTCGACGCCTCGGCCTCGGGTACGGGCAGCGGGCTCGGCAACGCAGCTCCGCGACGGACCATGTCTCTCGTCCCACCGCCCATCCAGCTGCCTCCGACCGGCGGATCGCGCGCAACCGGACCGTTTCTCCCTCGGCCCATGCTCACCCAGCGCGAGATCGAGGTGCTCACCGGCTGGATCAAGTGCGACTCCAAGGTCGAGGTCGCGAAGTCGCTGTTCCTGTCGCTGGGAACTGTCAACACTCATCTCACGCGTATTCGCGCGAAGTACGCCGCTGTCGGCCGTACCGCGTCCACCAAGGCGTCACTCGTTGCCCGTGCCCTGCAGGACGGCCTGATCGACATCGCCGATCTCTGACGCCCACCATCTGCCGAGCTCACGAATCAGCACAGCTCGCGAATCAGCACAGCTCGCGGAACGGCGATCCCGGGAGATACTGATCCCATTCCTCCCGGGTGATCGTCGATCCTCCACCGGCGCAGATCCTTTCGACCACGTCCTCGGGATCGGTCCGCCACACTCGTAGGTCCTTCTCCGGTCCACCGCCGATCACTGCGGCACCGCCTGCGGTGAACACTGCGTCGTTGACGCGGTTGCCGTAGGCGGTCAGCGTCGCGAACGTCCGCGAATCGAACGGGTCGGAGATGTCCCACATCCACATCGACTGGCCGTCGACGCCTGCAACGAGTCTGGTGCCACTCGGATCGAACGCCACCGAATACACCGACTCCCTCGGACCGACGATCTGGGCGACGTGGCGCGGCGTCGTCGGATCGGCGACGTCCCACAGTCGGAGCGTGTGGTCCGCACTGCCCGCGGCGAGCAGTCGCCCGTCGGGTGAGAACGCCGCTGCCTGCGCGTCGCCGGAGAAGCCCGCGACGGTCGACACCTTGACCGGAGCCGCCGGGTCGCTGACGTTCCACAGTTCGACCTCGTCGTTCAGCGTCGGAACGGCCAGCGTCCGTTCGTCCGGGCTGAAGGCCATGACCTGCGGATTGTTGCCGACGTCGAAGCCGGACAGCCGCGTGGGCCGCGACGGATCGCGGACGTCCCAGAGTTCGACGTCGGGAGTGTTCTGCGGGGACACGGCCAGCAGATCACCGGTACGGCCGAAGACCAACACGCCTACGAGCGAGTCGACGGCGGCGTGCGGGGTTCCGAGCGCAATCGGATTCTGCGGCGCCCGGACGTCCCACAGTTGGAACGCTCCCGACGACGTGCCACCGGCGGCCAACGATCCATCCCACGACAGCGCCGCCGCACCCGTCAGCGGGTCGGCGGTGGTCGGGGACAGCGGCCTCGCGGACGCGATCGGTCGGTTCGGATCTGTGACATCCCACAATCGAAGGCCGTCGCCGCGCGAACCGACGCCGGCGAGGACTCGTGTTCCGCTGCCGTCCGTCGGGTTGATGAAGACGGTGTCGGTCTGTCCTGGCATCACCGGTCCAGGCAGGGGCCAGACGCGGGTGACTCCGTCCTGCCCCGCCGTGATCAGAGCGGAATCGTCCGGTGCGTAGTCGACCGACATGACGACCGTCGATCCCGGCAATGTTTCACGTAGAACACCCGTCGCCGCATCCCACGTCTTGATCGAGTTGTCGGAACTGACGGCGGCGAGTTCCGATCCGGTGCCGTCGAATGCCACGTCGTTGACGTAACTGGTGAAGCCGGTCAGGGGTGCTAGTGCGGCGAGGCGACCACCGGGTTCGACGGCCCAACGCGCCACGTCTCGACCTGTCGTTCCTGCAGCGATCGTGCGACCGTCCGGGGAGTACGTCACCGACAGGTAGTCGTAGGTACCGCCGTCCGAAGGAATCTCGAAGGAGGTCGTGGTCAGCGCCGGCATCTCCCACACCTGCAACCCACGAGCCTTGCCCGCCGTGACCAGTGCCGATCCGTCGGGAGAAAACGCCACGGCATTCATCGGGACCGACGTCGCCGGAACGACGGCGAGAGTGGGCGCCGCCGGGTCGGCCACGTTCCACACCGAGACGGCGCCGCCGCCGGACACCAGCGCCAACGACGATCCGTCGGGCGCGAACGCCATCGCTTTCGCCGTCGTCGCGTCGTCGCCGACGGCCGACAGGAGCGCCGGCGAATCGACGTCGGCGATGTCCCACAGGCTTGTTCCCGACGCACCCGACACCGCCAGAGTCCGGCTCGTCGGCGCGAACGCGACGGTGAGCGCGCTGCCCGGTTCCCCGATGTCGACGGTTCCGCGGGCGCGAGCCGGTGCACCGAGCGACCACAACCGGACCGTGCCGTCGGCGCCCGCAGCCGCGAGAACCTCCCCGGTGGAATCGACTCGCGCGACGGTCTCGCCCGACACGCCGGGCAGCCGGACAGGAGCATGCACCGCGGAAGCGTCGAGCAGCGCCGATCTCGCTGCCGTCGCCGGATCGATCTCGTACGCAGCGAGGGCCAGATGAACCGACAGGCCTGGGTCGAGTGCGCGGAAACGCTCGGCCGAGCCCGCCAACTGACCCGCCAACGCGGCTTCGGCCTCGATGCGCCTGTCGTCCGCATCGCTGCTCGCCGAGAACGCGACCACCGCCGACACCACCGCCACGACCGTCAGCACCGCGAGCGCTGCGGTCAACACCTCGAGCACTCGCCGACGCCTGCGCTGCTGCGACTCGGTGTGAGCGACTCGCCTCTCGCTCGCGGCGAGGTAGTCACGTTCGACGACGTTGAGGTCACCCTCCCGGTCGCCCTCGGCGAGCGAATCGTGCAGGGCATCGAGGCGACTCGCGGGCAGAAGCACCGTCGAGTCGCGCCCACTGTGATCCCACAGCACGGCAGCGTCGGTGAGGCGGCGATGCACCAGATGCCACTGCCGGTCCCCGTCGATCCATCGGCGAAGCCGATCCCAGGCTGTCAGCAGCACCTCGTGTGTCACCGACACCGAGTCCTCTTCGACGGTGAGAAGACGCGCCGCCGCGAAACGCTCCACCACCACTTCGACGTCGGCGTCGGTGTCCTCCCCGCGGAGAAGTTCGCCGCGGTCCACGCGTCGACGCGTCAGGACGTCGTCCTCGATGTTGACCAATCGCACGAAGACCAGGGCCGCGGCGATCTGCTGGGCCGGGTCGAGCGACGAGTAGACGGCCTCGGCGGACTGGCCGACAGCCCCCGGTATCCCGCCGGTGGAGAAGTAGTCGTCGACGGTCATCGTCGGGCCCGTCGCCGTCGACCACGTCGCGAGCAGTGCGTGCGACAGCATCGGGAGTGCACCCTGATCGTGCGCGAACACCGTGCCCGACGGCTCCATCTCCGACAACAAGGTCCGAAGCAGTGCGTCGTCGACGCCGATTCCGGCCTTGCGTGCGGGTTCGACGATGGCGTCCCGCAGCTGGTCCGGACGAAGGCGACCGAGCACGATCGGATTGTCGACGAGGCCGGGCCTCAGGACATCCTCGGCCACCGCGTTCTGATAGAAGTCGGCGCGCAGACCCATCACGACGACGGCACCCGCCACCACCTTCCGCTGCACCGCAGCCAGAACTGCGTGCCGCCGATCCGCGCCGGCGAGCGTCCACAACTCCTCGACCTGGTCGAGGACGACGACACTGCCGTCCGTTCGGTCCGTCGGATCGGAACTCGTGGTTGCCGTCGTCGACCAGGCTTCGATGCCGGACAGTCCGGTGTGCACCCGAGCACCGTTCACCCCGGCGCCGCCGAGGGACGCCGCCAAACCCGCCCGCAGTACCGACGACTTACCCGATCCCGATGCCCCGAGGACGAAGACGACCCCGCCCCCGTCGTCGGCGACGCGACGTACTTTCTCGCGAAGCTCGGCGACGACGTCGGACCGTCCGAAGAACCATTCCGCGTCCGACGCCTCGAACGATTCGAGGCCCTTGTACGGCGCCCGGCTGCGGTCGGGGCGCTTGCCCGACGCGGGGCGCACCCGGACGATGGCGTCCCACCACAGGGCTCGTTCGTCCGCGTCGCCGACGCCGCACTCGCGCAGGACCCTGTCGAACATGTCGGCGCTGGCGTCCATCGGAAGGTGTTGGCCGGAGAACCATCCGCTGATGGTGCCGTGGAGGGCGCCGGACAACTTCACCAGTTCTCGATACGTCTTGCCCGAGTTCTCCCGCACCGAGCGCAGGCCCGCGGTCAGTTCGGCCTTGGTGGTGATGGTGCGGGGATCGGGCTGGACCGCTGTCATGGCGGAACTATAAGCGAACGGTCGGTTTCACGGTGGTCGAAGCAGGTCTCGGTGTATTGACCTGTACGGACCCCCTGTTTGGGCTGGCCAGACGGCCGTCACGGCTACAGGATCGGACCACGGCGGTCGGGCGTCATCGATGTTTTCAGTGATGGTTTTTCAAGTCCGGGATTCTTCTCGTCTGGGGGTACTTTTCCGTGTTCGTTGCACCGATGCGTACGCACGCACCGACGTCTGTTTCATCGATCGGAGAACGTAGTAAGCACGTGTATCGCAGACCACCGCTCAGCGCGCGGGAAGTGGAAGTGATGATCGCCTGGTTCGCGTCGGACTCGAAAACCGTCGCGGCTGCATCCGTCCACATCTCCGTGGGAACCATCAACACTCACCTGACCCGGATTCGTCAGAAATACTCCGCCGTGGGCAGGCCTGCACCGACGAAGGCCGCCCTGTTCGCGCGTGCGCTACAGGACGGCCATACGAAGCTCGACGATTGGTGAGGACTAGACGTGCATGTGCGTGTCGGTGCCTGCGGCTTCCAGCTTCCGGTTCCGTACCACTGAACTGATGAACGCCGCACCGATGAAGAACACACCGACCAATCCGGTGATGATCTCGTTGATGTGCACGCCGATGGACACCATCAGGATGATCGCCAGTGCACCGATCGCCCAATGCGCCCCGTGCTCGAGGTACACGTAGTCGCTGAGCGTCCCCTTGCGGACCAGGAACACCGTGATCGACCGAACGAACATCGCGCCGATGAAGCCGAGGCCCAGAGCGATGATGATCGGGTCCGCGGTGATGGCGAACGCGCCGATGACGCCGTCGAACGAGAACGACGCGTCGAGCACCTCGAGGTAGAGGAACAGGAAGAAGCCGGCCTTGCCGGTTGCCTTGGCAAGCTCGCTCGGTCCGCCCGAGCCCTCCTCGCCCTCTTCCTCGACGTGGAACAACTCGCCGAGGCCATTGACGGCGATGTAGGTGATCATGCCGAGTACACCGGCAACCATGACTGTGGAGATCTTCTCGTCCTCGGCGAGGAACTCGGCCGTGAGGACCAGGATGATGCTGGCGACGACGACTGCGAGTTGATCCAGCCGGCCGATCCGCGCGAGTGGCTTCTCCAACCAGCTCAGCCACGTGATCTCGCGATCCTCGAAGATGAAGCCGAGGAACAGCATCAGCAGGAACATGCCGCCGAACGCCGCGATCTGTGGGTGCGCGTCCGTCAGAAGCGTCTCGTAACTGGGACGACCGTCGTCGAAGTACGCGGCGTCGTTCGGCGGCGGGTTGAGTGCGAGATCGATTGCGGCGACGGGGCCGAGACCCGACGCAGCCCAGACGATGACCAGGGGAAACAGCAGCCGCATACCGAAGACGGCGATGATGATGCCGATGGTGAGGAAGATCTTCTGCCAGAACTCGCTCATGCGGCGAAGAACGGTCGCGTTGATGACCGCGTTGTCGAAGGACAGCGACACCTCGAGAACGCCGAGGATCAGCACCAGGAACAGTGCCTGCCAACCGCCGTAGAGGAAGGCGACGATCACCGAAACGATGGTGACGCCTATGGACCAACCGAAGATGCGTAGAACCACGGGCGTGTGGCCTTTCTGTAGCCGGCGCAGGTATTGGGACGAACCGGGCTGTGTCTACACACGACAAACCCCGCCTCAATCATGAAGGAAGAGGCGGGGTAGTCCCAATCTTGACCTGGGCTTTACTACACGTTTACTCCGAAATCGCGGGCGATTCCGGCGAGGCCGGACGCGTAGCCCTGGCCCACTGCACGGAACTTCCACTCGGCGCCGTTGCGGTAGAGCTCACCGAAGACCATGGCCGTTTCCGTCGACGCGTCCTCGCTGAGGTCGTAGCGCGCCAACTCCGACTGATCGGCCTGGTTGATCACGCGGATGAACGCGTTGCGGACCTGACCGAACGACTGCGAGCGTGCGTCGGCGTCGTAGATCGACACGGGGAACGTGATCGTGTCGACGTTCGGCGGCACGGCGGCGAGGTCCACCTTGATCTGCTCGTCGTCGCCATCGCCTTCACCGGTGGTGTTGTCACCGGTGTGCTCGATGGAACCGTCGGGGGACTTCAGGTTGTTGAAGAACACGAAATGCTGATCGCTGAGGGCCTTCTTGTCGGCACCGAGCGCGATGGCGCTGGCGTCGAGGTCGAAGTCCGTTCCGGTCGTCGATCGGATGTCCCATCCGAGGCCGACCGTGACTGCGGTCAGGTTGGGAGCTGCCTTCGTGAGTGAGACATTGCCGCCCTTGCTGAGGCTGACGCCCATGACTTTCCTTTCGCCGTGAGTTCCCCTACCGAGGAACACCGTAGTGTCTCGCGTGCCCGATTGGTCACTTTCGTCTTCGGTTCACAACGCTAACGCGCACCACACACCGCGAAGTTCCCGTCAGTACTATCGGGCTGGTGACAAGTCGCCGACCTGGACTCTTCCGCCGCTCGGGCGAGTCGGATCCGCGTGCGCGCGAGGCCCACGGATCCCAGGCACAGAGCACGGCCGTCGCTGCCTTTCTCGATATGGACAAGCGCCAGTCCATCGCGTCGTCCGGCGTCGACGCCGTCCGGTCGATGTACCCCGATCGGGATCCGACCACCGCGTGGGCACCGGCCGAGAAGGCCTGCTTCGACGCAGGCGCGGCATACCTCGCGGCGATGGAACAGTACGACGGCATCGAGACCGGACCGGCCCAGGCTGCGTTCCAGAACGCCGCCCACCTGCTGGGCGAAGCAGCCAAAGCCGTCGACCGGTTCTACGCGGCCCATCGCGACGACCTCGAACAGGCACGATCCGCGCTCGCCGCGACACCGCGACTGGCTCAGGACGCCACAGCGCTCGCCGAGAAGGCTCAACTGGCCGTCGCGTCGGCCGATCCTGCATTCGTCGACTACCCCTCGATTCGCTCGGCGTGGCGCGGCGTCGACACCGCGGTCGCTGCCCTCGACGCCGCGATGAGCTCGAAGGACGCCCCGCGAGCCCGTACCGCCGCGGCGGCGGTGCGGGAAGCCGCCGAAGAACTGGAATCCGCGGTTGCCGCAGCACCGGGCCGCGTCGCCGAGGCCAGAGCCGCGCTGACGTCGGTGAAAACCAGAGTCGAAGCGGTACGCACCCGATTCGATCGTCTCGCCCCCGCGTTCTCCGCGTTGCTACGCGAGTTCAACGTCGCCAGTTCCGCGGATCTCTCGCACAACGAACAGCACAGCGCCCGGCACATCGAGCAAGCCGAGGAGGACCTGTCCGCGGCCCGCGCGTCGTTCTCCTCGTCCAACCCGGAGCAGGCGCTCGAGTACATCGCCCAGGCGCGTAGCCACCTGTCCGACGCCGAGGAACTGGTCGACGCCGTCACCGATCGCCTCGAACTGCTGCGTGAGGTGAAGCTCGACCCAACGGGCGAAGAACGCGCGGTGCGCTTCAAGTTACGAGATGCACAACAGCTCGCCGTCAATCGTTCCCTGGTTGCCGAATGGGGGTCGGTGTTGGATGCTCAGCTGGCTCGAATCGACCGTGCAACCGCAACGCTGACAGGAACACACCCCGACTACTGGTCCTACCTCCAGGACCTGAGAAGTATTTCCGGCTTCATCTCCGGGGTGATCGACCGAATGCGCGGCTCGGCTCGCTAGATCACCTGTCACTACCCGCGAAGGATCTCGGTGCAACATTTCAGACATCTCGACGGGGCAGTCCTGGATCGACTGTTCCTGCACGCGCCGGAAAAGATAGACACCGCGGGCGATCTCGGCCTCGTCGCCGTCGGTCTCGGGGCAACCCTCTACATGCCCGCGACCCGCGCGGACCTGACCGAGACGTTGATCAAGCGCAGCGCAGAAGGCGTGTGCTCGCTCGTGATCGATCTCGAGGACGCGGTCGCCGATCACAACCTCGAAGAGGCGATCGACAACGCAGTCGCGACCCTCGACGCCCTAGCCGCCGACGACGTCCACGGCTCGCTCGTGTTCGTCCGCGCACGAACCTCGCAGCAGATCGAACGCATCTGCACCTCGCTCCGCACCGACGCGTCGGCATTGGCGGGGTTCGTGATTCCCAAGTTCACCGCCGCACGAGGAGGTGCGTTCCTCGACGAGGTCGCTCGCGGTTCCACCCGCCTCGGCCGACGCCTCTTCTCGATGCCGGTGTTGGAGTCACCTGAGGTGGTGTTCCGCGAAACGCGAGACACCGAGCTCGTCGCGATCCGCGCTCTGCTGCAGGATCATCGACAACAGATCCTCGCCGTGCGCATCGGGGCCACCGACATGTGCGGGATGTTCGGGATCCGTCGCGACCGAGACCTCACCATCTACGACGTGCGCGTCGTCGCCGACGTCGTCAGCGCCATCGTCAACCACCTGGGCCGGAGCAACGAATCCGGGTTCGTCATCACCGGACCGGTGTGGGAGTACTTCGCCGACCACGAACGCATGTTCCGGCCCATGCTTCGCCAGACACCGTTCGCCGAGCAGGAAGCCGTGCGCTTCCGCCACCAGCTCGTCAGCCATGACCTCGATGCGCTGCTTCGCGAGGTTGCCCTGGACCGCGCCAACGGAATTCAAGGAAAGACCGTCATCCATCCGTCGCACGTAGCGGCGGTGCACGCACTGTCGGCCGTCACCCACGAGGAGTACCACGACGCTCTCGACATCCTGGAATCCGACGCAGGCGGTGTGCGGGCGTCCGGATACGGAAACAAGATGAACGAGCTGGGCCCGCACCGCAATTGGGCGCACCAAACCCTACTGCGCGCCCGCGCGTTCGGGGTGACCAACGAGGGCATCACCTTCGTCGAACTACTGAAAGAGCTAGCAGAGCGATGACCGACCCGACCTCGGGAATACACCTGACCACCACGAGCACCTCGTCGGACTGGACCATCGAGGAGCTCGTCCGTCCGGGACTGCGGCGCAATCCCCGCCGCGCACATCTGCTGGTGTCGGAGGTACTCGGCAAGCACATTCCGGTCGATCCATCCGTCGTGACCGGTGCTGCCGACGCCTTGGGAGACCTGGTTCTCGAAGCAGTGGGCGGATCCGACGTCGACGTCCTCGGTTTCGCGGAAACCGCAACGGGACTCGGCCACTGTGTCGCCGCACGCCTGAACGCACACTGCTACCTGCACTCGACGCGGCGAGACGTCCCGGGAACCGGTGTGTACGCCGAGTTCCAGGAAGGCCACTCCCACGCCACCGATCACCAACTGTTACCCACCTCGCCGCGCGTTCTCGACCCACAGCTGCCACTCGTTCTCGTCGACGACGAGATATCCACCGGTAGAACAGCACTCGACGCTGTTCGAGCTCTCCACGCCGTGACGCCACGCACCCGGTACGTCATCGCCTCGCTCGTGGACATGCGCACCGACGAGCATCTCGCGGAATCCGCCGCAGCGGCCGAGGAATTGGGAGTCACCCTCGACTCGGTGAGCCTCGCCCAGGGCCGCGTCGCGCTGGCGGACAACCTGATCGAGTCCGTCGTCGCGTTGCCGGAACCGGCGTACAACCCCGTCGCCGACCACGCAGGCACCATCACGCGCGTCGACGCGCACTGGCCCGAGACCGTCCCGGACGGTGGCCGTCACGGTTTCCGTGCCGGTGACACCGCGTCGTTCGTCGCCGCGGCCGCCGAGGTCGCCGACGCCGTCGCGTCGGCACTCGAGCCCGGGCGGCCCGTCGTCGTACTCGGGCACGAGGAACTGATGTACCTGCCACTGAAAGTCGCAGCCGCACTGTCGGACCGTGGGCACCCGGCACTGTTCCAGACCACCACTCGGTCGCCGGCCTACGTACTCGACGAGCCGGGCTACCCCCTTCGCCGAGGGTTCGAGTTCCTCGCCCCGGAAGACGACGAGGCACAGGCCCGCTACGTCTACAACGCGTCGGGACCGGAGAACGCGCAGATCGTGCTGATCGTCGACGCACCCGCGGACACCGACCGTCTCTTCGCGTCCGGCGGCGTCGCCGACGTCGTGGCCGCATCCGGCTCCGACGTCCTGGTAGTCGTGGTCAGCGGCGCGGATCCACAGCGGCTCATCGTGTCTCGACGCGCGACACCTCTGACCGGACCGGACTTCGGGTCCTACGCACCGAACGAGGTGACGTGGCTGCTGAAGGACCTCTCCGACATCTCCCTGGAAGCAGACGTCGCCGAACGCGAGCGGAGAATCCAGGAAGGTACGGCCCACTACGCCGAATCGTTGCCCGTCGAGTACCAACCCGACGCCGCATATCGCGAGTTGTTCGAAGAAGTTCTGCACGACAGCGCATCTCGATTGGCTCTTGCCGTCGGCACCGTCACCGAGCTCGTACTCGCCGAACGGGGACACGACATCGTTCTCGCGTCGCTCGCACGCGCGGGCACACCGGTCGGCATCCTGATGCGTCGCTGGGCTCACGAGATGCACGGCATCGAGATCCCGCACTACGCCGTGTCGATCGTGCGCGATCGCGGAATCGACTCCGTGGCACTGAAGTACCTGGCCGACCACCATGACCCACGATCGGTCGTCTTCGTGGACGGCTGGACCGGCAAGGGCGCTATCGCACGCGAACTCTCGGCCGCACTGGCGGAATTCGACGGAGCCGACTTCGACGACGACCTCGCCGTCCTGGCCGACCCCGGCCACTGCGCGAGAACGTACGGCACCAGAGACGACTTCCTCATCGCGTCGGCCTGCCTCAACTCGACGGTGTCCGGCCTCGTCTCCCGCACCGTCCTCAACGCAGATCTCATCCGCGACGGCGACTTCCACGGAGCCAAGTACTACGCGGAACTCGCCGCCGACGACGTCTCCAACCATCTCCTCGACACCGTCTCCGCACGCTTCGCCGACGTGCGCGACGCCGCCACCGCGGAGGCCTCGGCGATCGGGAAGTCGGATCGGACGCCGACGTGGACCGGGTGGGCGTCGGTGGAGAAGGTGCGCGAGGAGTTCGGCATCTCGCACGTCAACTTCGTCAAGCCAGGAGTGGGAGAGACCACCCGGGTCCTGCTGAGGCGCGTTCCCTGGCGGGTGCTGGTACGTGATGCGAAAGCTCCCGAGCACAAACACATTCGGATGCTCGCCGAGGCGAGGGGGGTTCCCGTCGTCGAAGTTCCCGATCTCGCGTACTCCTGCATGGGACTGATCAAGGACGTCACGTGAGCACTGCCCTGATCTCGGTGGACCTGGATCGCACGATGATCTATTCGTCGGCAGCTCTGGGCTTTCCGCTGGACGCGTCGGTCACCTGCGTCGAGATGTACGACGGCGGGCCGTTGTCCTACATGAGCGTGCGCTCGACGGAACTACTGCAGAAACTGGCCTCCGAGGCAGTGGTCGTCCCGACGACGACGAGGACCGTCGAGCAGTTCGACAGGATCGATCTGCCCGGCGCACCGTGGCGATACGCCATCACCACCAACGGAGGCAACATCCTGGTCGACGGCGTGCCCGACGCCTCGTGGCGTGCCTCCTTCGACGACGTCGACCTACCGGCCGTCCAGCAGGAACTCGCGGCACGCGCCGACGGCGACTGGGTTCTCAAACGACGCACCGCCGACGACCTGTTCTGCTATCTCGTCGTGGAGCCCGACGCTGTGCCTGCCGGGTTCATGGACGACTGGTCGCAGTGGTGCGCCGCGCGTGGATGGAACGTGTCTCAACAGGGGCGCAAGATCTACTCGATGCCCGACGTGGTCAGCAAGAGCCGCGCCGTCGCCGAGGTCCACGCCCGCGCCGTCGACGACGGATCCCTGAGGCCGGAGTCCATCACCCTCGCCGCCGGTGACGGCGCACTCGACGCGGACATGTTGCTCGCCGCGGACCATGCCATTCGGCCCGCACACGGCGAACTCGAGGCACTGAACTTTCGTCCACCTGGCTTGACCGTCACCACCGCAACCGGCGGACGCGCGGGCGAGGAGATCCTCGACTGGTTTTTCGGGCGAATCGCGGAGCACAGGGAACCGTGAGCGTCTCCGGTGCGTCCAACTAGGCAAAGGGTTGCGTAGAAGCTGGTTGGACCACTACAGGGGGCAGTCATGGGGATGCACGCGAGCGGACCTGACCGGAGCGGGCGGTGAATCCGGAGCCGGCCACAGCGGAGGCGGTGGCAGCATCGGTGATCGGCCTCCCCGGCGGCATGGATCTCGCACTCAACGGTGGCTCCGACCGGGCGCGCGAGGCCGGGGCCGAGATCAGGGACAACGCCATGGCGCAGTTCGGGTACACCGCGGTGTACGAGGGCAGGCCCGTCGACGACGACCCGTTCGAGGTCATGTCGCACGAGGACATCTGGAGCAAAGCGCAGGCGCTTCAGGCCGAGCACATCGACGCCACGTCCGGCAACTGGCGAATTCTGGGCAACAACGCTGCAACCGACGCCGCCGCCTTCGCGTTGAAGGTGACCAACCAGGTCGGGACCAACTGGCAGGGCGCCGCGGCCGAGGCCGCCGGGCAGGGTGTCGATCGCTACGCGACCTCGGCAGGCGAATTGATGCTGGCCGCCGACGGTCTTTCCCAGAAGGTTCAAGCGACGTCGGCCGGGGTGAGTGCCACCCGCGCTGCTCTGCCCCCGCCCGTTCCGTACGGCACCGGCGAGAAGATCTTCGACGTCGGTTCCTGGCTCACCAGAACACTGCTGCCCGGTGACCTCAAGAGTTTCCAACACCTCCACGAAGAAGCGGAGGAGGCTGCTCGTACCGTGATGAAGAGTCAGTATGCGCCCGTCATTCGTGAAGCGGCCGTTCAGGTTCCGGTTCTTCCGCCCGCACTGAACCCGTTGAGCGGTTCCGAGGGGCTTACCTTTTCGTCCCCTGGCGCGTCTCGACCGGATTCCGATGGTTCCGGGTGGGGCGGTATGTCCGGAGGCAGTGCCGGTCCCGGCAGCGCGGGGACAACTACGGCGAACCCAGGCGGCGACGCTGCCGCAACGCCGCAGGCTCCCTCCACCGAGGCATCGAGCTGGGCGCCCGCAGAATCCGCTGCATCGCCTGCGGGCCAGACCAATTCGAGCCCCTACGGTGCCGGGCAGGGAAACGGTGGAGCACAGGGCACCGGAGCACCCTCCTCCACCAGCAGCGCAGCGGCGGGATCACCGGTCGGCGGAGCACTCGCCCCGGGCGGGTCCGGCGGGCGGCCGGGAGGTAGCGGCGCAGGCTCGCGGTTCGGTTCGGGGGGTTCCGGAGTTTCGGGTGGCTCCGGCGGCGTGCGCGGTGGCGGCGGCCTGGGTCCAGGCAGCCTGGGCGCAGGCGGTTTCGGCGGACCGGGAGGAGGTTCGTCGGTCGGCGGCCCGTCCGGGAGCGGACTGGGTGCGGCCGGGGGCGGCGGTGTCGCCGGGGCAGCCGGAGCGACGGCTGGACGTCCCGGCACCCCGGGAATGGGTATGGGCGGCATGGCCCCTGCGGCGGGCCGTGGAGGGGGAGGTGGCGACGACGATGTCCATCAGACACCCGGCTACCTGATCGACGCGGTGAACGGAGACGAACTGATCGGATCGCTTCCGCTCGTGGCACCCCCGGTGCTCGGAGAGTGACACTTCGGCATTGGACACTCGACGGTCTCGTGTTCAGGATGCTCCTCGAGCAATCCGGGCGAGACCGCCTGCCGTTCCCCGTTCAGCATCGTCCGATGGCCGACTCCGCTGCCGACTATCACCGCAGACGTCACGAGGCCACGACTGCCGCGCTCGAGATCCTGGACGAAGATCTTCGTTTCGCGATCCGGACGATCGTCGAGCCGGTTGTCCGGGTGGAACTCGTCGGGCACGTGAGGACCGGAGACACCGAGCACACGAAACTGCGCGCGCACGCGGCTGTGGGACACGACGTAGCCGTCGTTCTGACGCAGGCACCCGGCATCGACGACCGCTCCGGCGGCGACATCACTCTGGAGACGATGGAACCTTTCCGAGGTGTGCGTGCCGTCGTGGATGTGTTGCCGAACGTGGAGCGCGGCACCGGCCCGCGGATCGATGTAAGCCGGCCCGCCACCGAAGGCGACACGGAGAGATCACCCCTGCTGCAGAGTATGTCGCGCACGAGCAACGACGACCGCTACGAGCGTTTGTTCTCCCGTCCACCGTCCAGTGCAGGCGAGATCCTGGTGTGCGCCGGCCCGGCACCGGACAGCAGGCTGACCGAGGGAACGACCGGTGTGCAGTGGGTGGATTTCGCCGGCGACGGGCGCTACATGATCCGGCACACGTCGATCATCAGCGTGATTCCGGTGTCGGTGTCGGAGCTGGTAGCGGAGGTTCGGGGGCTCGTCGGGAAAGCCACGGCGGTTCGATGACCCGTTGACACCATAACGATTCTCGATACTATATCGATATTCGTTGTTATCGACTATCGATATGGAGTTGTCATGGGCTCGTCACTGGGATCGCGACGATCGAACCGGATAGTGATGGCAATCTATGCCCTGATCGCCGTCGGCTGGTCGGCGTGGAGGCTGTTCGAGTACGGGCTGTCGTCCTACGTTCGGGTCTCGGTCGAGCCCGTCGTCGACACTCCCGTCGTCGGCCTCTACGGCGGTGAGCTCCAGCCCGGCAACGTGGTCGAGTTGGCATTCGCCAAGTCCGACGTGCAACGCCTGATGGGAATGATCGATTTCTTCCGATACTCCGAGACAGTCGTCGGGCTGGTTCTGTTGCTGGTGGGGATGACATTCCTCTACCGATTCTGCGACCGAGTCATCGACGGCCGGGCCTTCGGGAAGGGTGCGACGGTCGACCTGACGGTGGTAGCCGGCGTCGTCGTGCTCTACCCGTTCCTCACCGGAATGCTGCGGCAGATGGGCACCAACTCCGTCCTGGGATCGCTCGAGCTGACCGATGTGCTGGACACCGCGGCCAGCTTCGACGGGGTCTGGATCGCGATTGCGGTCGCCGCATTCCTTCAATTCGTCTACGCAGCAATCCAACAGGGCACGAGGCTCGTCGAGGACACCGAGGGATTGGTCTGATGGGTGAGCCCACCGAACACCTGATCACCTGCCATCTCGGGGAGATACTCGATGCCCGCGGAATGACCTTGGCCGAGCTCTCCCGTGTCGCGGGCGTCAGCGTCGTGAACCTGTCGGTGCTGAAGAACGACCGAGCCAAAGCAATTCGGTTCAGCACACTGACGGCGGTGTGCCTCGCGCTCGGGTGCACGCCCGGCGACCTGTTCAGCGTCCGGACGCAGTAGCCCCATCCGGACAAATCCACCCAGTACATTGGTGTGCAGCATCCGCATCCGACCGAAGGACTTCTTTCATGTCTGCTCCCGGCCAACCCTTGGCAAAGGGTCAGAACGGCCCGATCACAGCAGCCGATGTTCTCGTCTCTGTGCAACTGTCCGCACCCGCCGACCTGTCCGCCCTACTGGTGACAGCGGACGGAAAGGTGCGAACCGACGCAGACTTCGTCTTCTTCAACCAGCCGACCGGACCTGGCGTTCGGCTGGTCTCCGGCCAAGGCGGGCAACCGGCACAGCTCGCCGTGTCGCTCGCGCAGATACCGGCGGACATCGAGCAGATTCGCGCGGTCATCACGCTCGAGGATGCATCGTCCAACTTCGGCCGGTCCGCACCCCCGGCTGCGTACGTGAGCGACGGTCAGGGAAATCCCCTCTACCACTACACCATCGACGGCCTGAGCAGCGAGTCCATCGTCATCGCAGTCGAGATCTACCGTCGTTCCGGAGCATGGAAGGTCCGTGCCGTCGGGCAGGGGTATGCCGGCGGGTTCGCAGCCCTGGTGACCGACCACGGCGTATCCGTCGACGACGCGCCGGCTGCCCCCGCAGCACCGACACCGCCTCCCGCCGCAACACCACCACCCGCTCCGGCGGCCGCGCCCGTGCCGCCACCACCGGCCGCGCCGGCAGGTCCACCCGAGGTCAACCTCACGAAAGCACGCCCCGTCAGCCTCAGCAAAGGCCAGAAGGTCACGCTGAAGAAGGACGGCGGAGTCGCGCTGACCATCATCCGCATGGGACTCGGCTGGGACCCCGTCCAGGCACCGAAGAAGACCAGCTTCTTCGGCGGGGGCGGCAAAGGCGGCAACGTCGACCTCGACGCGTCGGCCATCATGTTCGCCGGAAACAACGTCGCCGACGTCGTCTACTACGGTCAACTCCGCGCCAAGGACGGATCCATCCTGCACCAGGGTGACAACCTCACCGGCGAAGGAGAAGGCGACGACGAGGTAGTGAACGTCGACCTCACCCGCGTACCCCCGCAGGTCACGGCCATCGTCTTCACCGTGACCTCCTACCGAGGGCAGACCTTCGAGCAGATCCAGAACGCCTTCTGCCGGCTCGTCGACGACACCAACAACGCCGAACTCGCACGCTTCACCCTGCAAGGCGGCATGCCGTTCACCGGCCTCGTCATGGCCAAGGTCTACCGCGACGGCGGCAACTGGAAACTCCAGGCCATCGGCGAAGGCATCAACGCCAAACACGCCGGCGAAGCCGTCCCTCAACTCGGGCCCTACATCCGGCCCTGACAACCTCGCCCCGCCGCCGCCCGCATCCCGCCGGAGCGAACGTGCCGTTCAGTCACTCCAAGTGACCGAACGAACCGTTCGGTCCCCGGGTGGCCGGGTTGCACCGGACGCCCGTCGGAGCGAACGTGCCGTTCAGTCACTCCAAGTGACCGAATGAACCGTTCGGTCCCCGGGTGGCTGGGTTGCAGGGGTACCGGTGGAAACGCGGTGGACGTCGCGGGTGTGATCGAGGACGCCGCCGATGGGGTCGTCGGTGCCGTTGCGGCGGATGAGGTCTTCCTGGGGTCGGTAGATCTGCCGGACGACGAGTGCGCAGAGGCCGATGACGGCGATGTCGCGGAGAACGATTGCGGCGGTGAACCATTGCTCGGGCACGCCTTTGTTGCCGATGCCGAGGTAGTAGTACATCCGCGGGAACCAGATGAGGGCGTCGACGGCCATCCAGGCGAGGAGGAGTCGGCGGTGCGGTAGTGCGAGGACGGCGAGCGGTACGAGCCAGAGGGAGTACTGGGGGCTCCAGACTTTGTTGGTCAGGAGGAATCCCGCGACGACGAGAAAGCAGAGTTGCGCCAGCCTGGGGCGCATCGGGGCGTTGACTGCGATGTAGGCGATTGCGACGCAGACGATTGCGAAGAGTCCGAGGGTGACGGCGTTGAGTACCAACGGTTTGTCGCCGGGGTAGAGGGTGCCGTCGAAGCCTCCCCAGCCCGTGAAGGACGTGATGACGTTGTAGATCGAGTCGGGGTCGGCGCCGCGGGCGGAGTTGAGGCGGAAGAACTCGTACCATCCGCTCGGATAGAGCAGTGCGATGGGAAGATTGACGGCGAGCCAGGCGGCGACGGCCGCACAGGTGGCTTGTCCCCATTCCCTCATCTTGCCGGCGCGCCAACACAGTACGAGGAGCGGTCCGAGCAGCAGGAGAGGATACAGCTTGGCGGCGCCGCCGAGCCCCAGCAGAACACCTGCGAGGATCGGTCTCTTACGGCCCCAGGCGAGGAGGGCGCCGGCGGCGAAAGCGGTTGCGAGAGCGTCGAAATTGGTGAAGCCGTGTACCACGACGAGTGGTGACGCGGCAACGAGGGCGGCGTCCCATATTCTGCGTCCGGCGGATATGGCGGTGGCCCACACCGTCACCAGCCAGGCGATCGCCAAGCCGATGACGACGACGTTGAAGTAGACGGCGACCGGGAGCGCTTGCGGCAACCAGGACACCGAACTCCATGCCTCGGCCACGACCATCGACCCGTATTGGTACAGCCCGGACAGCACCGGGTACTCCATGTAGCGGATCTGGGTTGTGCCGTCGGCAGCTACTTCCTCCCAGGACTTCTTGTACGGGAAGGCGCCTTCGTCGAGACGTTCGGCTCCGAACAACGGCACGGTGTCGGAGTAGCACATTGCCACGTACTGACGGCTGCCGCTCCAGTCGAGCCCGAGCTCGCCGTCGGGACCGTTGGGGGCCTGTTGAATACAGCCTGCCTTCGCGAACCAGCCGAATGCGAGAAACACGACGGCGAGCAGCAACAGAACCCGCAGCGGGGTGAAGAAGCGTTGCCTGCCGATCAGCGCGTGCCGACCGGCGGGGCCTCCGATGGCGGCCGTGAGTTCGGCCGCCATCGGGTCCGACGTGGCGGGTAGATCCCGGGCGCTGTTCGAGCGAAGATCCGGCGCGAGCGGCCCCGGACTTGCAACCCTGCGTTCGACGGGGGTGCCGGGGTTGCTGTCGCTCACTCCGGACAGGTTACCGGCCCGGGGCCGGTTCGGGTTCCTGCGCTGGAGCCTCCGGTTCGGCAGGAGTCTCCGGCGTCGGAGCGGGCGCCAGTCCGGGTAGCGGGATGGTCACGCCGGGCAGGATTTCCACCTGCCGCGGGGTGATCACCACGGGCGGCGAGATCTCCGTCGGGATCGGCAGTGTGATGGGCGGAGGCTCGGACGTCGGCGCGACGGTCGTCGGCGCGGCCGGCGCCGAATACTGCGGCACGCCTGCCTGTCCCGCGATGGGCTCGGGCGTCGGGAACGTCTCGTTGGTCGTTCCTTCGAGGGTTCCGTCCATCGTGTCCTTCCAGATGTCCGACGGAATTCCGGAGCCGTAGATCGAGCCGCCGTAGCTGTTCTGCAGCGGCAGCCCCTGCTCGGTACCGACCCACACGGCGGTGGACAGCGACGGGGTGTAACCCACCATCCAGGCATCCTTGTTCTCGCCGGTGTCGCCGAGCTGCGCCGTGCCCGTCTTCGCTGCGGACTGTCGTCCACCGGCGAGGTTGTGCCCGTTCGAGTATCCGGCAATGGGACGCATCGCGGCGGTGACGTTGTCCGCCACTGCAGCGGGGACGACCTGCTGGCCGGGCTCGGCGCCTCGATCGAGGAGGACGGTGCCGTCGGCCGTCACGACGCGTTGCACGAAATGCGGTGCGTGGTAGACGCCCGATGCGGCGAGGGTGGCGTAGGCGGAAGCCATGTCGATGACGCGTGACTGGTACTGCCCGAGGACGATCCCGTTGTTGGGTCCGACGCCGTCGCCTTCGGTCAGCGTGGGTCCGACGCCTGGAATTTCCTCGGCGACACCCAGTTTGTGCGCCATGTCCGCGATGGACTGGGGGCCGTTGTCCATGGCGAGCTGCATGCGATAGAAGCTCGTGTTCAAGGATCGCTTGAGTGCCTCTGCGATGGTGCACGTTCCGCAGGACTCGCCCTCGACGTTGCCGATGGAGATGCCGTTGACCGTCAGCGGGGAGCTGTCGTACATCTGCGACAGCGGGATGCCTTGGTCGAGCGCCGCGGCGAGACCGAACACCTTGAAGGACGAGCCCGTCTGCAGACCGGACTGCGCGAAGTCGAATCCACGGCCGTCGGCGCCGCCGTAGTACGACTTGACCGCACCGGTTCTGGGATCGATGGACACCGATGCAGTGCGCAGGTCGCCCGGCTCTCCTTCGAGATTGCTGTTCACCGCGTCGATGGCGGCCGCTTGCGCGGCCGGGTCGATCGTCGTGGTGATCTGCAGGCCTTCGGTGTTCAGGTCCTGCTCACTGACTCCCGCGGCGGACAGTTCGCGGAGAACCTGCGCCTTGATCAGTCCGTTGGGGCCGCTGTCGGTGTCGTCGTTCGATGCAGCCGAGCTGGGGATCCATGGCGGATAGACCATGGCTGCGCGCTGAGCCTGATCGATGTTGCCCTGGCTGACCATGCCGTCGAGCACGTAGTTCCACCGCGACTGGGCACCCTCGGGATTGAACTCGGGGTCCAAGCCGGAGGGCTGCTGAATCGTCGCGGCGAGGACGGCACCTTCTTCGATCGTCAGCTGGTCGACCGGCTTGCCGAAGTACGCCGTCGACGCTGCCGCGATGCCGTACGCACCGCGACCGAAGTAGATCGTGTTCAAGTACGCGGCCAGGATGTCGTCCTTGGACCACTGGCGAGCCATCTTCGAGGAGATGACGAGCTCACGCATCTTTCGAGTCAGAGTGCGCTCGGATCCGACGAGTGCGTTCTTCACGTACTGCTGAGTGATGGTCGAGCCACCGCCGGCGCTGTCGCGGCCCAGTACGTTGTCGCGCAACGCGCGACCGAAGCCGGTGATCGAGAAGCCGGGGTTGGAGTAGAAGTCACGATCCTCCGCCGACAGCACGGCGTTGCGCACGTGCAGCGGGATCTGGTCGATCGTGACGTCGGTCCGGTTGCCTTCAGGTGGGACGACCCGGCCCAGCTCGGTGGTGCCGTCGGAGGCGAGAATCGTCGCCACCTGATTGGTCTTGATGTCGCCGGGACGAGGGACGTCCTCGACGGTGTACGCCACCATGAAGGTGAGGATCGGAACGATCAGACCCAACGCGACCAGCACGTACAAGGTCCGTCGAACTGTGCGCCACTTGGACTTCTTCTTCGTTTTCGCGGCGGAACCTCTCTCGGGCGGTTCGGGCGGTTCGTTGCCCGAAGAGCGTGGAACACCGTCGTCCGGAGGTCCGGTCGGCGGAAGATTGTTTGGTGGAACGGGAGGCGGCGGACCGGCGGCAGGGCGTCGGACATCCTGCCGGGCGTTCGGCAGCGGGGGACGGCCGGGAGGCGGGTTCTGCAGAGGGCGCCCTTGGGCGTCACGTGCCGGGGGGCGTGGATTCGGCGGAATCGGCCGACCCTGGGCGTCACGACGCAGGGGCGGGGGCCCGGCCGGTGGGCCGAGAGGACGGCCTTGCGCGTCGCGCCTGACACCGGGGGGAGGTCCTGCCGGACGACGCCCGGGGGGTGGCATCGGGGGACGTGGGCCCGGCGGACGACCGGAGGTGCCGGGAGGCACGTTCGGTGGGCGCCTGGACGGGTCACGATCCCCGGAGCTACCGCCGGGGGTGTTGTCGTAGGGGGAACTCACGTACAGAACTCCAGTGGTCTTGGGCGGGCACTACTCACATGGAAGACCGGGGTCGGTCAGCGCATGCGATTGTGTCACTCGCTCGCTGTTCGACGGCCAGGTCCGCGAGAATTGGACCGGGACCGTCGCGGTTGCTTGGGCGCGGGCACGGCGCCGAGGACATAGGACTGCACGAGGTGGTTCCAGCTGCAGGACCTGCAGACCTCCACCACGTGGACGGAGAATTCCTCCTGCGTCGCGGCGAGGCGTACCAGCTCGTCCGCGGTGCGAGCGGACCCGGACAGTGGGCCCAGTTTCTCGCCGAACACCCAGGAGACGTGGGTGAGCTGTTCCTTCCTGCAGATCGGGCAGACGACGTCGCTGCCGCGGCCGTGGAACTTGGCGGCCCGGAGCAGATAGGGATCGGCGTCGCACACGGCGCTCACTCCGGTCCTGCCCGAGTACACCTCGGCAAGCAGCGACCGTCGCTGAAGGGCGTAGTCCACCACCTGTCGCTGAAGTCGCACGAGAACCAGAGTACGTGCGGCCGCCGACGGGTGGGCGCCGGTGTCACCGCATCTGGGCAATTCGGGGACCCGAAACTATGCTCCACCTGTGCCGACGCGACTTCCGCCCTCCACCCGGGCGAGGGATACCGACCGAACTCAGGCATGCGCCACTCTCGACGAGGCCCGGGCCGACGGTCAATTGTCCGAGGAGGAGCACGCGGCGCGTATCGACCTGGCGATGGAAGCGGAGACGCTGGCGGATCTGCACTCGCTCATCGAGGACCTGCAGAACGAGACCGACCTTGCTCCCATGGCCGACCCGATCGAGCTGGTACATCCGGTTCGCACGGCGAGGTCGTCGCGCCTGGGGTTCTTCGCGGTCGCGATTCCGCTGGTGGCAGCGGCCGTCGCGATCACGTTCGGTGTCAGGTCGTGCGCTGCGGAGGGCGACCCCGTCGCCACCTACGGTGAGATGGGCTACCAGAACCCCGCCATCGTGGCGGATATCGCAGCCGCTCTGCAGGCTCGGACGGGCACCACCGTCGTGGACAGTCTCGGTCTGTACGAGTCCTACGCGATCCTCAGGATGCCCGCGCCCGGGGCGCCGCAGAAGCAGGTCACCTACGACTTCCGCGACGGCGTGCTCGAATTCGACGAGGACTGGTCGACGTCCAGGCGGGCGGATCAGCAGCAGATCGATCTCGCGACGGTCGACCTACCGAAGTTGGCTGCCGTCGTGGCCGGAGCTGCGGCGAGCCTGAATCTGTCGAGGATCGACAGCCTCAACATTCAGATGCGAGGTGAGTCCGACGGTCCCGAGGTGTTGATCAGCGCAGACAACACCGACGAGGAAAGCGGCACCATGTCGGTCGATCCGGCAGGCAACTTCTTGTACGTGACCCCGTTCCAGTTCGGGAAGTAGGACTCTCATGGCGGCGAAATACCGTTCCACCGCATTCCGCGCACGCGACATCGACCGCGCGCTCACCGCGTCGGCGCTCGACACGGCCTACGCCGACGGTCAGCTGTCCTTCGGCGAGCATCGTCTGCGCAGCGAACGGGCCCGCAACGCGGTGACCTTGGACGAACTGCACCGTCTGGTCAGCGATCTGCAACTCGACGTCGATCTCCCCGAACCCGTTGCCCGACGGTCCGCGCCGAAACCCCGCGTGTTTCTCGCTCTCGGATCCGTCGTGATCATCGCCGCCGGGTTGGCACTGTTCTTCGCGACCCGAGACTCCGAGGAGGAACCCGTTGTAGCGCAACAGGAGACGACGGTGTCACCACCCTCGCAACCGTCGATGCCCCTGCCGGCGGACGTGACGCCGATCGTCGCGCAGCCGTTCGTCTTCGACACCGCCGCGGGCCTCGAGGACTTCCGCAATCGGTACATCGAACGTTTCGGAACGACCGAGGTCCTGGAGTTGAGCATTCAGGTCGACGACGACAACCGCGCGGATGTGTACCGGGTCTCGGCAGACGGACGTCGGGAACGCGTCTTCGTCGCAGGCGGTTTCGAGGTGTATCGCACCACCGACCTGCTGGATCCGTCGGAGATTCCGTTCGATTGGACGCTCGTCGACTCAGGCGTCGTGGCCGGTCTGATCGCCGGAGCACCGGCGGCCGTGGGGGTTCCCGATGCAGTTGCCGACTGGGTGACCATCGACACCGACGACGGCGTTCCGCAGATTGCAGTGACGGCGTACGACGCCGACCGTCGCGGCGGCCGGATCGTGGCGGATCTCGCGGGCAACATCGTGCGCGTCTCGCCGTACTCCGGCTGACCCCTTCACCTGCGTCGGCAGGAATCTGCGCTTTAGATTAATGTCCTTACATTATGACTTGTATAGATGTATGTACATATATCGAGCCGATACATTTTGTGTATATGCTCGGGAACCGCATCAGGTGCACGACTACACGTCGAGGGGAGAGGTAGGCATGCTCGAGCTGGCAATTCTCGGTCTGCTACTTCAATCCCCGATGCACGGATACGAGCTGCGTAAACGACTGACCGGACTCCTCGGAGCATTCAGAGCGTTCTCCTACGGTTCGCTCTACCCGGCCCTGCGCCGCCTACAGGCGGATGGGCTGATCGCCGAGAACGACGGTCCGGACACACTCGTGAAGCGGCGAGCACGTCGGGTCTACGAGCTCACACCCAAGGGCAAGCAGAGATTCGCCGAGCTCGTTGCGGACACGGGACCGCAGAACTACACGGACGACGGTTTCGGCGTGCATCTCGCCTTCTTCAGCCGGACGCCGGCGGAAGCGCGGCTGCGCATCCTCGAAGGCAGACGTCGTCAAGTCGAGGAGCGCAGAGAAGGGCTCCGCGAAGCGGTGGATCGAGCCAGCGGGACGCTCGACCGCTACACCCGTCAGTTACATCAGCTCGGACTCGAATCCAGCGAACGAGAAGTCCGCTGGCTCAACGAAGTGATCGCTGCCGAGCAGGCGGGCCCGACCGCCACGCCCAACCCGAAAAGCGTTACGAACAAAGAAGGAGAACCCGAACATGGGTGAGAACAACAACACTTCGGACGGCAACGCCATCCGGGTAGCCATCGTGGGTGTGGGCAACTGCGCCGCGTCGCTCGTCCAAGGCGTCGAGTACTACAAGGACGCCGACGAGAACGTCACCGTTCCCGGCCTCATGCACGTCAAGTTCGGCAAGTACCACGTCCGCGACGTGGAATTCGTCGCCGCGTTCGACGTCGACGCCAAGAAGGTCGGATTCGACCTCTCCGACGCGATCTTCTCGAGCGAGAACAACACCATCAAGATCGCCGACGTACCGCCGAAGGACGTTCAGGTTCTGCGCGGACCGACCCTCGACGGGCTCGGAAAGTACTACCGCGAGACCATCACCGAGGCCGACGGCGAAGCGGTGGACGTCGCCCAGGCCCTCCGCGACGCCAAGGTCGACGTGCTCGTGTCCTACCTCCCCGTGGGATCGGAAGAGGCAGACAAGTTCTACGCACAAGCCGCTATCGATGCCGGTGTCGCGTTCGTCAACGCTCTGCCCGTGTTCATCGCCAGCGACCCCGTCTGGGCCCAGAAGTTCGTCGACGCAGGCGTTCCCATCGTCGGCGACGACATCAAGAGCCAGGTCGGTGCCACCATCACGCACCGCGTCATGGCAAAGCTGTTCGAGGATCGCGGTGTTCAGCTCGACCGCACCATGCAGCTCAACGTCGGCGGCAACATGGACTTCCTCAACATGCTCGAGCGCAGCCGCCTCGAGTCGAAGAAGATCTCCAAGACCCAGGCCGTCACGTCGAACCTGCAGCGCGAATTCAACACGAAGGACGTCCACATCGGGCCGAGCGACCACGTCGGCTGGCTCGACGACCGCAAGTGGGCGTACGTCCGCCTCGAAGGCCGCGCCTTCGGTGACGTGCCGTTGAACCTCGAGTACAAGCTCGAAGTATGGGACTCGCCCAACTCGGCCGGTGTCATCATCGACGCCGTCCGCGCCGCCAAGATCGCCCTCGACCGCGGCATCGGTGGACCGGTCATCCCGGCTTCGGCCTACCTGATGAAGAGCCCTCCCAAGCAGCTCGCCGACGACGTCGCGCGCCAGCAGCTCGAAGCGTTCATCATCGACGCCTAGCCCTCACATGAGTGGAGCGGAGCCTGACGGTCACTCCGCAGGCTCCGCTCCCGGGTGGCCTGCGAGTCACTCCGCAGGCTCCGCTCCCGGGTGGCCTGCGAGTCACTCCGCAGGCTCCACTCCCGGTGGCCTGCAGGTCACTCGGCAGGCTCCGCTCACAAGGCGAGGGTCACTTCGTCCCCGTCGGTGCGCTCGGTGCAGATCAGCATTCCGTCGGGCGCGTGCGTTGCAGGGACTCGGCAGGTACCGCAGAAGCCCTGACGACAGGAGTACGCGACGTCGGGGCGCAACGGCATGACCGCGTCCAGGATCGACCTGTCCGCCGGGACCGTCACCCGTTCGCCGGTACTGGCGAGGACCACCTGGAATTCGACGCCGTTCACAATCGGTGGTGCCGAGAACCTTTCGAAGTGAAATTCCGACTCCGGGTCGACTCCGCGTTGCAGTGTGCCGATCATCGGCATCGGTCCGCACGCGTAGATCGCCGCTCCCGGCTGCGATCCTTCCAGCAACATCTCCGACGTCGGGATTCCGTCGACATCGTCGGTTCGAAGCGTCACCGAGCCGCCGAACTCGTCGAGTTCACCCAGGAACGGCAACGACTCTCGGCTTCTGCCGGTGTAGACCATCGACCAGTCGAGTCCCAGTCGGTGCGCCAGCCTCATCATCGGGAGAATCGGCGTGATCCCGATCCCGCCCGCGACGAAATGTAGACTGTCCGCGGGTGATCCGAAACCGGGAACTGCGAAGGCGAACGCGTTTCGCGGACCTCGGACGGTCAAACTGCTGCCGACCTCCAGGTCGTGCATCTCGATCGATCCGCCGCCGCCGTCCGGAATGCGCCGCACTGCAATGCGATAGCGGGTGCTGTCCGCGGGATCCCCGCACAGAGAGTACTGACGCAGCCTCCCCGAGGGCATCTCGACGTCGATGTGCGCTCCTGCGCGCCAGGACGGTAGCTCGCCGCCGTGCGCCGCCGACAGAACGAAGCTCACGACGTTCTCGTCGAACGCCTCGATGCGACGCTCGGAAACGACTACCTCGAGTCGCCGATCGTCCGTCGCGCCCACGAACTCCTTGCGATGCAGTAGACGCATCGTGCCCATGTGCGCGTTCATGACCCGTTCCAGCACTCGGAGGAGCGGGTCCCGTTCGTGACGACCGTAGAGGTCACCGGGCATCGTGGTCGGTACAGGTAGCTGGAGGTTCACGGCAGTGCCGATCGGGCAGCGGGGGACTTCGCCAGATAGGCGACGGCTTGGGCGGTGTCGCCCTCGTCCTCCGGGGTGTACGACGGTTTCAGATACCGTGCAACGCCTTTCGTCATCTGGGCGAGCGACGGGAGTGATCCTCTGCGCATCGCACCCAACCATTGCAGCCACAGGACGAGGTAACCCCGGTCGGTCAGCGTCGGATCCTGGCGGACGATGAATCGCGTGCCGCGCAGCATCAGTACGATGAAGCCGATAAAGGCGATGAGCATCGAGAAGTTTCGCCGGAAGTACCCGACGCCGAAATACGTTGCCACGTCGTGGGCGACGTTGCGGTGCTCCACTTCCTCGGCACCGTGCCAGCGATAGAGATCCACCATCGCGGGGTCGCCGTCGAAGTCGTCCCATCTCGAGTTCAGCGCGTAGTCACCGAGAAAAGCCGTCAGGTGCTCGATCGCGCCGATCATCGCGATTCGTCCGACCAGCTGCTGCTTCTGGGCTCTCGCCGACAGCGCCGGCCGAGGCCCGAGCACCTTGCGCATCAAATATTCGGAGTGCGACGTGAACGGCCTCGGATCGACGCCGTGTGCGTCGAGGTAGTCGTACAACACCACATTGTGCGTCTCGGCGTGCATGGCTTCCTGCCCGATGAAGCCGAGGACGTCCTCGCGCAGTTTCGCGTCGGCGATCAGGGGGAGAGCTTCGGTGTAGGTGGCGCAGAACCACCGCTCCCCCTCGGGGAGTAGCAGATTCAACGCGCTGAGACTGTGCGAGGCGATGGGCTCTTTCGGCATCCAATGCAACGGAGTATCCGACCAGTCGAAGGCGACGTTACGTGCCTGCAAGGACACTTCACCGGGGTCGTGATCGTTCACGATCGATCCTTTCCACGAACTTCGTTGTTTCGGCGGCGACGAGAGCCGGGTTCTTCAGGGGGAGCCAGTGCCCGGAGCGCACATCGGTGCGGCTGACCCGTGACACCCACCGCTCGATGCCGTCGAACGATGCGGGTCTGATGGCAGGGTCCCGTCGCGTGACCAGCAAGTGGACCGGAACGTGTGTGTACCGCTCCGTCGGCCTCAGGACCTTCTGAAGGACGTTGGCGCGGTAGATGCGCAACCCGTCGACCATGTCGCGGTTCAGGGTCGGCGCGACATGGAGATTTCGCTTGTCCACGCGTTCGACGATGCGCAGGAGCAACGACCAGATCCAGCGCCTACCGAAGATGCGGAAGAAAGTCCGAGACAGCGGCCCCGACATGAAGAACAGCGTGTACGCACCCGAGACCAGCTGAGTGAGTTTCTGCCACAGCGCTTTCGGGCTCGTCGGTGTGGACTGCAGCCACATTCCCATATGGTCGAGGCTCGGGCCCGAGATCGAGGTGAACGACGCGATTCTGGTGTCGGCACCCGGCTCGCAAATTGCCTCCCACACCTGAACCGATCCCCAGTCGTGAGCGAGAACGTGCACCGGTATCGACCCCGCCACTGCGTCGACGACGGCCATGAAATCCGCGGCCAACTGTTCGAGCGTCATCTCCGTGACGGTGCCGTCACCGAAGGACTCGCCGTGACCACGCGTGTCGTACGTGACGACGTGGAACTTGTCGGTCAGCAACGGGACCACCGCGTCCCACAGGTGATGGGTGTCCGGCCAGCCGTGCACCAGCACCAGCACCGGGCCGTCGAAGTTGCCGAACTCCTGCACGTAGAGCCCCGCACCGTCGACACGCACGGTGCGTGTTCGGTCGCGCGCCTTCTCGATGGTCATGCCCACTCCCCGCTTGTTCCCGTCGATCCGCCCCGTACCGATAGTACGTTTAACGTTACCGCCGGTACGCCATTGCTGTGAACTCTCCACAATCTCCGCGGAGGTGTCAAGACACGACCGCCTCCACCTGGGGCGACACCTAGAATGACCAGATGCCTACCTCGCGAGATCCCGAAGCCCGCAGAACCAGGGCACGTGAGGAGTTCGTCGACGCGACGTTCAGGGTCATCGACGCGCACGGACCGAACCCGAGCATGAACGACATCGCGCGGGAGGCAGGTGCCACGAAGCCGAGGCTGTACCGGCAGTTCGCGGACAAGGCAGATCTGTACAGCGCCGTGGCACAGCGCATGGCCGACGAGGTCTACACGCTCGCCGTATCCGACTTCAACTTCCTGCTCGACGCACCGGTGTCCGCGCTACGACATGCGATCTCCGGTTACGCGGATGTGGTGGGGCGCCACCCCAACGTCTTCCGGTTCCTCGCCCAGTCCAGATCCACTCCCGAAGACCCTGCGATCGCTCCGCCCCTCGACATCGGGCGTGATATCGCGACACGCTTCGCCACCGTCGCGAAGACGATTCTCGATTCGGTCGACGCCGACACCTCGGGCATCGAATACGCGTGCCGCGCCGCCGTCGGGGCTCTCCTGGCCGCAACCGACCTCTGGCTGGACGACACGGAACTCGACGCAGGCGACTTCGTCGACCAACTCACGACCCTTGTCTGGGGACTGCTCGACGCATTCCTGCAGCGCAAGGAAATCGACCTCGACGGCGACGTGCCGATCTTCATGACCCTGGCAAAGCTCAAGGCAGGAGCGGAGCCGGCGGAGTGACCCGCCGTCAGGCTCGGATTTTGCGCACCACGTAGGTCAGGGCGGCGAGGAGGCCGAGCAGAAGGACGGAGGGCCAGACGGGCGGGTCGCCGCCGAGGATGCCTGCGACTGCGGCGATGAAGGCCATCAGTGCGAAGAAGCCGAGGATGCCGGCGAGGATCTGCAGGTGATCCTGAGCGGTCATGATTTCACGCCGCCTGCGGTGAGTCCGGAGATGATGCGGCGCTGGAAGATCAGCACCATGACGACGAGTGGGATGGCGACGATGGTTCCCGCTGCCATGATCGCCGCATACGGCACGACGTGTGGGTCGTTGCCGGAGAAGCGTGCGATGGCCACGGTGACGGGTTCGGTTTTGTCGCTGGAGAGCTGGCTGGCGAGCAGGTACTCGTTGACTGCGGCGATGAACGCGAGGATTGCGGTGGTGAAGAGTGCCGGCGCGGCCAACGGAAGCATCACCAGGCGGAATGCCTGGAACCGTCCGGCGCCGTCGATGCGGGCGGCTTCTTCCAGTTCCCAGGGCAGTTCGGCGAAGAATGCCGTCAGTGTGTAGATGGTCAGGGGCAGCACGAAGGAGATGTTGGGGATGATCATCGCCTGGTAGCTGCCGATCCATCCGATGTTCGTGAAGAACTGGAACAGCGGTGTCACCAGAGCGACGACGGGGAACATCGATGCTCCCAGGACGATGCCGACGACGATGTACTTGAATCGAAAGTCGATGCGGGACAGCGCGTATGCGCAGAAGATTCCGATCACCAGCGCGATGAACGTGGTGACGCCGCCGATGATCAGGCTGTTGGCGACTGCACGGAGGAAGTTGTTTCCGTTGCTCGTGGACAGAGCGTTGCTGAAGTTCTCCGTGGTCACGTGCGTCGGCCAGGGTGTGGTGTCGAACGTGTACCGCGGGTCGCGGAACGCAGTGACGGCCATCCAGTAGAACGGCGCGAGCCCCCATACGAGGATGATCACGACGCCGAGGTAGATACGGGCGGTCTTCATCGGATCGTGCCTTTTCTTTGGTTCTCCTGTGTGGCAACCGCGTTCGCGCCGAGGAATTTCACGAGCACGAAGGCGACGATGAAGATCATGACGAACGAGATGGTCGACAGGGACGCCGCTGCGTTGAACCCTTGCCGGATCTGCTCGACCACGAGAATCGAGATGGTCCGCGTCGCCGGGTTGCCCTCGGTGAGGATGGCGGGCAGGTCGTACATCCGGAGCGCGTCCATCGTGCGGAAGAGAATGGCCACCATCAGCGCGGGCTTGACGAGCGGAAGTGTGATCTTGGTGAACCGTTGCCACGCGGACGCCCCGTCGACGCGCGCTGCCTCGTACACATCGGACGGAATCATCTGCAGGCCTGCGAGAATCAGCAGTGCCATGAACGGTGTGGTCTTCCAGACGTCGGCGATGATGACCGCGAACCTTGCCGGCCACGCGTCTCCCGTCCACAGGATCTGTGTGCCGAGAAGCTTGTTGGCGATTCCGTCGTAGCTGAAGATGAAGTACCAGAGCTTAGCGGTCACCGCCGTCGGGATCGCCCACGGGATCAGAATGGCGGCACGCAACAAGGCACGGCCGGCGAACGTCTTGCCCATGATGACGGCCATCGCGAATCCGATGACCACCTCGATGGACACCGTCACGACGGTGAAGAACGCCGTGTTGCCGACCGCACCCCAGAACTGCGAGCCCAGGGTTCCCGGTGGGCACGGGACGAGCGTGCCCGACGCCGACGTGCACTGCTGCAGGATCCAGTGTGTGTAGTTGGAGAATCCGGCGCTACCGCCCTTGACGAACATTCCCGTCGCGGGATCGAGACCGGCGTCCTTCTGGAAGGACATGACGACGGCACGAATTACCGGATAGGCGATGACGATTGCGAGAATCACCAGAGTCGGGGCGATGAGCAACCAGGCGCGCCCGGCACTCAGCCCGAATCGCCTCTTCTTGTCGGTGCGCACATGCCGACCTGATGGAGTCACTCCGCTGGCTGCGCTCCCGCCTGATGAGGTCACTCCGCTGGCTGCGCTCCCGCCGCGGCCGGAGGATGATCCCCCGGCCGCGTCGACGTTTACAGCCCCACTGGGTTCACCAGTAGGTAGAGCCATGAAATTCTCCTGAAATCGAAAGCCGAAGGCTTAGTTAGCGCCTGCGGACTCGATGCCGGCCTGGATGTCGGCGATAGCCTGGTCGACCTGCTTCTCACCCTTGATCGCGGCGGCGGTGTTGTCCTGGATGGCCTTCGACACTGCCGGGTAGAACGGCGTGACGGGACGCGGGACCGCGTTCTCGATCGATTCCTTCAGGGCCGGGAGGTACGGCATCTCGGCGATGAGAGCCGGGTCGTCGTACAGCGATGCAAGTACGGGAGGCAGTGCGCCCTCGGCGATGATGCGCTGAGCCTGCTCACCCTGGAGGAAGCGAAGGAAGTCGGCGGCCGTGGCCTTGTTCTGCGAGAACGCGCTGATCGCTGCGTTGTATCCGCCGAGGGTGGAGGTTCCGACGCCGGTGACGCCGGGAAGTGGTGCGACACCGTACTTTCCGGCGACTGCGGAGCCTTCCTTGGCTGCTGTGCCGTAGACGTACGGCCAGTTACGCAGGTAGAGCGCCTTGCCGTCCTCGAATGCCTGCTGGCTCTCGGGCTCCTTGAACGTGGTGTCCTGGGCGGGGATGACGTTGTTCTGGAACGCCGTCACGAGTGCCTGCAGGCCTGCCTTGGCTTCGGGGGAGTCGACGGTCGGGGTCTTGCCGTCCTCGGCGACGAACGATCCGCCGTGGGCGTTGATGATCTCCGACGCGTTGACCGTCAGGCCCTCGTAGGACGCGAACTGTCCTGCGTAGCAGTCGATGTTGTTCTCCACGGCGACGGTGCAGCTGGCCGTCAGCTCGTCCCAGGTGGTTGGGGCTGCGGGCACGAGGTCGGTGCGGTAGAACAGCAGACCGCCGTTGGTGTTCTTCGGGGCCGCGTACTGGGTGCCGTTGTACGTCGCGCTGTCCACCGTCGACGGGAGGATTCCGGCGTTGTCGAGGGCGAATTCGCCCTCGAGCGGCACCAGCCAGCCCTTCGCCGCGAACTCGGCCGTCCAGATGACGTCGAGAGCCATCACGTCGTAGTCGCTCTGCTCGGCCTGAAGGTGCTGGACCAGGTCGTCGTGTGCCTGGTCGGCGTCGTTGGACTGTTCCTTGAAGGTGACCTGCTCGTCCGGGTTGGCCGCGTTCCACTCTTCGATGATCTGACGGACGACACCGGTTTCGGTGGTGTCCTTGCCTTCGACGTAGGTGATGGGTCCGCGGCCGTCGGTGTTCTCGGATGCGGAATCACTGGATCCGCTGTCGCTGGAACATGCGGTGAGCGTCAGTAGCGAGGCTGCTGTTGCGAGCACCGCCACCTTCGAGATCAAAGACGCCATGAGTTCTCTCCACTTGCTTCGTACACGGTGGTGTGTGTGGGAGGCGGCACAGTTGATGTGCGAATGTGCTCCCCCCGACGCACATGTCGATAGGAACTTATACACATTTCGGTCGCCGCGGGCCATTACCGGCGTTGCTGAATCGGTCAACCCTCACGCGACGGGTCTGTCGGTGAGTGGTTGTAGCCTCGCCCAGGTGACTTCGGACAAGATGCTGACCAGAATCGGTGGGCTTCTCCGCCAGGCGGAGTCGACGGACAATCCGCACGAGGCGGAAGCGTTCATGGAGGCCGCACAGCGTCTCGCGACGTCGACGTCGATCGATCTGGCCGTGGCCCGCTCGCACAGCGCTTCGCGCGAGAAGCAGGCGACGCCGACGCAGCGCGTCGTCCCCATCGGAGAGGCAGGCAAACGCGGTCTGAAGACGTTCGTCCAGTTGTTCGTCTCGATCGCTGCGGCCAACGACGTGACGTGCGACGTCGCACGGTCGTCGACGCAGGTGTTCGCCTACGGTTTCGCGTCGGACATCGACACCACCGAGGCGCTGTATTCGAGCCTTCTCGTCCAGATGGTGCGGGCGTCGGACGCCTACATCAAATCGGGCGAGTACAAGAACGAGACTGCGGTACGCACGGTGGTGGAAAAGATCGGTCGCCGACGCTACAAGCGCCAGGAGACGGTCGTCGTCGCTGCGGTCACGGCGCGGTTGAACTTTCAGACTGCCTTCGCCACGCGGGTGGGCAAGCGCCTCGCCGCGGTGAAGAAGGAGGCGGAATCGAAGGCAGTGTCCGAGGAGAAACCGGACGCGGGCACGGCTCTTGTCCTGCGGAACAAGGAGGTCGAGCTGAAGGATTACTACTCGTCGAACTCCACCGCGCGCGGCACCTGGCGGAGCCGAAGCGCGGGTGCGGGGTACTCGCACGGCGCCAGTCGCGCGGGGGACAGGGCGGGCCGCACTGCGCGGCTCGGGGGTGAAACCGAGATCAGCCGCGGTTCGAAGCAGCTCGGGCGGTAATCTGACCTCATCGTGACGTGGCGTAGGCAGACGGACAGCCGTGAATTCTCACCCGGCGAGCGCCTACGCATCCTGGTCGCCCGCTTCCTCGGGGTAGGTTTCGTCGGATATTTCTTCGTGTCGCTGTCCGGAATTGCGGAGGGCGCTGGCATTCTCGCGTCATGGTGGACGCCGCTGGCCGTGGTGCTGATCTTCGGTCCCGGTGTCGGATTGCTGGTCGCGGCGCTGGCTCGTCCCCGCCGTATCGGTCCAGCGGCAGGTTCGGCGGCCGTCGGAATTCTGATCGCCGCCTGCCTGTGGTTCCTCGCGTGGAACGGGGATGTGCTGCACGGTTCTGCACGGGGCACGTGGATGTCGGCGTTCGCGGGTATGGCTGGTCTGTGCGCGACACTCGCGTGGAAGCCGTGGATCGCGTTCGCCGTCCAGTTCGTCGCAACCTCGACCATCGCCACCGTCGACCAGGTCGGGTTGTTCGGCAACCGCGCATCACAGTCCGACATCGTCTATGCCGCGGTGTGGTCGTTCGGGTTGTCGGCGCTGTTGACCGCCGCGGTGATCATGGCGCTGCGGAGCGGATCGATACTGGATTCCACCAAGCAATCGCTCGATCGCAGTGCTGCGCTAGCCGCTGCCGCGCAGGCGCGCGAACGCGAGAAAGCGCGGTTCGATTCGCTGATCCACGACCAGGTGCTGAGCACTCTGCTGGCAACGGATCGCGCCGATCCCGGTGGCAGGCTCGTGACCGACGCGAGGTCTGCTCTGGCCGAGCTGGACCGCGTCGTCGACGATTCCAGCCGAGACGCGACGGTGTCGGCCGACGGCATATTCGCGCAACTGTCCACGTTGGGAGTGGACCACGGTGTCGCCGTCGGAGCAACCGTCGACGACGGTCGCTCTCAATACCCGGGAGCTGTGGCGTCCGCGGTGGTGGGCGCCTCGGCAGAGGCCGTACGCAACAGCGTCGTGCACGCGGGCCCCGCCGCGCAGTGCCGTATCGCCGTCGAGCTACGTCCCGGCCTCGTCCGTGTGACCGTCGAGGACGACGGTGTCGGATTCGACACCGCTACAACAGGGTCCGGCCGTCTCGGCATCGACGTCAGCATCGTCGGCCGGATGGCGCAGCTCGACGGCGGATGGTCTCGTATCCGCAGCGAGCCGGGTGCGGGCACGACGGTGATCGTCGAGTGGGCGGCGGTATGAGCTCGCTGCGGGGTGACGCGTCGACGATCATCGGAATGCAGTCACGGGGCTCTTACGCCGTCACCGCGTCGGTCGTGACTGCGGCTGCGGTCGCGATTCTGGGCCCCGGCGGCGACGGTGTCGCCGAGAAGTGCCTGGTGATAGCGCTTCTCGCGGTCGGCGCTGCGCTCCTCGTCGCCGTTCCAGGCGATCCGTTTCCGAAGTGGGCCGCAGTGACCGTCGCAGCGGTGCCGGCCGCGCAGTTCGTTGCACTGATCCGCGTCGTGGACACGGGGGCGACTCAGTCCCAGGCGGTGACCACCACGGTCGGGGGAGGGGCGGCGCTCTGCGCGTTCCTCTGTGTACGGGGGAGGATTCGCTGGGCGTGGGCAGGCCAACTGGCCGCGTTCGCGGTGTACTGGACCGCTGCCCCTGACTTCGCCGGTGCAGCATCGACTTTCGTCACGGGTGCCGGGGTCATGATCATGGCGACGTTCTTCGCTTTCGCCGTCCGGCCGGCAGCAGCGTCGATCTACTCGCTCCGCCGAGAACGCGCAGCGACGTTCGCCGAGCGCGCCGCCGTGAGCGCGGCCGAACAGGAACGTGAGCACCAACTACACCGGCTCGACGACTTGGTTCGCCCTGTCCTGAGGCGCATCGCCGACAACCCACTGGACGACGCCGCCCGCACCGAGGCGCTGCTGGTGGAAGCCACCCTGCGGGACAGCATTCGCGCCCGCGCACTGGACGTGCCGGTGGTGGTGGCCGCAGCGCGAGCCGCCCGCGAGCGGGGCGTCACCGTGCAGTTGCTCGACGACGGTGGCCTGACCGACCAACCTCGTCGGGTCGCTGACGAGGTACGCCGCGCGGTGGCGCGCAGTTTGGACGGTGCGGACGCAGGGACCGTCACCGTGCGCATCCACCCGGCGGGGCGGACGGCACTGGCGACGATCGTGGTGACCGACGGCGACGACGTTGTTCGTACGGAACTCCCTACGTGAGTGGGGTCAGCTGAGCCGGACCCCGGCCTCGGAGCCGTCGAACACGTGCGCATGCGCCTCGTCGAATCGGATGCCGACCACGTCACCTTTCTGCGGGGGATCACGCCAGTCCGCGCGGGCGACGATCGTCTGGGTGGTGCCGTTGATGTCGGCCCGACCGAAGACGAAGGCCTCGGAACCGAGTTCTTCGACGACGTCGACCTCCAACTTCAGCCCGTCGGACACGATGTCGACGTGCTCGGGGCGAATGCCGAACACCACTTCGCTACCGGTCGAGCCGGCGAGCGTGCCCCGCGACACCGGGATGATCTGGTCACCGATCCGCACGCCACCATCGGTGACGGGTACGCGGAACAAGTTCATCGACGGCGAGCCCATGAATCCGGCGACGAAGACGTTGGTCGGCGTGCGGTACAACTCGCGGGGTGATGCGCACTGCTGCAACACACCACCTTTGAGCACCGCCACCCGGTCGCCCATGGTCATCGCCTCGACCTGATCGTGGGTGACGTAGACGGTGGTCGTCGCGAGCCTGCGCTGCAGCTGAGCGATCTGCGTGCGCGTCTGCACTCGAAGTTTTGCGTCGAGGTTGGACAGCGGTTCGTCCATCAGGAACACCTGTGGTTGACGAACGATGGCCCGCCCCATGGCAACTCGCTGTCGCTGACCACCGGACAGCGCTTTGGGCTTGCGGTCGAGGTACGCCTCCAGGTCGAGAAGCTTGGCCGCCTCGAGGACGCGATTGCGGATCTCGTCCTTGCTCGCCTTCGCGAGCTTGAGGGCGAAGCCCATGTTCTCGGCGACGGACATGTGCGGGTACAGCGCGTAGTTCTGGAACACCATCGCGATGTCGCGATCCTTGGGCTCGGCGTGGGTGACATCCTTGCCGCCGATGAGGATGCGGCCGCTGTTCACCTCCTCCAGACCGGCGAGCATGCGCAGCGACGTGGACTTACCGCAGCCCGACGGGCCGACGAGGACAAGGAATTCGCCGTCGGCGATCTCCAGGTCCAACGCATCCACCGCGGGGGTGTCGGAGCCGGGAAAAAGCCTGGTGGCACGGTCGAACGTGATCGAAGCCATGAAAAACAGATCCCTCCACCGGCAGGAACGTGCCGGACGATCCGAGTGTTGGGTGCCGACGGATGCCGACGACGAATGGTAACCGCACCCGTCGGCTACGTTCCGAAAACCGGCCAGCCGATCTCGGTTCGCCATCGACTCGGGTCGGCAGTGTCGCGTGGTCCGACGTGATAGATCTCGTGCACCGGCCCGGCGATCGCGAGGCCGTTCGATTCGACGTACACCCCGAGCGCACCGTAGGTGACATCGATGTCGTCGTGGCTGCCGTGGTGCACCGTCGTCGCCAGCTCCGTTCCGCCGATCGTCAGCGGTTGCACCCGTCCCAGCCGGGGTGCATCGGTCGTGGGCAGGTACACCGTCATCGTTCCGCGGCCGTCGGTGAACAGGTCGTTGTCGTACAACCCGCCAGGACTGCCGACGGGGGAGACCACCGCGGCGAGCTCGGCCATGGCGTCGGAATACCACTCGAGCATGTTCGACGAGTCCACCTCGCCGGATATCGCCGCGATCGTGACCTTGTCGGTGACGAGACGCGTGACCTCCACGGAAGCCCCGGTCGGTCGGAGGAGCCTCTTCATCGCGCTGATCGACGACTCCGCTTCCTTCACCTGACGTTCGAGCCGTTCCAGATGCCCCAGAATCAGCCCGGCCCGCTGCGTCGGGTCCGGGGTGGTGACGATCGCCCGCACCTCGCGCTCCGGCATGTCGAAACTGCGAAATCGGCGGATGATCTGAGCCGTCGGTACCTGCGCCGTCGTGTAATAGCGATAACCGGAGTGGGCGTCGACCTCGGCGGGTTCGAGCATGCCGGATTCGGGCAGTCCCGTCACTCTGCGGTTCTGTTTCGAGCTGGACGACGCCGAGAAGATTCGAGTTCTTCGTATCCGGCCGTAGGTCCGGTCCGGCGTCATTGCGGGTCGAAGATGTCCTCGATTCGGCATCGGAAGACCGCGGCAAGCTGGAATGCGACGGGCAGGCTCGGGTCGTAGCGTTCCTTCTCGATCGAGATGACGGTGAGCCGTGTGACGCCGATGCGGTCGGCGAGATCTGCTTGGGACCAACCGAGTTGGAGTCGTCGTCGTCGAACGTCGTTCTTCATCTCACGCGAGGGTTCGTCGGCGCTCGATCGCGTAGCGTGTGGTGCACGATGCGAGGGCGACGAGCAGCAGTCCGATCAACAGTGTCGCTGCCGGGACATCGATTCGACCGATGGACACTGCCGCGAGGCCGAGGCCGATCACGATGATCAGATCGGTAGCTGTTCCGCTCAATGCTGCACTGAGCCAAGTGGATTCGACGTCACCCTCGGACGGTCCCTGTTTCGGAATCGTCACAGGCGCCACCCAGAACAACCATCCGAGTGCGCCACACGCCGGGAGCGCACACAGTCCGAAGACTATCGCGGACAGCCCCGGCGCGACCGGGGACAGGAGCCAGGCCGCTGCGGCGACGAGCAGGGCTGCAGCAAGCCCGGTCGATCCGGCGTAGAACCAACGACGGGTCATGTCCATCCTCCGATGTATAGGAAGCTATACGTATAGCGGACTATACATCGACGAGGCGCCTCCCGCGTCCTAGTATCCGTCCATGGCGTACGACGCGGAATTGGCGGATCGGATCCGCGAAGCACTCGTCGACGAGCCGTCCGTCGTGGAGAAGAAAATGTTCGGCGGACTGCAGTTCATGGTCCGCGGCAAGATCGCCGTCGGTGCCCACTTCGACGGCGAACTGCTCGTCAAAACCGATCCCGCGCAGACGGAAGAACTGGTTTCTCGACGAGGAGCACGAGCCGCGGTCATGGGAGATCGCGACATGGGCAACGGCTGGATCACCGTCGACTCCGACGGTGTGGCCGGTGACGGTCTGGACTACTGGATCGGCGTTGCCCTGGAGTACAGCGAGCGCACCCACCCGCAGAGGTGAATCCGCCGGAACCGGACGTGAACGGTCGGTGGGCGGCATTATGATCGCGCCGGTGAAGACGAGGGACTCGCAGCGTTCCAAGGTGTACGAGGCGGAGACGATGGTCCGGCGCATGTTCGATCGCGCCGAGGAGCACACTGTGCGGTCCGTGGAGATACACGGCTCCACCATCACGCTGCCGGTGGAGCGGAAGTTCGCGTCGATCGAGTCCGTGCAGAGGTATGTCGATGCGGTTCTGGCGATGAACTGGGTGCAGGCCCGGTGGCCGCATGCGGACGGCGTCGTACATGTTCGTGAGCGGTCCGGCACCGGGGCGTCGCACTACGAACCGGACACTCAGACCATCGCCGTTCCGCTTCACCGCCGGAACGAGGCGTGGGCGCTGCGTGAACTGGTGGTTCTGCACGAGCTGGCGCATCACTTCGATCGCGCCGAGAACTCCTCGCACGGTGGAGAGTTCGTGGATCTGTTCATCACTTTGGTCGGCGAGATCATCGGCCAGGAAGCCGGGTTCGTGCTGCGCGCGACGATGCTGGACTGCGGCGTCAGCATCGGATAGCGCGCATACTGGAGGTCATGACTGTGAAAATCGGCGTTCAGCTTCAGCCCCAGCACGCTCCCGACTACCAGCTCATCCGCGACGCGGTTCTCCGTTCCGAGGACGCAGGCGTCGACATCGTCTTCAACTGGGACCACTTCTATCCGCTGTACGGCGACCTCGACGGCGAGCATTTCGAGTGCTGGACCATGCTCGGCGCGTGGGCCGAGCAGACGTCGAACGTGGAGATCGGCGCCCTCGTCACCGGCGGCGGCTACCGCAACCCGGATCTGCTCGCCGACATGGCTCGCACCGTCGACCACATCAGTGGAGGTCGGCTTGTCCTCGGCATCGGTGCCGGGTGGAATCAGAAGGACTACGACAACTTCGGTTACGAGTTCGGCACACCGGGTTCACGGCTGAAGCTCCTCGCCGAGTACCTGCCGCGCATCGTCGATCGTTTGAAGGCCGGCAACCCGGCGCCGACGCGCGACATCCCCATCCTCATCGGCGGCGGCGGTGAGAAGAAGACCCTCAAGCTCGTCGCTCAGTACGCACACATCTGGCACAGCTTCGCCGATCTCGACGAGTTGAAGCGCAAGTCCGGGATCCTCGCCGAGCACGGCGACACCGTCGGGCGCGACGTCAGCTCGATCGCCAGGTCCGTCGCCTGGCCGGGCGCGGACAAGGCTCAGGGCTTCGTCGACGCCGGGGCCACGTTGTTCACCGTCGGAACCAGTGGTCCCGACTACGACCTGACCGAGCTGAAAGAGGCCATCGCCTGGCGGAAATCCGCGAACGACGGCTAGAGCCCTTCATCGACAATTTTGCCATTTCGGCAAAGCTAATTGCCGAACGCCCGCAGGTGGGGCATGTTGGTCTCATGACGGAAATGGATGTGTTCTCGGCAAGTTCCGAGGCGGAGGTCTGCGAGATCGTGCTCGGCAGTGCTCGTCATGGATTCGAGGTGACCGGCCGATGATCATGGACGAGAAGTTCTGGGACGACATGCACTCGGGCAGCGGCTCAGGTTGGAGCGGCAATCCCAATCCGGTTCTCGTGCAGCAGGTCGCGGATCTGAAGCCCGGGCGTGCGCTGGACATCGGCTGCGGGCAGGGCGACGATGCGAGATGGCTGGCGTCGAAAGGATGGACCGTCACGGCGTCGGACATCTCCTCCGTTGCTCTCGCTCGCGCCGCCGAGCGCGCGGAGGGCACCGGGGACATCACCTTCGTCCACGCGGACTACGTGGCCGAGGCACCGGCGGCCGCGGCATTCGACCTGGTGACATTGCAATACTTCGCGATCCCCAAGGCGAATCCCGCCGCGGCTCGCGCGATCGCCGACGCCGTCGCGCCGGGCGGGACTCTCCTCGTCGTGAATCACGACGTGGGTGCCGACCAGGAGTGGAACGGGATCAAGCCGTCGGACTTCTTCGAACCACACGGCATCGCTGAGCTCCTGGACGAGTCGTGGACGATCGAGGTCGACGAGACGCGACCTCGGTCGACTGCGCCGCCCGCGGGGGCGCATCACACTCACGACACCGTTCTCCGGGCCCGTCGGCTACTTCGCCCGACCGCCTAGGTGTTCGGCGAGGAACTTCTCGACCGCACGGTAGAACGTGATGTTGTTCTCCGGATTGACGAAGCCGTGCCCTTCGTCGTCGAAGACCAGGTAGTCGACCTCGACGCCCCTCGCTCGAAGCCGCTCGACGACGTTGTCCGATTCGGCCTTGACCACGCGGGCGTCGTTGGCGCCCTGGGCGATCATGAGCGGGCGGGTGACGTCGTCGAGCCGAGAAATCGGTGACCGAGCAAGCATGTCCGCTTCCTGTTCCGGGATCGCGGGGTCGCCCACGTACCGGTACCAGTTGTTGACCAGGCCCGGCCGCGCGAACGCCGGTTGTGTACGCATGAAATTGGCGAGGTCGGAGACCCCGACGTAGTCGATCGATGCCGCGAACACCTCCGGCGTGAACGTGGCGCCCACGAGGGCCGCGTACCCGCCGTAGGACCCGCCCATGATGGCGACGCGGTCACGATCGGCGTAACCCTGGGCCACAGCCCATTCCACGCCGTCGACGAGATCGGTGTGCATCTTGCCCGCGAATTCACCGATCGCGGCCTGAGTGTGGGCCTTGCCGAATCCCGTCGATCCACGAAAGTTGATCTGCAGCACGGCATATCCGCGATTGGCGAGAAACTGCACACCCGGCGTGTACCTCCACGCGTCCCGGTACCACGGTCCACCGTGCACGAGAACGACCATCGGCAAGTTGGCCGGTTCGACACCCACAGGGAGCGTCAGGTACGACGGCAGCGGCAATCCGTCGCGGGCCTCGATCGTCACCGGTGTCATGACCGCCATGTCACGCGGGTCGAGGTGCGGATACGGCCGAAACAGCATCCGGCTCTCACCCGACTCGTGGTCGTAGAAGTACGTGACGTTGGGGTCACGGTCGTGCGTGAAACTGACTACCCATTTGTTGCCGGAGTCATCGGAGGACAGGGCTCCCACGTCACCGTCGGACAAGGCCTCCACGTTCTTCAGGACCTCGGCGAAACCCGCATCCACTGCGTGAATTACCTGGCGCTCGCCGAGGTACCGCACGCCGATGAGCTCACCCGTCGACCTGTCGAGGATCAGGGGCGAGCCACTCTGTTCGACAGCACGCCGAGACGCATCCAGCTCCATGCTCGGATGACTGTCGACGACGGTCTCCTCACCCGTCTCCAGGTCGACGCGCGCAAGCACCGTCAGATCACTGTTCGTGACGGAGTCGACCAACAATCCCGTGCCGTCGGCGGTCGGGTGCGTCAGGGTCACGCCGTACGGATAATCGGAACCGTCGAACGTCGTCACGTGGGTGACGTCGTCGGATCCCGTGCGCCGACGGGAAATCTTCATGTGACCCTCGTCGGTGAACTCGGCCAGGAGGAGATCGCCTCCGACGCCTGCACTCCAGCCCGTCCCTGGTCCGGGGCTCTCGCCGATGACCGTCAATTCTCCTGTGGCGATCACCAATTCGTACAGATCGAACTCGGCGAGGCTCCGCGCGTTCATGGCGAAGGTGAACACGCCGTCCTTGTCGCGGGACTGTTCCAACGAGTAAACCCGCGATCCAGGGAACGGGGTCAGGTCGACGGCGTCGGCCTGCGGGTCGTGCAGGTCGACGCGAAAGACGTGGTGGTTCTCGTCTCCACCGGAATCCTGAAGGTACAGAAGCCAGCGAGGATCATCCGTCCACCGATAGTCGAGCACACTACGGACATCGTCGGCGGTGACACAGCGCTCTTCGGAGCCTTCCTCGAGGTCTTGGATCCACACGTTCAAACGGTTACGCCACGGCGCGAGGTAGGCGATCCTGCTGCCGTCGGGGGAGATCGACGCCCCGGTGCGCTCGGGCGCGCCGAAGAAATCCTCGATCGAGATCAGGTCGGGTGCAGTCATGTCTTCTCCGTTTCCTTCGTTCACATCGATGTCCATATCGTTTCCATGTCGAGAATCTTGTTGTGCCGCAACGTCAATGCACGTTCCATCGCGGCGACGATCCCGGCGAACACCAGGGCCGTGTTCGCCCACACCGGCAATTGAATCGGCGAGACGAACGTTCCGAAGCGTTCGGCCACCGCCGGGATTCCGGTCGCGATCTCCAGCGCGAACGGAACCGCCAGAACCAAGTTGACGATCAGAAGAGCGATCGCCACCCACCCGATGACCCTGCTGACAACCGGGTGGTGCTCGCCCAGGCGTCGCCGACGGTCTTCGAGCGTCCCTCGCACCGGCGTGAGCCTGCGCCCGACGCCGTCGCGTCTCGAGAAATGGACCCGGGTGACACCGTAGAGCGACGCGGCGACGTCGATTCGGCCGTCGGCGACAGCGAACGACGCGGGCAAGTCCTGCGTCGATACGAGCCGCCCGTCCGCGTAGAGCTGAGCCGTATCGCCGTCGGCGATGTCGACCTCGACCGTGAACCGAGTCCCGGCGAGGTCGAGCTCGTACAGGTACCTGTTCAGTACCTGCCACGGCCGCAACGGCGTCAACTTCCTCATGACTCCGAAGCCTTCCGGACCTGCTCGCGTCGGGGCAGTGCGCGCGGTCACCGGTTCTTGTTACAACGTCACGGATCGACGATGACGAATGTCATGGCGACGGGCGGAATACAACGCCGACGATGCGAGTTGGTTAACACGTTCGCAATCCGGGTACCGATCACCAGCTCAGGCACGTTAGCCTCAGTGGTCATCGAAACCATGCACCGAGGAGTTCTCTCTTGACCAGTCGACGTTTACGAGGCCGCGCCATCGCGGCTGTCGCTGCGGCGCTCGCACTCACGCTCGGGGCGGCAGCCTGCGGGGGCGACAACAGCTCGGGCGGGACAGGGGAGAACGCACTCGCCGGTTCCGACCAGCAGTCCCTCGACAAGTACACCACCGAGGACGTGACACCGCTCGATCAGATCGACACCGCGAACCTCGGCCTCATCAAGCCGGGAACGCTGTACGTCGGCACGCTGTCCGACGCCCCGCCGAACATCTTCATCGACGAGGCAGGCAACTTCACCGGCTTCGACAACGAGCTGCTGAAGGCCGTTGCTGCGAAGCTCGACCTGACCGTCGAGTTCTCCGCCACCGAGTTCTCCTCGCTGCTCGCAGCGGTCAACAACAAGGTGTACGACGCCGGATCCTCGTCGATCTCGACGACGGACGCCCGCCGCAACACCGTCGGGTTCACCAACGGTTACGACTTCGGTGAAATGGCGCTCGTCGCGAAGAACGACTACGCGGTCAAGACCATCGCCGAGCTGGACGACCAGCAGCGCATCGGTGTCGTGCAGGGCACGGTTCAGGACGACTACGTCACCAACACCCTCGGCATCGAGCCGGTTCGCTTCCCGGACTACAACACTGCGTACGCGAACGTGAAGTCCGGCCAGATCGACGCGTGGGTCGCTCCGTCGCAGCAGGCTTCGGGCCAGGTGAAGGCCGAGGACGGCGTCGCCATCCTGGAGAAGACGATCAACACCACCAACTTCACGGCGTTCGCTGTCGCGAAGGACAACCAGCCTCTCATCGACGCGCTGAACTCAGGCCTCGACGCTGTGGTGGCGGACGGTACCTGGAGCACCCTCGAGAAGGAGTGGTACCCGGACCGCGAGGTTCCGGCGGACTGGAAGCCGGGCAGCAAGGCATCCACCCCTCCGGCGAACTAGAACATGAGCACACTGTCGAATCTGTACGACACGTTCTTCGACTGGGAACTCATCTGGGACACCGTTCCCAAACTGATCACCGTCGGATTGCCGAACACCCTCATCTTGGCGGCGTCGTCGGGGGTCATCGGTACGGTGATCGGGCTCGGGCTGGCGGTGGCGGGTATCTCCCGCACCCGCTGGCTCCGGTGGCCGGCGCGGGTGTACACGGACATCTTCCGTGGCTTGCCCGCGGCGGTCGTCATTCTTCTCATCGGCCTCGGATTCGGGCCGACGCTGACCGAGTACACCGGCAGCCGCAGCCCGTTTCCGCTCGGCATCCTGGCGCTGTCGCTCATGGCGGCGGCGTACTTCGGCGAGATCTTCCGCTCCGGCATTCAGAGCGTCGATTCCGGTCAGCTCGAGGCGTCACGGGCTCTGGGCTTCAGCTACCGGAAATCGATGACGCTCGTCGTGGTTCCCCAAGGCATCCGCCGCGTCCTGCCCGCGATCGTCAATCAGTTCATCTCGCTGATCAAGGACAGTTCGCTGATCTACTTCCTCGGCTTGCTCGCGTCGCAACGTGAGTTGTTCCGAGTCGGTCAGGACACCGCCGCGCAGACCGGCAACCTGTCACCGTTGCTCGCGGCAGGCGTGTTCTATCTGTTCCTGACGATTCCGCTGACCCACCTGGTCAACTTCATCGACAAGCGGCTGCGATCGGGCAAGGCCGACACATCGGGAACGTTGGATCCGGTGGAAAAGATCATCGCGGTGGAGAGGTAGTCATGTCTTCGGTTTCATTGACCGGCACCGATATTCACCTCGCGTTCGGTACCAACAAGGTGCTGCGCGGAGTCAACATCCATGTCGACGCAGGCAAGACCACGACGGTCATCGGCCCGTCCGGTTCCGGAAAGTCCACGCTGCTGCGTGCACTCAACCGTCTGCACGAGCCGGACCAGGGCGACATCCTGCTCGCCGGCAAGTCGGTACTGAAGGACAATCCGGACGATCTCCGTCAACGGATCGGCATGGTCTTCCAGCACTTCAACCTGTTCCCGCACAAGACCGTTGCCGAGAACATCGCACTCGCGCCCCGCAAGCTGAAAGGCCTGTCGAAGGACGCGGCACGGGCCGCGGCGCTCGAACAGCTCGAGCTCGTCGGACTGTCCGCGAAGGCCGATTCGCGCCCCGGCAACCTTTCCGGAGGCCAGCAGCAGCGTGTGGCGATCGCCCGAGCTCTGGCCATGAAGCCGGAGGTCATGTTCTTCGACGAGGCGACCTCCGCATTGGACCCGGAGCTGGTCAAGGGCGTCCTCGCCCTGATGTCCGACCTCGCTTCCGGCGGCATGACCATGGTCGTCGTGACGCACGAGATGGGCTTCGCCCGTTCGGTGTCCAACAAGGTTCTGTTCATGGACCACGGCAGTGCCGTCGAAACCGGAACTCCTGATCAGCTGTTCGACGATCCGCACACCGATCGTCTCAAGCAGTTCCTGTCCCAGGTTCTGTAGCCCTATGCGAATGGAAGTTAGGTAAGGCTCGTTGGTCGTGACTTCACCATCACGTTCCTTTACCTTCGCTTTTGACTGACACTCTCCCCGTTCATGAAGCTTCTCCCAATTCTCTCGGTTCATGACGGCAGTTCCTCGCGATCGAACCTGACGTGCAAGTACAAGTGCGGAGACGCGTGCTTCCACGAGGTCCCGAACACGTCGAAGGGCCAGTACTTCGGCGACATCGTCAAGACGGCGATGTCGAGGCGTGGAGTGCTGCGCGGCGGCGCGATGGCCGTCGTCGCGGTCGGTGCCGGTGGTGTTCTCGCTGCCTGCAGCACGGACGAGCCTGCAGCTACCGGTTCTGCCGGGGCGACGGACACCCCGCCCGTCGACGGCGTCGACTTCACCGCTGTCGCACCCAACACCGAAGACGCCGTCGTCGTCCCCGAGGGGTACGAGCAGGGCATCATCATTCGGTGGGGCGACCCTGTGCTCGAGGGTGCGCCGGAGTTCGACTTCGACAACCAGACCGCAGCCGCACAGGCCATGCAGTTCGGTTTCAACAACGACTTCGCGGGTCTGCTACCCATCGAGGGAACCCCGAACGCGTACTTGCTGGTGGTCAACCACGAGTACACCACCGAGCCGTTTCTGTTCAAGGGATACGACGAGGAGAACCCGACGCGCGAGCAGTTCGACATCGCGCTTGCCGCACATGGCCTTTCGGTCCTGCAGGTGAACGGTGAGTCCGGTTCGGGCAAGCTGACTCCGGCGTTCAGCCAGTACAACCGTCGTATCACCGGTACCACCGAATTCGTCATCACCGGCCCCGCCGCGGGCAGCGATTTCCTCAAGACCTCCGTCGACCCGACCGGAACCAAGGCGTTCGGCACGTTCAACAACTGTGCCGGTGGCCTGACGCCGTGGGGGACGGTGCTCTCGGGTGAAGAGAACATCAACCAGTACTTCGGCAACGCGGAGTCGGTCACCGATCCCGTCGTCGCCGAGCGTCTCGCGCGCTACGGCATCGAAGGAGCCGCGAGCGATCGCAAGTGGGAGCGCTTCGACAAGCGATTCGACATCGCGCAGGAACCCAACGAGGTCAACCGATTCGGCTACGTCGTCGAGGTCGATCCGTGGGATCCGAACTCCACTCCGATCAAGCACACCGCTCTGGGCCGTTTCAAGCACGAGGCCGCGACGATCTACGTCACCGACGACGGCACGGTCGTCGCCTACAGCGGTGACGACGAGCGATTCGACTACATGTACAAGTTCGTGTCCAGTCGAAAGATGATGTCCGGCAACGGGCAGGCCGCCATGAGGCACAATCGAACCATCCTCGACGCGGGCACGCTGTACGTCGCCGTGCTCACGGGCGATGCACCCGACGCCATCGACGGCAGCGGAACCCTTCCGCCGTCGGGCAAGTTCGCCGGCAAGGGTGAGTGGATTCCGCTGCTTCGCACCGGTGAGGACGGACGAGGAGAGTCCCTCGTCGACGGCATGTCCGCCGAGGAGGTCGCGATCTTCACCCGCCAGGCAGGCGACAAGGTCGGGGCCACGAAGATGGACCGCCCGGAGGACTTCGAGCCCAACCCGGTCACCGGCAAGGTGTACGTGGCGCTGACCAACAACACCAACCGCGGCACCGAGGGCAAAGCCGCTGCCGACGAAGCGAACCCGCGCAACAAGAACAAGAACGGTCAGGTCCTCGAACTGGAAGACGACCACGCAGGCACCACCTTCGTGTGGAATCTGCTCATCGTCGCGGGAGACCCGAACGAGGCGGACACCTACTTCGGCGGTTTCGACAAGAGCCAGGTCAGCCCGATCTCCTGCCCGGACAACCTCGCGTTCGACTCCAAGGGCAACCTGTGGGTCTCGACGGACGGCAACGCTCTCGAATCCAACGACGGCCTGTTCGCGGTGGTCCTCGACGGCGATCGCCGCGGCGAGACCCGGCAGTTCCTGACGGTCCCTGCGGGCGGTGAGACCTGTGGTCCGATCATCCAGGACGAGCGCGTCGTCGTCGCCGTGCAGCACCCGGGTGAGTTCGACGAGGCGTCTGCTGACAACCCCATGTCGCACTGGCCCGACGGTGGCGATTCCCAGCCCCGCCCCTCGATGGTGGCGGTCTGGAAGGTCTAGCTACCTGGAACTCGTACAGCACGATTCGCGGAAGGCGCGCACAGCCCACAGGGCTGTGCGCGCCTTCCGCATTGTTAGGTCTCATTCAAATAATTGACTGCATCTGTGAATTCTCTTCACAGTCCCGGCCAGGGGCGAGGTTCGGTTGACCTTGGGTAACGGTTGTGTAAACCTCGAATTCTCAGACCTAGCGGGTGGGACCTTCGTCACAGAGCGAGCGGCGTTTCGGGGCAGCGCACGCCACGTCCGGTTCCGAGCCTCCGCCAACCACGCTCCTTCGACCGAGAGAGCACTACTGTGGATTCGGCTGATTCAGTTGCGCTGAGCAGGACCGACACCGGGCACACTGTGACGTCCGCGCCGTTCCCGCTCACTGCTGCACAACGCGGGCTGTGGTTCGCCCAGCACTTGATGCCGGACGTTCCGATCACCATCGCGAACTACATCGACGTCCACGGCGAACTCGACGGCGACTTGATGCGTGGGGCGGTGGAGCAGGCTGCGGCCGAGCTCGGTGCGGGCTCGCTACGCCTGGTGGAAATCGACGGTGAACCACACCAGTACATCGACAAGTCGACCCGACACGAGTCGACGGATCTCGATTTAACTCAGGAACCCGACCCCGAGGCCGCGGCGATCGACTGGATGCAGGCCGCCTACTCCCGACCCATCGACATCATCGAGGGCCCGCTGATCCGAGCTGCGACGCTGCGCGTCGGCGCCGATCGAACGTTCTGGTACTCGCACGTCCATCACATCGCTCTCGACGGGTACGGCGCGGTCCGGCTGATGAACCGTGCCGCGGAGATCTACACGGCGGTTCAGGCCGGTGAGTCGCCTTCGTTCTCGAAGGCGGGCGCACTCGAGGACGTCTACGCAGCCGAGGACGACTACCGCTCTTCGTCGCGCTTCGACAAGGACCGCGAGTACTGGCGGGAGAAGACGAGCGCGCTGCCGGCTCCGGTGTCGCCGTCGGGCATCGTCGCCCCACCGGCACCGCGGTCGCGGATCTGCGGGGAGCCGCTACCGGAGACTCTCGAGAAGGCACTCACCCGCGCCGCGGACAGGCTCGGATCGGCGTTCGCACCGTTGGCCGTGTCCGCGGTCGCTGCGTTCCTGTCCCGTCTGACCGGCAACGACGACATCGTTCTGTCGCTGCCCGTTGCCGGACGCACGACGGCGGTGCTGCGACGCTCCGGCGGCATGGTGTCCAACGTCCTCCCGATCCGTGTGCGCATCGTGCCGGGAACGACCGTCGCGAGCCTCGTCGACGCTGTGCAGCTGGAACTGACCGGTGCTCTGCGGCATCAGCGTTACCGCGCCGAGGACATTCGACGCGACGCCGGTGCCAGCCAGGAGCATCGCGGGTTCTTCGGTACCGCCATCAACATCATGGCGTACGAACGTCAGGTGCAATTCGGGCGCGAAACGGGATACTTCAACGTCCTGTCCACGGGCCCGGTCGAGGATCTGTCGGTCAACATCTACCCACCTGTCGACGGCGGTGGCTCCCGTATCGACTTCGAGGCCAACCCCAACGTCTACAGCGCCGAGGCGACCGAGGACCTGTACCGCCGCTTCGTCCGGCTTCTCGCGCAGTTCCTCCACAGCGATCCGGACTTCGCAGTCACCGATCTCGACCTCCTCGATGACGCGGAGATCGACGCCGTGGTCCCCGCGCGCGGCGGACCGGATGCACCACCGATGCTGCTTCCGGACATCCTCGCGGCCGGTGTGGCACGGAACCCGGACGGAATCGCTCTCGTCGACGGCACCACCGAACTCTCCTACACCGAACTCGATCGGCGCAGCAACACCATCGCCCGGGCGCTGATCGCCCGCGGCGCGGGTCCGGACTCGGTGGTGGCCGTCGCGCTTCCGCGTTCCATCGACTCGGTGGTCGCGTTCTGGGCCGCCGCGAAGTCGGGTGCGGCCTTCGTGCCGATCGATCCGACGTATCCGCCCGAGCGGATCGGCCACATGGTCACCGATTCCGGTGTCCTGGTGGGCCTCAGCACCACAGCGTTGGCGGACTCTCTTCCCGACGCCGTGCACTGGCTCGGGATGGACGACCCGGGCTTCACCAGCGAGCTCGGGACACGCTCCGACGCACCGATCTCCGACGCGGACAGGCGGTCTCGACTCGGTCTCGACCACACGGCCTACATGATCTACACGTCGGGATCGACGGGGACACCGAAAGGCGTGCTCGTCGGCCACCGCGGTCTGTCCGTGTTCACCGCCGCTCAGCGCCCGGAACTCGCCCTGACGACGGACTCCCGCGTCCTGCGGTTCTCGTCGGCCAGTTTCGACGCCTCGGTGTTCGAGATGCTCGCCGCGTTCGGGGCCGGTGCCACGATGGTCGTCGCGCCTGCGGATGTTCACGGCGGCAGCGAACTGACGGAGCTGCTCACGCAGCACGCCGTCACACACATCGTCACTGCTCCTGCATTGCTGTCCACCGTCGAGGTGGAGAAGGTCGAGTCGTTGACGTCCGTCGTCGTCGGCGGTGACGTCTGCCCCCCGGACCTGGTGGACAGGATGCGGTCGCGAGCAGAGCTGCGGAACAGCTACGGCCCTACCGAATCGACCATCGTGATCACGATGACCGAACCCCAGAAGGATCCGCGGGCGATCACCATCGGGCGGCCCTTGCAGGGTGCGACCGCCGTGGTGCTCGATCGGTGGCTTCGACCCGTACCGGTCGGCTCGAGTGGTGAACTCTACGTCGGCGGACCAGGTCTGGCCCGCGGCTACCACAACCGTGAGGGGTTGACGTCGACCCGCTTCGTCGCGGATCCGTACGGCTCGGGTCAGCGCCTGTACCGCACCGGAGACGTGGTTCGGTGGCGTGTATCGAACACAGCGGGTGTGGATCTGGAGTTCCTCGGCCGCAGCGACTTCCAGGTGCAGCTTCACGGCCTGCGTATCGAACTCGGCGAAGTCGACGCCGTTCTGTCCTGGCATCAGTCCGTGGACTTCGTCGTCTCGACGGTGTCCCAACGCGGCGACCGATCCACCCTCGTCGCCTACGTCAAGACCAAGGCCGGTCACGAGTTCGATCGCGACGCCCTCATCGCATTGGCATCGGAATTCCTTCCCCGGCAGTCGGTTCCCTCCCTTCTGGTCGAGATCGACTCGGTTCCGATCACACCGTCGGGCAAGGTAGATCGATCTGCTCTGCCGGATCCGCTCGCCCACGTCGAAGCCGCGCCGTTCCGCGCCGCGAGCGATCCTGTCCAACAGATCATCGCCGACGCGATGGCGGAGGTGCTCGGCAAGGACTCCGTCGGCGTCGACGACTCGTTCTTCGCTCTCGGCGGCGACAGTATCGTTGCCATTCAACTTGTTTCGCGCGCCAAGGCGTCCGGGGTGGTGTTCACACCGCGGGACGTCTTCGAGCGTCGCACGGTCGCCGGCCTCGCCGACGCCGCAGTCAGCGACGCCGACCGAGTCCGGCTCGAGGAACTGCCCGGCGGCGGGGTCGGTGACCTGCCGCTGCTGCCCATCGCCGCGAGCGTCCTGGCGCGGGCCGAGCAGCCGACGGACCTCGACAACTTTCATCAAGCTCTCGTGCTGGTCGCGCCGTCCGATCTGAACACCGAGGATCTGGTGGCCGCGCTGACCGTGCTGATCGATCACCACGATGCGCTGCGGGCACGGCTCGTCGACGACGGTCTCGTAGTCGGGCCCACCGGATCCGTGGATGCTGCGGCCTTGGTGTCGACGGAGTGCTCGACTGTGGATTCGGGCGGCGATTCGGGGGGCGAATCAGGGACCGATCTCGAGGGCATCATTGCTCGCGCCGGTGCGCGGCTGCGGCCGCGGGATGCAGTGATGCTCCAGGTGGTTCACGTCACCGACCCCGACTGCCCGCGGATCGTGCTGGTCGCCCATCACCTGGTCGTCGACGGTGTGTCGTGGCGGATTCTGCTCCCGGATCTCGTCACGGCCTACGCGCTGCGCGAGTCCGGACCGACCCTCCAGCCGGTGGAGACCTCGTTCCGCCGGTGGGCTCATGCTGTCGACGACCTCCCGTCGCACGGGGCCGACGCGTGGCGCGCACTGTTGAGCGGTGACAACGCCCTGCTCGGGTCACGTCCACTGGACGCACGGGACACCGGGGCCACGACCCAGGTCGCCCAACTGGCCGTGTCGTCCGACATCACTCAGGCGCTGTTGGAACAACTGCCGAACCGCTATCGGATGGGTCCCGAGGACGCACTGCTCGCCTCCCTGGCGGTGGCCCTTCGGACGTGGAGGGGCCAGGCGTCGCACCTGGTCTCGATCGAAAGCCATGGCCGCGACACCGATTCGATTGCCGGTGCGGATCTCACCAGGACCGTCGGGTGGTTCACCTCCACGCACCCGGTGCGTATCGACGCGCCGTCCGGTCCCGATGCCGCTTCGGTCGTCAAGGCGGTCAAGGAACAGCTGCGGAGCATTCCCACCGAACCGCAGATGTTCGGGCTCCTTTCGGCGCGTGATGAATTCGCCGATTCGCCCGCGCCGCGGATCAGCTTCAATTATCTGGGCAAGGTGCCGGGGGGAACGCCGGATCAACCGTGGACACCGGACCTGACCGTCGGCAACGACGTCGGGAGCGGGTCTGCCCTGCGTACCGCGTACGAGCTGGACATCAACGCACTGGTACGCGGCGGCTCGTTGATCGTCCGCATCGGATTCCCGACGGGTGTGCTCGACGCCGCGGATGTCCGCCGTCTCACCGATCTGTGGTCCGATGCCATCACCGAGCTCGCAGAGCACGGCCGGGCCGAGGGCGTGGGGGAGTTGACGCCGAGCGACGTTCCACTGGTGACCGTCGACCAGGCTCGACTGAATCTGTGGCACAGCGAATTCGGGAACGTCTCCGACGTGTGGCCGCTCACCCCGTTGCAGCGGGGACTGATGTTCCACGCCGATCTGATGCGCGACGGGGTGGATCCGTACACCGCGCAGATCGTCTTCGATCTGGACGGCGTCGTCGACGGAGACCGTCTGCGTCGTGCCGCGCAGCGCCTGCTGGATCGTCACGAGAACCTGCGCACCGCGTTCGTGCACGACGCTGCGGGGCTCCCCGTCCAGCTGGTGGTCGACGACGTGGCCGTCCCGTGGCAGGAAGTGCGGACGGACGATGTCGCTGCGACCATCGCGGCGGAGCGCGGCCGTCGCTTCCACCTCGGTGACGCACCGCTCATCCGGTTCGCCCTGGTGCACGGGCCCGCAGGCACGCGCTTGGTGGTCACCAACCATCACATCCTGTTCGACGGCTGGTCCATGCCGATCTTGATCAAGGAGCTCCTGGTCCTCTACGCAGCCGACACGCAGATCGGGATTCCGGTCCGTCGGTACCGGGACTTCCTGGCGTGGTCGAGTGCTCGTCGCTCCGACTCGGATGTCGACCGCTGGGCCGCGCACCTCGCAGGCGTCGACGGCCCGACGTTGCTCGCGGGCCCACACGTTCCCAGCGGTCGGTTGCCGGAGGACGTCGACGTTCGCATCGACGGCTCCGTCCTGGCGTCGATCGCACGTGCGTCGAACGTCACCGTCAACACCGTGGTGCAGGCCGCGTGGTCGATCGTGCTGTCCACCGTCCTCTCGCGCGACGACGTCGTGTTCGGTGCCACCGTGTCCGGCAGGCCAGGTGATCTCCTCGGTGCCACCGAGATGCTGGGGCTGTTCATCAACACACTGCCGCTCCGCGTCTCGATCGACGTGCAGGACACCGTCGAATCGCTGACCGAGCGGGTGCAGCGCGAGCAGGTGGAACTGTTGGACGTCCACCACGTCGGACTCGCCGAGATCCACGCGGCGGCCGGGCGGAGCGCGGACTTCGACACCCTCGTGGTGTTCGAGTCCTACCCCGTCGATCACAGCGCACTCGACGCCGCGACCGACATCGCGGGCATGGCGGTCCGCGGTATCGACGTCTCCGATTCCACGCACTATCCGCTCACTCTGGTGACCGTGCTCGAGCCGACTCCGACGATGACGTTGCGCTTCTCGCCCGACGCCTTCTCCCGCGGTCAGGTGGCGACGTTCGCCGACCGTCTCCAGCGGGCCATCCGGGCCATGGCCGAGCGGCCCGAGGGGCGCGTTCTCGACATCGACGTGCTCGGCGAACTGGAGCGTCAGGCCGTCACGTCGGACTGGGTGGCGACCGAGGTCGACTGCGGCACCGACACTCTCGTGGATCTGCTCGGGCGGTCCTCGACGGTGTACGGCTCGTCCACGTGCGTGGTGTACGACGGCCACTCGTTGACGTACGACAACTTCGCCGCCCGCGTGCACTGCCTCGCGCGCTACTTGATCCGGTGCGGAATCGGCGCCGAGTCCGTGGTCGCGGTGTCTCTACCGAGGTCGATGGACCAGCTCGTGGCGATCCATGCCGTCGTGCATGCCGGTGCGGCGTATCTGCCGCTCGACGACACCTTGCCCGCGTCGCGTGTCGCCTACATGATCGATACTGCTTCTCCTGCACTGATTCTCGGCACCGATATCGAGACATCGGTGCCCTGTGCAGACCCGCGCACCCTGGATCTGTCGGCGTTCGCCACCGGTCCCATCGCCCAGCACGAGCGCCCCACACCGGTTCGCCCGGGCAACACCGCGTACGTCCTGTTCACCTCCGGCTCGACCGGACGACCCAAGGGCGTCGCGGTCTCGCACGCGGCCATCGTCAATCGGTTGCTGTGGATGCAGGACACCTATCCGTTGGACACGTCCGACGCCGTCCTGCACAAGACCCCGGCCACGTTCGACGTGTCGGTGTGGGAACTGTTCTGGCCCCACATCACCGGGGCGAGGACGGTCATCGCCGAACCCGGTGGCCATCGCGACCCTAAGTACCTCTCGCGCCTCGTACGAGACGAGTCGGTCACCACCGCCCATTTCGTGCCGTCGATGCTCGACCTGTACCTCGACCACGGCGATCACGAGGACACCGGTTCACTGCGCCGGATCTTCGCCAGCGGTGAAGCGTTGAGCCGCCGAACCGTGCAGCGTTCCCACAGCACTCTGACCGCCGAACTGCACAATCTCTACGGTCCCACCGAGGCCGCCGTCGACGTCACCTACCACCGCACCGACGCCGCGGAGACCGGGCCGGTACCCATCGGGGTTCCGGTCTGGAACACCGGAGTCCGAGTGTTGGACCACGCGCTGCGGATCGTCCCGATCGGAGCTGTCGGTGAGCTCTACCTCTCCGGTGTGCAACTGGCACGCGGCTACACCGGCAGAGCAGCCCTCACCTCCGAACGGTTCGTCGCCGACCCGCACGGCGACGGCCGGTTGTACCGGACGGGCGACCTCGTCCGCTGGACCCTCGACGGTGAGCTGCACTATTTGGGCCGCAACGACTTCCAGGTCAAGCTTCGCGGTCAGCGCCTCGAGCTCGGTGAGATCGAGGAAGCCCTGTTGCGCGCCGAAGGTGTCACGGCTGCCGTGGTCACCGTCCACGGCGAGGGGACCTCGGAGAAGCTGGTCGCCTACGTCTGCGGTGACGCCGAGACCGATGCCGTCCGGGCACACGCCGACGGCGAACTACCCGCGTTCATGGTTCCCACGGTGTACGTGCCACTGGCTCGTCTGCCACTGGGCCGCAACGGAAAACTCGATCGAAGTGCCTTGCCCGAGCCATCCGTCGGCCAGGCCGAGCACGTCGCACCCGACGGTGCAGACGAGACGGCCGTCGCGCAGATCTTCGCCGACGTGCTGGGAGTCGACGGTGTCGGTGTGACGGCGAGCTGGTTCGAACTCGGCGGCAACTCGCTGACGGCCACGCAGGTGGTAGCGCGCATGAACGCGGAACTGCAGGGCGATCTCGGTGTCCGGGACCTGTTCGAGGAACCGACCGTGCGCGGCCTGACGACACGGCTGAACCGCCCCTCTCGCAACGGCGGTGGTGGTCCCGCGCTCGTCCGTCAGGATCGGCCGGCGCACGTTCCACTCGCCCCCAATCAGCACCGGATGTGGCTGCTCAATCGGTTCGACCCGGTGTCCGGTGCGTACAATATCGCCGGCGCCGTCCGGCTGACCGGTGTGCTCGACGCCGAGGCGCTCGTCGAGTCGGTGTTCGATGTCGTCGATCGTCACGAAGCGCTCCGAACGTTCTACCCCGACTCCGAGCCCGGGAAGACCACGGCGACGGACGGCCCACGTCAGGTCGTCGTCGACTCGGATTTTCTCGATGTGAGCATCACGACCACGACCGAGGCCGGGTTGCCGGGCGCCGTGGCCGGGCTCGCGGTCCGCGGTTTCGACGTCACCGAACGACCACCCGTGCGCGCGGCGATTCTGCGTCTCGCCGCAGACGATCACGTGCTCGTCGTCGTCACCCATCACATCGCGGCCGACGGATGGTCCATGCGGCCCCTGGCACGTGACGTGATGATCGCGTACACCGCACGTGCCGCAACAACTGCACCCCGAAGTTCGACACCCCGAAGTTCAACACCTAAGTGGCCGGCCCTCGAGGTTCAGTACACCGATTACGCGCTGTGGAAGATCGAGTCGCTCGGTTCCGAGCAGGATCCGGATTCCGTTGCTTCGCGTCAATTGTCCTTCTGGCGAGGGGAACTCGCAGGTGTCGCCGATCACCTGCCGCTACCGATCGATCGGCCTCGCCCGCCGACCGCGTCGCATCGAGGCGAGACGGTCACGTTCGCGGTGGCCCCCGACACCCGACGCGCACTGACCGAGCTTGCCCGGCACTCCGGTGCGACCGAGTTCATGGTTCTCCATGCAGCGTTGGCGATCATGCTCGCGAGAGTGTCCGGGACGTCCGACATCACCGTCGGAACACCGGTGGCAGGCCGTGGAGAACGCGCTCTGGACGATCTCGTCGGAATGTTCGTCGGCACGCTGACTCTGAGGTCGGACGTGGATCCGGCCGCACCGTTCACCGATCTGCTCGCGTCGGTACGCGACCGGGATCTGGCCGCCTACGGCAACGCCGACATCCCCTTCGATCGTGTCGTCGAGGAGCTCACCCCCGTCCGGTCCACCGCGCATCATCCGCTGTTCCAGGTGATGCTGTCGCTGGAGGATCCGGTACCGACGGTCGAGCTGCCCGAGCTGACGGTCGCACCTCTCGCTCCGGTGGGCGCCGTGGCGAAGTTCGATCTGCAGCTGGCGTTCGAGTCGGAAGATCTGACGGGAACCCTGACCTACGCAACGGATCTCTTCGACGCCGGTACCGCTCGGTCCTTCGCCGAGCTGTTCCGGACGATCCTCGACGCGGTGGTCGCCGATCCTCGAACGATCGTCGGAGACATCGACCTGGTGTCCGTCGATCCGCTTCGCGGTACGCCGTCACTGCGACACCGCACCCTGCCCGACGCACTGTCCGCAGCCGTCGTCTCGTCCGCCGGCGGTACCGCGGTGGTCTCCGGCTCCGTCTCCATCGACTATCCGGCGCTCGACGACGCCTCGACCCGCATCGCCCGTCAGCTCATCGCGCGCGGAGCGGGCCCCGAGACCGCGGTGGCGATCGCGCTGCCGCGCGGAATCACCGCGATGACGATGCTGTGGGCGGTGGCCAAGACCGGCGCCGCGTTCGTGCCCGTCGACCCGCGCTACCCGCACGACCGAATTCTGCACATCATCACCGATTCCGGTGCGCGCCTCGGTATTTCGGACATCAACGGTATTTCGGAAACATACGGAAGCTTCGGTTCTGAGTCGGTCGGTGTCGACTGGATTCATCCCGACGAACTCGACCCGACGCTCGGTTCGGCGTTTCCGATCACCGACCGCGAACGCAACGCCGCACTGAGCCCCCACCATCCGGCCTACGTCATCTACACCTCCGGGTCCACCGGAACACCGAAAGGTGTGTCGGTCACCCACGCCGGGTTCGCCGACCTCGGCGCAGAATTGGTCGAGCGCCTCGGTCTCCACAGAACCAGTCGAACACTGCATTTCGCGTCACCCAGCTTCGACGCGTCGATCCTCGAACTACTCCTCGCGATCGGCAGCGGCAGCACGATGCACATCGCCGATCCCCAGATCTACGGTGGCGCCGAGCTCGCAGCGGCTCTCGACGGCGTCACCCACGCCTTCCTGACGCCCGCCGCTGCCGCAACGATCGACCCGGCGTCGGTACCGGACCTGCGTATCCTCGTCGTCGGCGGGGAAGCTTGCGGTCCCGATCTGATCTCCACCTGGGCCGATCGGGTCTCGTTGTTCAACGCGTACGGACCGACGGAAAGCACCGTCGTCGCGACGATGTCCGATCCGATGACAGTCGGTGCGCCGATCCGAATCGGAGCACCCACCCGAGGAATCGACGCGTACGTGCTCGACGCGCGCCTGCACCCGGTACCGACGGGAGTCGTCGGCGAGCTCTACCTCGGCGGCGGCGCACTCGCCCGCGGATACCACGCACACCCGGCGACGACGGCTGCGTCCTTCGTCGCCAACCCGTTCGACCCGCGCGGGCATCGGCTGTACCGCACCGGCGATCGGGTGCGGCGCGTCGGAGACGCCCTCGAGTACCACGGGCGCATCGACCACCAGGTCAAGATCCGCGGATTCCGCATCGAACTCGGTGAGGTCGACGCCGTCCTGACCCGCCACCCCGGCGTCGAACAGTCGGTGTCGATCGTGCACGCCGACAGCGTGGTGAGCTACGTCGTCGTCTCCGGCGCAGTGTCCGGAGGACATACAGAGCCATCCGAGATCATCGAGCACGCTCGGCGGTCGCTGCCGGCTCACATGGTGCCGCAGGCCGTCACGATCATCGACCGGGTGCCGCGCACGCCGACGGGCAAGACCGACCGGACCGCACTGCCGGCACCGGTGTTCGCGACCCGTGAGTTTCTCGCTCCTCGAACGCCCACGGAAACGGTGGTGTCCGAGGTGTTCGGGGCGGTGTTCGGCGCCGCACGCGTCGGTGTCGACGACGACTTCTTCGACCTCGGAGGCAATTCGCTCGTCGCCACTCGGGTCATGGCGCACGTCAACGAGCGGGTTGGCCGGGCACTGCCGGTGCGCGCGCTGTTCGAGGCTCCGACGCCTGCGCAGCTGGCCGTGGTCGTCGACGCCTCGGAATCGTCGGCGCTGCCTGCGCTGCGTCCAGGACCGCGGCCCGAGGTGATCCCGCTGTCCGCGGCGCAACGCCGAATGTGGTTGTTGAACCAGGCCGAACCGGCTTCGGCGGCCTACAACATCGCGTTCGCCGTGAGATTGAGCGGAGACCTCGATGCGGATGCCTTGGCCGCAGCCGTGCGTGACGTACTCGATCGGCACGAGTCGCTTCGGACCGTCTACCCCGTCTCCGGCGTCCCACATCAGGTGATCCTTCCGGCCGACGACGTCGAACTCGATCTCGCTCCGCAGGACATCGACGAATCGGCCGTTCTGGCCTCGGCTGCAGCGGTCCTCAATCGCGGATTCGACGTGACAGCAGCAGTACCGCTGCGCGGCAGTGTTCTTCGCACATCCCCGACCGAGTACGTACTGCTTCTCGTCGTTCACCACATCGCTGCGGACGGGCTGTCCATGGGCCCGCTCGCCCGCGACGTCGTCACCGCGTACGCGGCCCGCACACACGGCGCGCCGGCGCCGTGGGAACCGCTGCCGGTGCAGTACGCGGACTTCGCGCTGTGGCAATCGAACGTTCTGGGTTCCGCGGACGATTCCGAGTCCGTCCTGTCCACGCAGCTCGACTACTGGCGTACCCGGCTGGACGGCCTTCCCGACGTGCTGGATCTGCCCACGGACCGGCCGCGGCCTGCTGTCTCGTCGCAACGCGGGGCCGAGGTGGCGTTCGACATCGACCCGGCCGTCGCGTCGGCGATCAGGTCGCTTGCCCATCGCCACAGTGCCTCGGTGTTCATGGTCGCCGGCGCCGCTTACGCAGTCCTGCTGGCCCGGTTGTCCGGTACCACCGACATCCCGATCGGCACCACCGTGGCGGGTCGAAGCGCAGGTAGCCTCGACGACGTCGTCGGCATGTTCGTCGGAACCGTCGTTCTGCGCAACGAGATTCGGCCGGGGGAAAGCTTCGCCGATCTCCTCGACAGGGTGCGCAGCACCAACCTCGAAGCCCTGGAGAATGCCGACGTCCCGTTCGAGCAGGTCGTGGAAACACTGCGGCCGACACGCGCGACATCCCACTCCCCGCTGTTCCAGGCGCTGCTGGCGTTCGAACCGGATCGTCCGTCGACGCTCGAACTGCCCGGCCTCACGGTCTCGGAATTTCCGTACGAATCCGGCGTCACGCGATTCGATCTCGCTCTGACGCTGCGGGAAACAGCAGATGGCCTCGGCGGTTCCCTGCGCTACAGCACCGACCTGTTCGACGCCGCCACCATCGACGGCTTCGTGGATCGGTTCACGCGGATTCTGACGGCAGCAGTGGAGAACCCGGCGCAGGTCGTCGGCGACATCGACATCCTCGCACCGTTCGAACGCGAGCCAGTCCGCGGCCCGGACGCGGTCAGCCCCCGTACCCTCACTCAGTTGATCGGACAGGCCGTCGCGCAGAATCCCGACGGGGTCGCGATCCGCTGGAACGGGGAGGACCACACCTACCGCGAGGCCGACGACGCGTCGACCCGATTGGCTCGGGTGCTGCTCGGATACGGAATCGGCCCCGAGACCGTCGTCGCGATCGGGCTTCCCCGCTCGGTGGATTCGGTTCTGACCGTGTGGGCCGTGACGAAGACCGGCGCCGCCTACGTGCCCGTCGACCCCGCATATCCGCAGGATCGACTGCAGCACATGGTCTCCGATTCCGGTGCAGTCATGGGCATCACGCTCACCTCGCACCGCAGTGCGCTGCCGGGCGACATCACCTGGCTCGAACTCGACGACCCGGAGATCCGCAGCGAAGTGGAGCGGGCACCGCGTCACGCCGTCGCAGCGGAAGAGCTGAACGGCGTCGCCGGACTCGACAGTGCGGCGTACATGATCTACACCTCCGGTTCCACCGGCCTGCCCAAGGGCGTCGTCGTCTCGCACCGGGGACTCGCGAACCTCGCCGAGTCCAGGCGCGAGGTGCACCGCATCGAACAGTCGTCGCGGTTCCTGCACAACACCTCACCGAGTTTCGACATGGCTGTCGGGGAAATGGTGTCCGCCCTGTCCGCAGCCGCAACACTGGTGGTGTCCCCACCGGAGATACTGGGCGGCGACGAACTGGCCGCGTTCCTGCGCGACGAGTCCGTCACCCACACGCTGACGACCCCCTCCACTCTGTCCACGCTCGATCCGAGCGGCCTGGACACCGTGCAGGTCGTCTGCGTCGGCGGCGAGGCGTGCAGCCCCGAACTGATCGCGCGGTGGGCGCCGGGCCGAATCATGGTGAACGGCTACGGACCCACGGAAGCCACGGACATATCGACACTCGGCGAGATCACCGCCGACGCTCCCATCGACATCGGCAGGCCCGTCGCCGGCCTCGTCGCTCACGTTCTCGACGGACGCCTCCACCCGGTGCCCGACGGCGTGCCCGGCGAACTGTACGTCGGCGGCCCCGCCGTCGCACGTGGCTATCACGGCCGGCCAGGGCTGACGTCGACACGATTCCTCGCAGATCCGATCAGCGGCGGCCGCATGTACCGGACCGGGGACATCGTCCGCCGCACACCCGACGGTCGGCTCCGGTACAGCGGGCGCAGCGACACACAGATCAAGATCCGCGGGTTCCGCATCGAGCTCGGTGAGATCGACGCCGCACTGTCGACTCACCCCGGCGTCGACTTCGCGGTGACCGTCGGCCACGGCATGCCGTCGGGCGAGACGGTGCTCGTGTCCTACGTCCTCGGCGACCGAGACGCGGTGCAGGGTGACGCGGTGCAGGGTGACGCACTTCGGAGCTACCTACGGAAACGGCTTCCCGGATACATGATTCCGGCGTCCGTCACATATCTGACGACCGTCCCCCGCACACCGACCGGAAAGCTCGACGCCGGTGCGCTTCCACCACCCGACTTCGGCCGCGACACCGGCCCGAACAGACTCCCGTCCACGGCGACCGAACGGCTCGTCACAGAAGCATTCTCGGAGGTACTGGCAGTGAACGACATCTCGGTGACAGACGACTTCTTCGACCGAGGCGGGTCCTCGCTCACGGCGATGCGTGTGCTCAGCAAGCTGAGGGCATCGACCGGCACGGCTCTGTCCCTGCAGGCACTGCTCGCCGAACCCACGCCGGAATCGATTGCGACACTCCTGGACTCCGGATCCGACGGCAGCTCGTCGTTCGACGTGGTGTTCCCGATCCGCACCACAGGCGACGGGGTACCACTGTTCTGCATCCACCCGATCGTCGGACTGTCCTGGTGCTACAACGGACTCGACAAGTACACCGACCGGCCGATCTACGGCATCCAGACCCCAGCGCCGTCCGACCTGCCGGACAGCCTGGACGCCCTCGCACAGCGCTACATCGACGAGATCGAGAAGATCCTCCCGGACGGCCCCTACCACCTGCTCGGATGGTCACTCGGCGGAACGATCGCCCACGCCATGGCCGTCCGCCTCCGGGCCCAGGGCAAAACCGTCGGATCCCTGGTGCTGCTGGACAGCCATGCAGTACAGAACCAGGACGTCTGGGAGACAGAGCTTCCCGCCGCGGACCTGCTCGACGCCGTCGGAATCACCATGCCCGGTATCGACGGATTCGGACCGGACGGGGGGCAGCGCATCCGCCTCGATTCGCTCCCGTCGCTCGTCGCGGGATCGGGCATCATCGAGACGCACGAGGTGGAACGGCTGATCGCTGCCGCACGACACAACCACGAGTTGGCCGTCGGGCACACCCCCGGCGTCTACGACGGTGACGTCCTGTTCGTCAGCGCCGGGCACGAGGAACTGCACGGACTCGCGACGTGGCACCCGTACGTGACCGGCGATATCTCGAACTTCTCGGTGTCGCACACGCATTGGCAGATGACGTCGCCGTCGGCGCTACGCGCTGTCGGTCCGCTCGTGGCACGGCACCTCGAGGTCGGCGCGTGAGGGTGTCTCTCCGTCGGGCCCTCGTGGTCACCGCCGCCGCACTCCTGCTGGGACCGACCTCGGTCGCCGTCGCCCAACCGGAGACGCCCGGGGCGGTGAGCTCCGTCGACCACATCGACAAAATCAGCGATCGACGGTGGGACGTGCACGTCTACTCACCGTCGATGGATCGCGTGATCCCACTGCAGGTCCTCCGACCCGCGGACACCTCGGCACCGCGGCCGACGCTGTACATGCTCAACGGAGCCGGCGGCGGCGAGGACGGCGCGAACTGGCTGAAGCAGACCGACATGCCGGAGTTCTTCGCGGACAAGAACGTCAACGTCGTCATCCCCGTCGGCGGTTACCTCAGCTACTACACCGACTGGGAGCACGACGACCCCGGACTCGGGCGGAACAAGTGGCAGACCTTCCTGACCGAGGAACTGCCTCCCGTCCTCGACGACGCACTCGGGGCCAACGGCGTCAACGCGATCGGCGGCTTGTCCATGTCCGCCGGTAGCGTCCTCGATCTCGCGATCCAGGCACCCGGCCTCTACCGCGGGGTGGCGTCGTACAGCGGGTGTGCGCAGACGTCGGATCCAGTAGCACGCAATTTCATTCGCACTCTCATCGCCGTACGCGGCAAGGGCGACACCGACAACATGTGGGGTCCCGACGGTGATCCTCGCTGGGTCGAGCACGACCCGTACGTCAACGCCGAGGGGCTGCGCGGTCTGGAACTGTTCGTCTCCAACGCAACCGGTCTTCCCGGCCCGCACGAGATGCCGAACGCCGTACGCCCGGTCGGTTCACCCCCACTGCAGGAGCAGATTCTGCTGGGCGGGGTGATCGAAGCCGTCGCCAACGGGTGCGCCGAACGGCTGCAGCAGCGGCTCGGCGAACTGGGTATTCCAGCGCAGTTCGACCTGGGACATCCAGGAACGCACTCGTGGCTGTACTGGCAGGACGCTCTCCGTGCATCCTGGCCGACCCTGGAGCGCGCGCTGGCCGGCTGACGCCTTTTCACGTGCAAAATCCATATTCTACGAAAGCTGTGAGCATGACCCGTGCGTTGAAATCTCTCGTCATCGCCGGCGCACTGATCTGCGGCATGCCCGCAGTGGCGTCGGCCAACCCGCAGACACTGGGCGCGCAGGGGCCGGACGTCTCCTCGTGGCAACACATCGACGGCACCAAGATCGACTGGCACAGCGTGCGAAAGTCCGGCCACGACTTCGCGATGGTGAAGGCAACCGAAGGGCTCGACTACATCAACCCGTACTTCGTGCAGGACTGCCTCGTCATGCGAGCAGCCGGAGTGGCCCGCGGCGCGTATCACTATGCGGACGTACGGCTTTCACCGGAAACGCAGGCCGCTTACTACTCGACGGTGGTGCTCGGAATCAACGGGCCAGGCGACCTGCCTCCGGTGCTGGACCTCGAACACTCGCACGGACTGCCGCCCGAGCACCTCATCGACTGGACCCACCGGTACCTGAACACGGTGCACCTGCTCACCGGACGTCAGCCGATCATCTACACCTATCCGAACTTCTGGCGCACCGCGATGGCGGACACCCACGAGTTCAACCACTACCCACTGTGGATCGCGGACTACAACGACACCCTCGGACCACTCCCCGGCGGGTGGACGAACTGGTTGTTCTGGCAGTACACCGACAGCGGCCGAATCCCCGGCATCGATGCACCGACGGACATCAATCACTACTCCGGAGACGACATCCGTCCGTTGGCGCGCTGGTAACCCCCATGTGAGTCAGCCGAGCCAGTCGAGAACTGCTGCAGCAGTCCAGGATTGCTGCATGCTGCCGAGTGGCTCACCCGTGAACGGCTCGTAGTACTCGGCGAACGTACCGTCGCTGGCCTGCCGCAAGCCTTCCTCACGCAGGTCCAGTGAACGCTCCGCCCAACCCCGGCGCGAGAACGCCCACGAGAACAACCACGTCATGACGGGCCACACCGGACCGCGCCAGTATTCGCGCGGGCGGAAATCTCGCGACACCGGCGACGTCGACGGCGGTACCGCGTAGCGAAGGTCGGGGTGCCCACAGAAACGTGTTCCCTCGAACAGCCGCAGTAGCGTCCGCTCCTGCTCACGCGGTAGTCCACCGCACAACAGCGGCGCGAACATCGCGATGGTGTCGGTGGTGATCCAGCGCCGAGCCCGCAGATCGTAATCTCGTGCCGCACCCGACCGGCTGTCCGTCGTGGCGATGACGCCTGTGCGAAACTTCTCGGCCCATCCACGCAACTCGCGCACATCGGAATTCGGTTTCGAATGCTCCTCGCCGATGGTCGCCAACACATCACACGCCATGGCGAAGATCGCGCTGACGAACACGTCCTCGACCGCGAAGCTCATCTTCTCCTTGAGCGCAGCGTCGTCGTACCCCGCCTGCTTCATCTCTTCGACGAGCCAGATGTAGCGGTCGTACTCGATATTGCTCGGCCGCTGCGACGCGTCGGTCACGACCGTGTCGTCCTTGCGCACGTACGGCGGCATCTCCCCGGGCACGACACCCCGGTACGACGCGTCCCACCGCGGAGAGTTGTCCATCCCGGATTCCCAGCCGTGAAACAGGGTGACGCGGCCGTTGTCCGCGATGTCGCGCGCCTCGGCCAACCAGCGATGCCACCGCACCAGGTTGTCCCACCGGCGGTCGAGGAACTCCTCCGCGACCGCTCGGGTGGTGCGGCCGTGACGACGGGAATGATCGAGAATTCTCTGCACCGCGATCGCGTGGACGGGTGGCTGGGTGATGCCCGACGTCTGGGGCCCCAACGGAGCGTGCACCGCCAGTTCCGACGTCTCCCACCTCGCCGGACCGGGGAAGTACCCGTCGACACCGTTGGCGAACACGATGTGCGGAATCATCCCGTTCTTCCACTGCGCCGACAACAACGTGTCCAACTCGACGACCGCGCGTTCCACGCTCAGCGGCGCCAACCCGACCGACACGAACGCCGCGTCCCAGCTCCACATGTGCGGATACAGCTTCGGGGCGGCGCTCGTCATGGTGCCCAGGTCGTTGCCGCGCAGAAGGTAGGCAGCCCGCGCGGCCAACTGTGTCGAAGTGAATCCACGGTCGCCCATCCCTCTAGTTTGCGACCCTTCCGTACTTTCCGCCCATCGAGACTCGAGTTCTTTTCAGGACCGTAACTGTCCGCAATCGTCTCTACTGTCGTTCTCACCAGCAACGAAAGGGAACACCATGACTCTCACCGGTGAAAAAGCCGACATTGCGCGAATGCTCGCCGATCAGCGCAAGAACTTCCTGTACACCGTCACCGGCATCACCGACGACCAGGCCCGCACCCGAACCACCGTCAGCGAACTGACCCTCGGCGGCCTGCTCCACCACGTCGTCAGCAACGAGCGCGGCTGGATGAAAACCATCGCCGACATGGACGAGAACGCAGAATTCGACATGTCCCGCATGGGCACCGAATACGTCATGGGCCCCGACGAGACCGTTGCCGGACTGATCGACGACCTCGCCCGCGTCGCCGCCGACACCGAAACAGCACTCGCCACCATGGACCTCGACGCCCAAATCCCACTCCCGACGGCACCCTGGGCTCCCGAACGCGCATGGCAATCGGCACGGTTCACCCTGCTGCACATCCTGCGCGAAATCGCCCAGCACGCCGGCCACGCCGACATCATCCGCGAATCCCTCGACGGCGGCAGCACCACCATGTCCATGGCCGCCGAAGCGGGCATGACATTCGACTGAGCCCGATCCGTCGGACCGAATGAACCGTTCGGTCACTCCAAGTGACCGAACGTCACGTTCGGTCCGGCACAGTGCACGGATCTAAGGTGGAAGCATGACTTCCACTGCGCTGGTGACGGGTGCGAGCCGGGGACTCGGGGCGGAGATTGCCCGGGTATTGGCGTCGGATCACGAGGTTCGACTGGGCGGACGGTCGGCGGACTCGCTGGCGTCGATTGCGTCGGAACTGCCGGGTTCGACGCCGTGGCCGGTGGATCTTCTCGATCACGACGCTGTGGCCAGGGCGGCGGAGGGCATCGAGTCTCTCGATGTGCTGGTGCACAATGCAGGCGTTGCGGCGCTGGGGACGGTTGCCGAGTCCTCGATTGCGGATTGGCGCGCCCAGTACGAGTCGAATGTTCTCGCGGTCGTGTCCCTGACGAAGGCTCTTCTGCCGGCTTTGCGACGGGCGGGCGGCCACGTGGTGCTGATCAATTCCGGGGCGGGTCTGCGCGTCAATCCGGGGTGGGGCGCGTACGCCGCGTCGAAGTTCGCGTTGAGGGCATTCGGCGACGCGTTGCGCGCGGAGGAGCCGACGCTTCGGGTCACGTCGATTCACCCCGGACGCATCGACACGGACATGCAGAGGGCGATCGTCGAACACGAAGGGGATCACTACGAGCCGTCGCAGTTCCTGCGGGCATCCACCGTCGCACAGGCAGTCCGCAATGCAGTCGACACACCGGCCGACGCTCATCCGACCGACATCGTGCTCAAGCCGATTCCCCGCTGAGCAATCGGAACACCGATGAACGGCAGCCATACTCGGGCGGTGATGATTCGACGCGAACGTCCAGCCGACCGCCCGGCCGTGCTCGGCGTCGTGCGGGCAGCATTCCGCCAGGACGACGCCGAACCTGTCGAAGTCGGGTTGACCGAGAAGCTGTTCGCCGACGGGTTCGTCCCCGAGTTGTCGCTGGTCGCGGTCGTGGACGGGACAATCGTGGGGTACGTCATCGGTAGCCGCGGCGTCGACTTCGGGGTCGGGATCGGACCGCTCGCCGTGCTCCCGGAGTTCCAGGGCACCGGCGTCGGGAAAGCGTTGATGTACGCGCTGATCGGCGCGTCGGAGGCACTCGACATCCCGGTGCTGGCTCTGCTGGGCGACCCCGGTTACTACAGCCGGTTCGGGTTTCGCGCGGGCTTCGATGTCGGCGTCGAACCGCCCGACCCCGCGTGGGGCCACTTCTTCCAGGCCCTCCAGCTCGGTGCAGGCCCGGTGAACGGGAGCTTTCGGTATGCGAAACCCTTCGACGAGCTGGAGTGACGGACCTAAACTGAGCGCATGCCACTGTCGAAATCGGAACGAGAAGAGTTTCTGTCCGAGCCGCACATCGCGGCCCTGTCGGTCTTCGCCGGCAACGATCGAGGTCCACTGACCGTACCCATCTGGTACCAGTACACCCCCGGCGGCGAAGCCTGGGTGCTCACCGGGAAGACTTCCAAGAAGGCCGAGTTGATCCGTGCTGCAGGGCGATTCAGCTTGATGGTCGAGCAGGTCGAACCCAGCATCAAGTACGTCGCGGTCGACGGGCCTGTGCTTCGGGAGGAGCCCGGCACCCTCGAACAGCTTCGCGAGATGGCCGAGCGTTACCTCGCGCCCGACAAGGTGGAGGGATACCTCCAGTTCGCCGCGTCCGATCACGGAGACCAGGTTCGGTTCTCCCTGAGCACCGAGCACTGGATCGGCGCGGATCTGGGGTCGATCTGAACCAGGTACATTTCGTACCGTGAAGTCACCTGTTCCCGATTACCTGCGGGAAGTACTGGACAGCCTGTCGAGCAATACGGACGGCGAGGTCGCGGACTACATTCCCGATCTCGCGCATGCGAACCCCGACGTGTTCGGGATTGCGGTGACGACGGTCGACGGACGGACTCATTCCGTCGGCGACGACGAGACCGAGTTCTCGATCCAGTCGATTTCCAAGCCGTTCGCGTACGCGGCCGCGCTGACCGACCGGGGCTTCGACGCCGTGCTCGACACGGTCGGGGTGGAGCCGTCGGGCGAGGCGTTCAACGAGCTGTCCCTCGAAGGTGACACTCGCCGGCCGAAGAATCCGATGATCAACGCAGGAGCCATCGCCACACATTCTCTGCTGGGTTCGTCGGTCGACGAAAGAAACTCTCGCGCACTGAGTTTCTTCTCGACCCTCGCCGGACGGCAGCTGTCCGTCGACGAGTCCGTCTGCCGGTCCGAGCTGGACACTGCGGACAGAAACCTCGCCATCGCACACATGCTGCGCAACTACGGCATTCTGCCCGACGAGGCCCATGCAGTCGTCGAGGGCTACACGACGCAGTGCTCCATCAACGTCACGGTCCGAGACCTCTCGCTGATGGGAGCCACGCTGGCGTCCGGCGGGGTTCACCCGACGTCCGGCGAACAGGTCGTCAGCCGGGCGGTCGCCCGGCAGACCCTGTCGGTCATGGCAGGGGCGGGCATGTACGACGCCGCCGGCCACTGGTTGACGTCGGTGGGTATTCCCGCGAAAAGTGGTGTGGCGGGCGGTCTTCTGGGTTCGCTGCCGGGCCAGGTGGGTATCGGCGTCCTGTCACCGAAACTCGACTCGCACGGCAACAGCGTCCGCGGCGTGAAGGTCTTCGAGCGGCTGTCCAACGACATGGGCATGCATCTGATGGACGTCGAGCCCTACGGTTCGTCGGTCCTGCGGAGCATCCGCGACGAGGACGGCGAGTCGACCGTCGAGCTGCAGGGCGTCGTACAGTTCGGTGGCGCGGAGATGCTGCTCGACGCCTTGTCCCACGACACATCGTCGGGCACAATCGTTTTCGACGTCTCCCGGGTGAACCGGTTCTCCGACGTCGGCCGACGAATGACTCTCGAGGGTATGCGACGCATCGCGCTCGACGGGCGGGACGTCGCGCTCATCGATCCCGACGGTGTTCTGCCGGACCCGAACCTGGGCGACGGCACTTACCCCCGGATCCGGACTCAGGACGCCTGATTCAGCAGGATCTCGGTGAACGCTGTTGTCACCGAGGTGATGTGCTCGGGGTGGGTGATCACCGAGACGGTGCGCGTCGGTGCGTCGACCACGTCGATCCGATGAAGCCGAGGAAACAACTCGGCCAGTGACGACGGCAACAGTGTGACACCCAGCTGCGCCTCCGCCAGCCCGGTGACGAGTTCCGCCGAGTCCGCTTCGATGACCGGGCCCCGCTCGACGGACGACTGCGTGAACGCGTGATCGGTCTGCATGCGGGCTTCGCTCCCCGCGGGCCGGTCGATCATCGGCACTCCGCCCAGTTCGGCCAGGCGCACCGTCACCCTGCCTGCCCACTCGTGACGGGGGGAGACGAACAACGACAGCTTCTCCGTCCACAGCGCAGTCGACGTCAGACCGACGTGCGTCCGGCCCGGCGCGAGGCCGATGATCCCCAGGTCGAGGGAACCGTCGGCGACACCTGCGACGGTATCCGCGCTGCCCCTCGGCAACAGCGACACCGTCGTGTTGGGATGCGAGATTCCCAACGCGGCGACGGCCGCGACCACATCCACCCGGGTCAAAGGAACGATCATCCCGACGCGGAGGCGTCGAACTTCGGTGTTCGACGGCGAGACGTCCGAGACGAGGCGCGCCACCGCACCCAGCACGCCGTAGGCGCGTTCGAGGAAGATCTGGCCCGCCTTGGTGACGGTGACGCTACGGCTGGTGCGAGTGAACAGCTCGACGCCGAGCTCTCGCTCGAGGTCGCGGATCTGACTGCTCAGAGCGGATTGCGCGACGTGCAGGCGGGCGGCAGCTCGGCTGAAGTGCTGTTCCTCGGCCACCGCGACGGCGTATTGGATATGACGGAGTTCCACTCACTCAATCTATCGCTTGACGCGATCGATGGCGCTGATCGATCTATTGGACAGCATGATCGATCAGGAGAAGGCTGTACCCGTGAACACGACAACGTCGAACAAAACCGGGATCGGGACTCCCGTCGTCGCCCTCATGGCGGTGGCAACGGGACTGAGCGCCGGCGGCAACTACCTCAACCAGCCACTGCTCGACCTCATCGCCGAACACTTCGGAGTCTCGCAGTCCGCGGCCGCTGTGTCGGTCACCGTCGCGCAGATCTCCTACGCACTCGGTCTGCTCTTCCTCGTTCCGCTCGGCGATGTGGTCGATCGACGGAAGCTCAGCGTCGGACTGATGGTGCTGGCTGCCGTCGGGCAGGCGCTCGCCGGCTTCTCGCCCGGACTCTCGTGGTTGCTCGTCGGGACCGCCATGGCCGGATTGTTCTCCGTTGCCGCGCAGGTCATCGTTCCGTTCGCAGCCTCGATGGCCGACCCGTCGGAGTCGGGCCGAGTCGTCGGAATCGTCATGGGCGGTTTGCTGACGGGAATTCTGCTGGCCCGCAGCATCTCCGGCCTACTGTCCGACGTGACCGGATGGCAGGGGGTGTACCGGCTGGCCTCGGTCCTGATGTTGATCGCGGCAGCGGGTTTGTGGCGGGTACTGCCGCGACACTCGGGGACAGCAGGTGTGTCCTACCTGCCCGCGCTGGCGTCGATGGGCGTGCTCGTCCGTCGGTACCCCCGGTTACGTGTTCGATCCGCCCTCGGTGCCTTGTCCTTCGCGTCGGTCAGCGCAGTGTTCGCCACGATGACGTTGCTGCTCACCACCGAATTCGGCTTCTCCGCAGCTCAGATCGGGCTGATCGGGCTCGCCGGCGTGGCCGGTACGCTGATGGCGTCGGTCGCCGGCCGTCTGGCCGACCGCGGACTGGTTCAGTGGGGAACCGGAATCGGCGTCGTACTGCTGATCGCCGTGTGGCCGCTGTTCATGATCGGAAGCCACGTCTGGCTCGTGTTCGTGCTTGCCTTCGTCCTGGTCGATTTGGCACTGCAAGGCGTGCACGTCAGCAATCAGAACGTCGTCTACGCCTTGGAACCCGAAGCACGGGCGCGCATCAACTCGATCTACATGACGACGTACTTCGTCGGAGCTTCGGTGGGGTCCGCCGTCGGCACGCTCGCCTGGAAGCACTACGGCTGGACCGGAGTCTGCGTCACCGGAGTGGTGTTCGCCGGTCTGTCGCTGCTGGTGTGGCTGCGCGATCTACACCTCGGCCGTACCGATCACCCGCAACTACCGCCGACGCCGAGGCCGGACAGCGCGGAGAACAGTCGGCCCGCCAATCGAGCGTGACCACCGTCGTTCGGGTGAATTCCGTCGGGCGCGTAGTCGGTGGCCGGGTTCAACCATCGCTCCGCCTTCGGATCCAGGAACGTCACGCCTGCCACCCCGGCCGCATCGCGGAGGTGGCGTCGGATCTCGTCGATGTTGCCGTGTTTGGCATTGGGGGCACCGGTCGGCCCGACGACGATGATCCGCGCTTGCGGCGCCACCACGCGGTAAGTGAGATACAGGCCGGTGGCCGCCGCGAACAACCTGCCGTCGCCGCGGTCATTTCCGCTGCCCTGCACGATGATCACGTCCGGAAGCGACGTCGCGACGGCCGCTACCCGCGGGACACTGACGAACGGGTCGGTGCTTGCCGCGTACCCACTGCCGGACCGCGCCACCAGATTCAGATCCCAGCAACCCCTGGCCCCGAGCAGAGTGGCGTAGCCGCCGTAGCCGCTGCTCGCGCCGACGCCCGCGCTGAAGGAATCGCCGACGATCGCCACCCTCAACGGACGTGGTTGCGCGTGCGCGGGAACGTTCCCGACGAGCAGTGCGGCAACGACGATCGCACACAACGCAATCAGCTTTCTCACGAGAACGATGGTAAGTCAGCGAGACTCACGGAGCATCGGTCTTGAGAATTTTCATGGTGATGCGCGAGTCCACCCGCGCGATGGCCGGATCACCCATAAGTTGTGTCGTGAGCCATTTTTCGAACGCTGCAAGGTCCGCCACACGAACACGAATGAAATAGTCGGGGATGCCGAACATCCTGCGCAACTCCGCGACCTCCGACATCCCGGCCATGCGTTCCTCGAACGCGGCCACCGTCCGGAAGTCCTTCGCGACGAGGTCGGCATGAATGATGACTTCGAACCCCCGCCCCATGCGTGTTCGGTCGACTATCGCGGAGTAACCGGTGATGACGCCGTCCTCCTCCAACTTGCGGACGCGCCTCAGGCACGGCGCAGGCGTGAGCCCCACCTGCGCAGCCAACTCCTGATTGGTCAACCGGCCGTTCTCCTGCAGCAGCAACAAAATGTGCTCATCGATGGCATCCACGTCTCTGATATTGCGCGAATCTCGGGCTTTACACAAGAAGCGGCAACAAAATCGCGCGACGGATTTCCTATCATTGCCGCATGACCACGCTCGCCCCCACCCAGCTACGCTCCCCGTTCCGCGACGCCACCCGATCAGCGGGCGTCGTATGGCTCGGATTGTTCGTTCTGGGAATCGGTTTCGGGGTGATCGTCACCGCACACGATCTCCCGTGGTGGCTCGCGCCCATCATCTCCGGCGTCCTCTTCGCCGGCTCCGTCGAATTCATTCTGGTCGGGCTCCTGGCCGCATCCGCGCCCCTCGCCGCGATCGCCATCACCACACTGCTGGTCAACTCACGGCACCTGTTCTACGGTCTCACCTTTCCCCTGCAACGCGTCGACGGCCGAATGGCCAAGCTGTACAGCATCTTCGCGCTCTGCGACGAAGCCTTCGCCCTCGCATCCGCCCGACTACGAGGCCGACAGATCCTGTGGACCCAGTTCGGCCTGCACTCGTCGTGGATGGTCGGATCCCTCGTCGGCGCCGGTGTGGGCAGCTCCCTGCTCGCCGGACTCGAAGGACTCGACTTCGTTCTCACCGCACTGTTCGTCGTGCTGTTCCTCGACGTCTACCGCGAAAATCCCGACCGGGTGACGCTGATGTTGGCCGTCGGCGCCGGGATTATCGGGTGGGTGCTCGCACCTGGATCCATGCTGGTCGTGGCAATGTGCGTGTTCACCGCAGCCCTGATCATCAGGCACCGGCGTGGTTGACTACTGGTACATCGCCGCAGCCCTGGCCGTCGCCGTCGGAATCACATTCTCGCTGAGAGCAATTCCGTTCCTCGTCCGATCGTCCCTGCGAGAATCCGCCCTCCTCGACTCACTCGGTAAGTGGATGCCCCTCGGCGCCGTCGCCATTCTCGCTGTCTACGCCCTGTCCTCCATCGACCTCACCGGCGCCGCCCACGGCATCCCACCCCTCGCCGGCGTCACCGTCACCATCGGCCTGCACCTCTGGCGCCGCAACATCGCCCTCAGCATCCTCGGCGGCACCGTCACCTGCGTCGTCCTGCAGAACTGGGTGTTCTGAACCCGTCGACTTCGCACTTATGCAGGTCCTCACCGGCGTGTCGTCTGCACAAGTGCGAACTCACGGGAAAGTACTCCTCGAGTGAAACCCGACTGGTTCGGCGCTCGCCGTAAGATCCGGTCCAGTAACTGGTGCAGAAACTCGGTTCTGTGGTTCACTCGTACATACGTTCGACAAAGGTGGGGTTGTGGCAGACAAGTCTTCTATCGAGTGGACAGAAGCGACGTGGAATCCTGTGACCGGCTGTGATCGCGTTTCCACTGGTTGTGACAACTGTTATGCGCTGACGCTGTCGAAGCGGCTCAAGGCCATGGGTGCCGAGAAGTACCAGAACGACGGCGATCCACGCACCTCCGGCCCTGGATTCGGAGTCACTACACACCCGCGGGCGTTGGATCAGCCTCGTCGGTGGCGCGCGCCCCGCGTCGTTTTCGTCAACTCGATGAGCGACTTGTTCCATGCGAAGGTACCCATCGCGTTCGTCCGCGACGTGTTCGACGTCATGCGGGAGACTCCGCAGCACACCTATCAGATCCTGACCAAGCGCTCACTTCGATTGTCGCGCATGGCGGACAAGTTGGAGTGGCCGTCGAACGTGTGGATGGGTGTATCGGTAGAAGACGCGTCGGCCCTGGAACGCGTCGACCATCTGCGAACCGTACCCGCAGCAGTGCGGTTCCTTTCCTGCGAGCCGTTGATAGGTCCGCTTGACGGGATCGACCTACGCGACATCGGCTGGGTTATCGCCGGCGGAGAATCCGGACCGAACTACCGTGTCATGGACATCAACTGGGCACGGGGTCTGCGGGACGACTGTCGCCAAGCGGGAGTTCCCTTCTTCTTCAAGCAGTGGGGCGGCCGGACCCCGAAGCGACTCGGACGCGAGCTCGACGGCCGCCTCTGGGACGAGATGCCACGTCGCGCTGGTTAGTCACCACCACGGACGCGTCGACGGATCCCAGTGAGGCTCGGGTTGCCACAAGACCTCGCCGCTGAGTGCTGGCTCCGGAAGTTCCAGTTCGAAAAGACCGCTACCGGTGGCACCTTTGATGACCATTGCAGGCGACACCAACATCCAGATCTCGGCCTTGCTTTTGGCGCGTTCCGGCTTGAAGCGGGATACCTTCTCGATTGTCAGCCACTCGATTTCTGCCGCCTGCTGATCTGCGAAAACAAAGGTCGGCGCCCACGAGTACGGTTTCAAGCCCGCGAGAACAGCGTCGATCGTTTGATTGCAATCGCCGGGCATGACCTCGAATTCGGCACTTGGATAGCGTGAACGTAGATCGATGTCGAGCCCGGCGGCATTCTTCGGAAGCTCGCAGAACACATGCCGGGTGAAGCTCGGACTCGACTCGAGTGCCCGCCTCGGCGACCCTAGGATCTCCTTTCCGGTGTAGCGCTCCACGTTCGCCGCTTGACCTGCCATCAAATCGATGTAGAGGCGTTCACGCGAGCTACTCGCGGCCCTGTTGAACGCTGGCATGTAGTCGCCCAGAATCTGCAGCTTGTTGACCGTCCAGTACGACCACTCTCGTGGCGTGTTCTTCGACATCCGACCCCACCCCTATCAGTTGAACGAACTACCCCTCCCGAAATATAACGGGAGGTCCCGACAACTCGACCGAGCTGGACCGGCAGAACGCCCACCCCTCGAGGACGTTCTGCCGCAGTATTTACAGACCCGCCGAACCAGTCCACGGCAGCGGCACGGGGACCGGGACCGGGGCGGGCGCAGGAACGGGCATCAGTGCCGGTGCCTTCAATGTCCATGTCCCGCAGTACTCCGAGATGAAGGCGACATCAGTTGATTTGATGGTCACGACAGCCTGCCCGGACTCGGGGCTGATGAAATCGTTGGTGATGATCGAGTCGAAGTCACCATCGAAGCTCGACGCGCGCTCCCAGTAGCATCCGTACTCGTCGAGCGATCCCGACGAAACGTAGGTGCCGGGGGCGATGTCGCTGCCGACAGCCCACGTTCCGTTGCCGAACGATGTGGCGGGAGCCGCGGAGGCAATTCCGTTGCCGACGAACGCTGTTGCTGCGAGGACCGCGGCGGTGAGGCGGGGCCTTGTGAGCATGATGAAACCTTTCGGGTTGTGTGCGATGGATTCGACCGAGGCGGGCGAATCTGGAGAACTTGGGTTCAGAAGATGCTGAACCTGTTGTTGTATTGCATGATTCAGTGTTCCGCGTGATGATGTCCCACCCTTTGGCAGCAAATCGGACGCACTCAGCGGACAGAGATCTTTGCGATCGACGGCTCCACCCGCATCTGGCGGAGCCGTCCGGCAAAGTCGCGCAGGTTGACCTTGCTGAAGGTTGGTAATCCGAGTGGAAGGTCGTAGTGGTCGGCGATCGAAATCGCGTACGTCACCCGACGCGGCGCCTTGAGAGCCACTGCCTCGAACGACGGTTCGCGTGCGCGAACCTTTGCGACAAAGTCCGACTTTGCCGTTTCATCCGCTGCCAGCAATGTTGCCGCCACCGATCCTTGCGAGAACAGATGGCTCAGTGTCTGACTTCCGTTGTAGCGCTTGACGCAGATCAGCCGTCCGTCTCGCGACAGCAGATCGCACGCTTCGAACTTCCCGCGGTCTGCGGTCTTGATCTCGACCATGTCCATCACGATCAGATCGGGTGATCCTGCACCCGCCCGGGCGTTGTACGGGCCCTCGTGTTCCGACGACCAGGTGTGCGGGAGGTCGATCGCTGCCGTCACGTTCTCGATCGTCAGCAGGTCCCGATTCAGGCTCTCCGAATAGGATTCTTCGAGTTTGAACCACCGGCCGAGGGTGAGAATGAAACGCGCATCGCTGGTGCCCGCCTCGAAGACCAACCAATTCCTTAGGGGGAGGAGACCGCTTACTGGATCGCTGTCCGGGCCGATCGCAAGCAGCTTGACCGACTGCAGAAAGCTGGATCCGCGTCGAACACCGACTTCGGCTATCTTTCTACGAAGCTCGTCGATGGAAAACGTCGTCATTACCGCTTCTCGCTTACCACCTACGACACGTATCTCTTCGACAAAATCGAGCGACACGTCATCCGGTGGCGCGAACTCGAGCAGGTGCACGTCCGAGTCTGAGGAGTCGGTGCTACCACCGAGTATCTCGGCGGCAAGGCGCTCGTCGAGCTGTTTACTGAGTTGCTCGCCTTTACGTAGAGGCTCCAACGAGTCGACGAACTCGAACGCAGGTGTCGGTTCGGTGTCTGCGACGATGTCCAACATCCCACCCAGCACGGATTGAACCTTGTGCAGATCGATATCCGTTTTGAATGCGATCGAGTCTCCGGCGACAACCGAACCATCCAGCTCCAACAGCGCTCCATCAGCTCTGCCCGACAATCGACGAACGAACTCGCCGTCGAGTACAACACCGAGGTCGTTCAGCGTCGAACCACCGGGTACCTGCACCGACTGGCTACGGGCAGTTGCGTCGATCCTACGGCTGCTCAATCCGGTGAGATGGTCCGGACCGAGGGCGCGTGCTGCGACCCGCAGACCGAAGTTGCTCTCGATCGCATCCCACTCCAGGACACCTGCCCCCTGACCGAAACACAGCGCAAACTTACGGTTGCTGACCGGGAGGATAACAACCAGCCTGTTGGATCGGTTGGTCACCGTCGCCAGCCCCGGGAACTGCGCGTCGAGGTCCGTCGCCCATCGGGGGGTCTTCTCCGTCGGTTGGCCCAGGAAGGAGACCGCGCCAGGAGGAGCCGACGAGGACCCTTCGATTCGATCCAGCGCGGCAGTTGCACCCGCGCGGTACTTGGTTTGCAACGCGCTTTCAACGTCGCTGAGCCCGTCACGGATCAGGTAGCAATTGAACCTGAGCGAAGGTTTCTTCTTTGACACCACTGTTCCATCCATTCTACGCAGCTTGGACAGCGATCTTCATCTGTCCCATAATGTTTCGGTTGATCTGATCCGTGACGCTCGCACTGACCCTGGCTTCCTTGTTGCGGCGGGCAGCGACGGCGAGACGATCGGCGATCTCGTTCAGTTCGTGTCCCGCGTGACTACGAACCCAGCTGTACCGAACGTCGCGTCCCGCGGTTCTGCGCTCGATCACGTCGACGATTTCGACGATCTGGCTGGTCCGCTTGTCGAGCAACTTGGCCCTGGGCATGGTCAGGCTTGCAAGCGCCGGCTTGCTGTCGGTCAGTACATGCAGTCGACGCTCTGGAAAGGTCTTGACGGCCAGGGCAATCGCAAGAAGCTCCCCTGCAAGGACAGTCTCGACCTCCGAGTAGGCCTTGCTCGCGAAGCCGCCCTCTGCGCTGACGCATGCGACACCGACTCCCCGCCGTCCGGTGCCCTTGGAAGCATCGGTTGCGACAACCAGTTCGGGAAGTGCTGCCCGGCGCTCCAGTTCTGCTTTCCACGCGCGCTTGTGGGCGAAGCGGTGATAGTCGTCGAGAGCGCCGACTGCAACGGAAACCACGTCCACCAACCGCCCCCGCGCTGTGTCCACGAAGGTGAGATCTGGGAACGACGCAGCCGCAGCCTGTAGTTCTCGCCTGAACGCGCGGTCGGAGACGTACAGAATGCTCGGGCCACGACCGAGGGAGAGGAAGTACTCGAATGCATCGAGTGCCGCCGAGTACCTGTCACCTGCCGACGTGAATACCTCTGACCACGAATCGTTTTCCTCGGTCGACCACGCCAAGGCGACTTCCGTTTCCGCATCGGGTTCGAAAGCGTTCTGGCGAACATGCAGGACAGCGAGCATCGGGGCCTCCTCGGTTGGCTGTGGTGTATACACAGCTTGAACCGACGTCCTACAACGAGCGAGTAGAAGCTTGATAACCCGGGTTATCAAAAAACAATGCCACAGCCAAGAGACAGTCCGGTAACTTAAGGGAACGGCCCGACTGGTCCGCTAGCAACCATACCCAGGAGGTGCGACACGATGGCTGATCATGTGGTCACACTTCTTGGGATGAGCGATATAGCGACGTTGGCCCAGGTCCAACGCCCGGTCGTATCGATGTGGGCGCGCCGTTATTCCGGGGAAGACCGGCCATTCCCGGCCCCGATTCGGAACTTGGCGCCTCACCGCATGTACGACGGCAACGAGATAGTCCGTTGGATCAAGGCGCGCGACCTGGGGAACAACGAGGCGCTGGAAGAGAGCCTGGCTCTGCACGCCGCTCTCGATCTCGGCGGCGCGGTAGATGCCGACGTTGTGTTCGACGGAATCAGCGCGCTGCTGTGCCTCAAGTGGCACCTCGGAGCCCAGTTGAGCGAGTACGAGCCTGCTGAGCTTCTGGACGAGGCGGACGAACAAGACCCTGACGACGCTTACCTGTACTCCGAGTTGGAGGCCCTGGGGGATCGTCTCGGTACGTTCGCCCAGTACACCGACCAGATGGTCGACGCTGCATACGGCCCGAAACGTGCGTTCGAGGCACTGTTGGCGCGTCGGGCTCGGACCGAGCCTGCGCCCTACACCGTTGCTCCGCAATGCCTCTCGCTCTGCGCTTCGATCGTTTCCGCGCTCACCGACTCCGATCATCATGTGTACGTCGATCCTGGTGAAGGACCCAGTGACCTCATGGTTGCACTCCGGTCGGCTCTGCCCGAATACGCGGAACCGACATCCGTTCACAACGAAACAGGCTCGCGTTCGGCGCGTCTCGCTCGGCGACGACTCACCGTGCACGGATGGTCACGACGGACTCCACCGAACAGTGGTTTCGCGCCAGGGTTCGAACTATCGGGCCCCTCATGCTTCGTCGCGCAGTATCCATCATCGTCGGCCGGCGATCACACCGATGCGCAGATCCTGTCCCAGATCGACGACATCGCAGTGCAGATGTCCGACGATCATCTGGCGATCGTTCTCGCGCCGGCGTCGGCACTGCTCGACGCGCAATCCGATCCCGACGCCGGCCGATTGCGATCGGACATCCTTCGGTCCGACCGTGTGCGGGCAGCAATACGCCTTCCCGAAGGTCTGCTCCCGTCCCGGCCCGGAACTTCGTTGGCACTGTGGGTTCTCGGACCAGCGTCCGACGCTGTCAGGCCCATCGATCGTTGGTCGGTTGTCGTGGATATGGGGTCGCGTGAACTCGATGCTGCCGCATCCGAGGGCCTGGTGTCCGATGTTGTTGCTGCGATGGGTGATTGGAACAGCATTCGGGCCCATGCGTTTCAGTTCGGTGTGCTGACCAAGACGTCGGTTCTGTTGGCTGCGGACAAACACGGGCTTACGCCCGCGAGAATCAAACAACCACGCACACGACGCTTCGGTGCCGAACTGGCTGCCGACATTCTCCAGCAGTCCGACGCCATCGAGCGGACTCAGCGCGAACTCCGCCACGAACCGCGCATTCAAGTCGAATATCGAGATGCAGACGGTTCCCTGTTGCCTACGCTCGGCCAGCTAGCGGCCTCGCGCGAGGTCAAAGTGCTCAGCGGACACCGTATCGACCCCGAACACATCGTCACCGATGGGGCAGTTCAGGTCCTCGGCATCGCAGAGGTGCTCGGTGAGATTCCAGTCGGCCGACGCGGCATCGATCGCTTGGTCTTCACCACCGGCTATCCCCACGCCCGATACACCGAGCCCGGTGACATCGTGTTTTGTTCGGGTGCCCGCTTCAACGCGATGGTCGATCACGCAGGTTCGTCGGTGGTCGTCTTTCCAGCGCGAATAATCAGGATCGCCGACGCCGTCTCGTCAGGTCTGATTCCCGACGTCATCGCGGGTCACCTGAATGCATCGGGCATCGATGCGCGCCCGTCCGGTGCGATCAGATCGAGTGCGACGTGGAAACGTTGGGAAGTTCCTCGCGTCCCACCGAACCGAGCCACGGTGACGATGGATGCTGTCGACGCGCTTCGCAGGCAGCGCGCCACCGCCATGCAATTACTGACCCGAATAGAACAATTAACGAGCACTCTCGTCGACGGCCTGGCGCATGGTGTCCTCGCCGTTGGGGATGCTCCAGAGCTTCTACAAGAAAGGCCGGCACGCAATGCCTCCTAGGAAACGGGCGGCGGCAGTCACCACGCCGTCGACGATGAAGGAACTCAAAGACACTCTCTGGAAGGCGGCGGACAAACTCCGCGGCTCGATGGACGCGTCGCAGTACAAGGACGTCATCCTCGGGTTGGTGTTCCTCAAGTACGTGTCCGACGCCTTCGACGAACGTCGTGAGCAGATCCGTGCCGAGCTCGTTGCCGATGGGATGACCGAGGACCAGATCGGTGACCTGATCGACGACGAGGACGAATACCTCGGCAACAGCGTCTTTTGGGTTCCCGAGACGGCCCGCTGGCAGTACCTTGCGGAGAACGCCAAGGGCATTCAGGAGACTGTCAAGGCCACTGGCAGGACTACTGGCGAGCTGATCAACGCGGCGATGGTGTCCATCATGGCGTCCAACTCCACACTGACCGGAACCCTGCCTGTCGTGTTCAACAACGACAGCATCGATCAACGCCGCCTGGGCGAACTGATCGATCTGCTCACTGATACCCGCTTCACTGGGCACGGTTCGACGAAGGCACGCGACCTCCTCGGCGAGGTGTACGAGTACTTCCTGGAGAAGTTCGCACGTGCCGAAGGTAAGCGTGGCGGCGAGTTCTACACGCCGGCAGGGGTCGTCCGCGTCTTAGTTGAGGTCCTTGAGCCATACAGCGGCCGTGTGTACGACCCGTGCTGCGGTTCGGGCGGCATGTTCGTGCAGACCGAGAAGTTCATCGAGAATCACGGTGGCAACACCGCGGACGCTGCGGTCTACGGGCAGGAAGCCAACCAGCGCACGTGGCAGATGGCGAAGATGAACCTCGCTATCCACGGTGTCACCGGCAACCTCGGCGATCGTTGGGAAGACACATTCGCGCACGACAAGCATCCGGATTTGAAGGCCGACTTCGTTCTTGCGAATCCGCCGTTCAACATCAAGGACTGGTCGAGGCGCGAGGACGACAAGCGTTGGAAGTTCGGCGTACCGCCTGCCGGCAATGCGAACTATGCGTGGATCCAGCACATCATCTCGAAGCTCGCCGAACGCGGTAGCGCCGGTGTTGTCATGGCAAACGGTTCGATGTCCTCCAACTCGGGTGGAGAGGGAGACATTCGTGCACAGCTAATCGAGGCGGATCTCGTGTCATGCATGATCGCTCTGCCGACACAGCTGTTCCGCAGTACCGGAATTCCGGTGTGTGTCTGGTTCTTCGCGAAAGACAAGACCGCCGGGCCCAAGGGTTCCGTTGACCGACAGGGCGAGGTGTTGTTCATTGACGCCCGGAACATGGGGTACATGGTCGACCGCGCTGAGCGCGCGTTGACTAATGAGGATATCGCTACGATTGCGACCACCTTTCAGGCATGGAGAGGGACGGAGTCTGCCGCCGATAGTGAGTACACTGACCGCGCTGGATTCTGCTATTCGGCCTCGCTTGAAGAAATCAAGTCTGCCGACTATGCGTTGACCCCTGGGCGGTATGTAGGTGCGGCCGCGATAGAAACAGATGGGCAACCTTTTTCAGACAAAATAGAAATATTGCGGAATCAGCTCTACCTGCAGTTTGAGGAATCAAACCGGTTGCAAGATCTCGTTCGTATTCAATTGGAACGCATCCAATGACCAATTCCATGGTGCGATTTGAGGAGCTTTTTGCCGCTCCCCTTAAGAACGGTGTCAGCTATCCCTCCAGACTTCGAGGGTCCGGTATACCGATGGTCAACATGGGGGAATTCTTCTCCAACGATAGAATCACGGAGGACGACTACGAACTGGCCCCATTAACGCCGGCCGAGAAGTCGACCTCGCTCCTTGCGGTCGGCGACCTGTTATTCGCGCGTCAATCACTGTCGTTCGAAGGTGCAGGGAGATGCGCCATTGTCGGGCCAGCTACGTACGAACGTACTTGGGAGAGCCACCTAATCCGAGTACGTCTGAATTCAGAAATCGCATCACCGCTGTACTATTTCTACTACTTCCGGTCTCTTGTCGGTCGGAGGGCAATCGAAACAATCATCCAACAAGTCGCGGCCGCCGGTATTCGCGGATCTGATCTCAAGAATCTAAAGGTTCCATGTCCTCCACTAACTGAACAACAGTCAATCGCAGCAATACTTGGCCAGCTTGACAAAAAAATCGAATTGAACGCAAGCCTCTTGGAAAAAGCAGATTCGCTTATTCGGCTCGAATTCGAGCGTACGTGCACAGGGCAAACGGATAATACAACAGTGCCGCTGGGAGATCTCGTATTGAACATACGAGAAGCGGTGAATCCACGCGATCTCAAAAAAGAATCTCTATATATTGGACTGGAACACCTTCCTCGTCGGCTCGTTTGGCTTCCAAGAACCGGATTGGCTTCGTCAGTAACGAGCATGAAATTAGGATTTCGTGCCAACGACATTTTGTTCGGAAAGTTGCGACCTTACTTTCATAAAGTCGCGACTACAAGCGCTGAAGGAGTCTGCTCTACAGACATACTGGTGCTTCGTCCGCGGGATCACGACCTCGCAGGTTTTGCACTCGCTGCTCTATCTAATGATCTCGTCATTGCGCATGCAACCTCAACAAGCGAAGGCACTCGCATGCCGCGAGCTAAATGGGATGATCTGGAGCACTTTAGAGTTCCCTGGCCGGGCCTCGATCAAGCAAGGTCGTTCAGTCAACTTGCACAGGGAATTACCGAGTACGTACATTCTCTGACAGCCGAGTCCGCACTGTTGGCGGATCTTCGCGACTTAGTCCTACAAGAACTCTTCGCAGGTCGACTCCAAGTTAGCGAGGCAGGTCAGGAAGTCAGACTCGTGTTTGACTTAATCGACAGCTAAAACCGAATGGCAAAGTCGGGATATTTCTTCATTGGGGTACTCAACTAACCCGACGTAAGAATACCTGAAGTCGAACGCCCGCGCGCGACTGATGACGAAGCTGTTACTTAACGCAGGAGGCACGCGCCGCTCTCATCGACTGGAAAACCCGTGCGGGCAGCCCACTGACCATCAACAGTTGGAAGAGTTCATCAAGCAGTACAAGGTCGACGACAACAGCAACGAGGAACCAGAAGGCGACTTGGAGACAGACGATGACGAAAATCCTGAAAAGATCGGAACACCCTGGCCGCGAGCAACGTCGCTGTATATAGCTCCGATCGGTCTAGCCGGTGACCCGTCCGAGGAAGCATTGCACAAGCAAGAAGAACTGGCCGAGCAGTACGACTGTCTGGAGGAGGAAGAACAGTACTGGTTCGATATCAAGATGTTCTGGTGGGACCAGGATCCTGATCCCACATACGTGAGCGAAGGGACGTACCCGGAGGGGTCCCACGTCATCGTCATCAACGGAACCAAAAGCGGCCAGATGCGCGCGACTTCCAAGCTCACCGAGCCAGGGCGAATTGTTCACAGCTTCAACCGAAGACCTCGGGCGACTCACGCGGACGTACTACTACTACATCCACACGAAGCTTTCCGATTAAGAGCACACGCTTGCCGACCTCAAGGCCGCGCTTGCATCGGTGAACGACTACGTCGACTACAAACGGGTGTACTTTCGCCAGCCCCAGATCGACGCAATGCTCAACTTGTGGACAGATATCGAGTACAGCGAGGACCATTGAGCGACAGCAGAACCGAAGCCCGATGTGATCTCCCGGCTTCACTACATCCTGATGCCTTGCTTGGGATGCGGAGGAAGAGAGCGATCCTCCGCCCTGACGACAGCTGGGAGAAGTACGGCTTCACCGACGACGACCGGATTGCTTGGTTGCGTGGCGGCCTCACAAAGGATGAGGCTCACTTCGCAGCGATGTGCCGGGGAGCAATGTCCGTACCCGGCATCCGATTCACGCCCGAAAAACTGAACTGGCTCATCGGCGACAGCACTATCCTCGACCGTCTTCGTCGGGGCAAGAACATCATTCGCATCCAATTGGCATTCGCCGCTCACCGTGGCATCGAACATACCGTCGACACCCGCCTCATCCGTGCCTTGGAATTGAAGACTGGCAAAGCGACTGAGCTGCCGGAGCTCGCGCACCTCGGCCCTCTGGCATTGACCGCCCGTAAAATGCCACGGGTCATCGACGGCCTGGCGATCCGCGCCGGGCACGTGGTCGACATACTCGGGCCTGTTATCGACCTGAGGCTGGAAGCCGATGTCTTCCGCGCTACTGGGCTCGTGCCGCCACTGCTCACCCAGGCTGCCAAGGCACATGGAATCTACTCACGCGGCTCTGCGCTGGATGACTTCATTGCTGGCTTGGCGCTCGGAATCGGAGAGGTGCGCGGTTGTGTGGAGGCCGCTCACATCATTCGGAAAGTTGCGAGAACCAGGCGTTTCTACAGCATGCCGTCGGAGACCGCGAGCCTGCTCGAAGCCGCCTCGGAAAACGACATGTACGGCGCACCCGTTGCAGTTGCGGATCTCCCGTCCCAAGACGGCGTGGCGCTCGTATGGAACGACGAGGACAAACCGGAGTTTCTGTTGAGTTGGGCGAGCCACGGGGAGAATATCGACATTGCGCTGACCTCTGCGCGGTATCTCGCTCAGAAGATCCTGGGCAGCAAGAAACCCAACGCGATCAAGTCCGCAACGGCGACGCTGCACCTCAGCGCAGATCGCAGCGACCTACCGCCCGTTGTCACGAATACCAACGACCCCGAGTCATCCGTCGTGCCGGTGTTTCTCGCCTTCGTCCACCTTCTTCGCGAACAACAGATGATCGATAGAAACGCGGTCGTTGCGGAACCGTCGACTACGTCGCCGGAGCCCATTCATGGCGCTCAATATCGCGATGAGGTTCAAGTACTGACGATCTCGCCGAGAGCAGGCCTCTCGGAAACGAACGTCGGGCAACGCGTACTTGATCACCAATGGTTGGTGCGCGGCCATTGGCGGCGGCAGTGGTTCCCATCGCTGGGTGTCCACAAGCTCATCTGGATTGCCGAGCATCCCAGCGGGCCGAGCGATCGACCTCTGGTCGCTCGGGACCGAGTTCTCGTCGTAAAACCACGTACACGTTCACAGAGAAAGTGATTGTGAAGTCATTTCCATTGAGCAGGGATTCGTCCCAACGCAAGCGATGAACGGAAGGCATGGAATGACCGAACACGATCCCTTGGCTGAGCTCGCGGAAGAGGACTGGTCTGCCCTGCGCAGTCTTGCAGACCGACTCGACGCCAACCCCGACGCGATTGGATCGTGGGTACTGCCAGAGCCGCTTGCAGACGGCAGTACTCACGTCGGCTACGTGGACTACGGATCTCTTGTTCAGGAGTTTCTCGAGTTCATGTACGCCAAGAACCTCGTCATCCAGTTCGACTGGCCCGGTTGGCGTGGGAAAGAAGCTGTTCAGGAGGGGAACGTCCGCGAGATTCATTCGGCGACACCCGACGATGCCCTGAAGTACCTCACCGTAATGATCCGAGCGGATCGCTTCAGCGAGGGCGCTTTGCTGGACGCATTCGAGAACGGACTCGTCTCGAGTGCGCTTCATCGGGTGCTCACCCATCCTTCGACTGTTCACACGCAATATCACAACGAAAGTCCACCGATCCAGTGAAAGACCATCGATGAACTGCGATGACTTTTACCGGCTCAGGCAACGCAATTTCGACCATGGCACCGAATAGCTGGCCGTCGATTGAGCCAGTGTTCTTCGGTACGACGCGGGCAGTGTCAGAGCGTCCGCGTCGGGTTGCGGTCCCAGAAGGTCATGAACAGGTCCTCGAATTCATCCTGCCGCGCGAGAATTTCGTCGACAGAGAGTTGCTTGCGGGCAGGACTGTCCCGATCGGTGCACGAGCCTTCCTCGTCCCGTTGGTTCATCATTCGAGTTTAGATGTACAAACGAACCCTGTGCCAGATCGCAGGTGAGCTGGCAGGCTGGACAGATGATGAAGCGCGAAGTGGGACAACGAGTGTTCCTAGTTGTCGGCAGTCCATGGCTTTCTGCGATTTCAGCAATTCGCGACGAAGACAGCGCAGAAGATCCCTGGCATGTCCGGGGCACGTTCCGTCCCGGAGACCTCCTTGTTGACGGCGCTCATCGAAATTCAGCAGTGACGCTCACAAAAATTCATCACCCGTGTGGCACCGCCAACGAGGGCGGGTCTCCAACGAAGCTGGTGGTCTC
>NZ_NPFZ01000047.1:0-143729 GCF_002259425.1 Rhodococcus sp. 14-2470-1a
CTTCGGTTTTGACCTTCGACAAGCCAAAACCTAGACGGGGGACGGCGTGTGGCCGCTTAGGCGCGATTAGCGACCCACGAACGTGTCACAAGAGCCAGATGTCTTGACGGTGCGATAACTGTCGGTCACGGATGCAAGCGTCAATGGCCGCCTCCGTCGGTAAGTTTGACAGCAGTCGATATCGCAATTGTGGAGAACTCGATGCTGGTGGGTTGTCTTCCGTTGGGGCAGGGAACGCGCACTCTACTTTCGTAGCCGCACCCCGAGGTTTCGATTGAAGTGTGTTGTTTCAGTGTCTATTTAAAGTATGCGCTTCCGTGCGACCCCGCATGGTGACCGCATGCGCGTGACGGTAGTCCAGGCATCTACAGAAACCTGTCATCCGGGCCGTCCGAGCCCGCCTCGTATTCCTGCAGTGCAATCTCGTTGTTGTCCCATGCGGCGAGTACATCTTCGACGATGCGCCAACTCTGCTCCGCTTCGATGTCGCTGATGGAGAGCGAGGAGTCGCCGGCGAGCATGGTGCGCAGGACGGTTGCGTAGGCGGGCACCGTCGATTCGTGCGGTTCGACGGTGAATGTGTGTCGCTCCAGGTCGAATGGGTCGCCCTCACCGTTGAGGTCGAGATCGAGGGCAATGCCATCGGTGTCGAGTGTGAGTCGTAGCTCATTGGGGTCGGGGTGCGGCCCTTCGAACGGGGAGTGCGGCACGGGCTTGAATCGTACGCATATTTCTTTGCGAACCGCACCGAGCGCTTTGCCGGTTCGTAGCACGAAGGGAACTCCTGTCCACCGCCAATTGTCGATGTACAAGCGCAATTCCGCATACGTCTCGGTGGTGCGCTCGGGGTCGACCCCGTCCTGCTCGGCGTAGTCGCCCAGCGTGCGATCCCCGACGGTGCCCGCGGTGTAACGTGCCCGGATGCTGTCCACCGGGTCGACTGTGCGCACCGACCGCAGTGCGTCGGCCTTTCTGGCGGGCAGAGTCAGCGCGTCGAACGACTGCGGCGGTTCCATTGCGACGAGTGCCAATAGCTGCAGCAGATGGTTCTGCAGCATGTCCCGCAGCGCACCTGCGGTGTCGTAATATCCGGCGCGCCCTTCGAGGCCGAGTTCCTCGTCGTAGACGATCTCGACGGCCTCGACGTGATGGTGGTTCCATACGGGCTCGAACAGCCGGTTGCCGAACCGGAGGCCGAGAACGTTGAGCACTGTTCGCTTGGCGATGAAGTGGTCGATGCGGAACGTAGATGTCTCGGGCACGATGCGGTGCAGAATCTTGTTCAACTCAGCCGCGTCGCTGCGATCCACGCCGAATGGTTTCTCTACCGCGACGACGGATCCTTCGGGTACCGAGATCTCGGCGAGCGCGCGCAGCGTTGCCGCGAAAATGGTGTTGGGTAGCGCCAGATACACCACCACCGGGCCGTCGACACCGTCCAACGCGGTACGCAGGGCGGCAGGGTCGGTGACATCGCCGACGCGATAGCTGGTCCCGTCGATCAAGGCATCCCACGACTTCTCGGTGGACGCGGCTGCATGTTCGCCCAATTGCTCACCCGCCCAAGCCTGATAGGCGTCGTCATCGAAGTCTTGTCGGCCGACTGCCCGAATGTTGGGGATAGCCCCGCCGTCGGCTGCGAGATGGGCCAGGGCCGGCAGTAGCAGTCGGCCGGTGAGATCACCGTCGCCGCCGAGAATTACCAGCGTGTCGATCATGACTGCACGCCGAGCGCCCGTGCGAGTCTATGGCCGCTGGCGATTATGCCGATGTGGCTGAAGGCCTGCGGGAAGTTCCCGAGGAAGGAGCCGTCGGCCGGGTCGATCTCTTCGCTGAGCAGGCCCAGATGATTGGCTCTGGCACAAAGGGATTCGTACAGCGCCACGGCCTCGTCCAGTCGGCCCTGTCCGGTGAGGTTGTCCACCAACCAGAACGAGCAGAGCAGGAATGCGCCCTCCTTGCCGGGTAGACCGTCCGAGGATTCGTCGTGCAGGTATCGGTAGAGCAGGCCGTTGCCTGCGTCCAACCGCTCGACGACCTTGTCCACTGTGGACACCATCCGCGAGTCGTCGAAATCGATGATGCGGCGCAGCGGCAGTGTGAGCAGAGAGCCATCGAGTCCGCCGTGCCCGGTGCCGTTCTCGTCGGCGAGGTGCTCGGTGAACGTATCGGCGTCCTCGTCCCAGGACCGCTCGAGCAGCTCGGCATGGATCTCGTCAGCGGCCTTCTTCCACCGCTCGACAGGGCAGGTGCGGCCCGATATCTCGGCGATCTGCAGTGCACGATCGACTGCAACATGGCACAGCGCAACGGAATAGGTGAACGGCCGGGCCGAGTCGCGGATCTCCCAGATGCCGTGGTCCGGAGTGCGCCACACCCCGATGACGGACTCGGTCAGCTCGGTGAGGATCTCCCACAGGTGGTCGTCGATCTTGCCGCCTGCGCGCGTCCACTGGAAGGCGACGTCGAGCAACTCGCCATAGACATCGTGCTGCGTCTGACCGGCGGCGCCGTTTCCCCACCGAACCGGGGCCGAGCCGCGCCAGCCCTCGAGATCGGGATCCTCGATCTCCTCCTGGGGTTGGCCGCCGTCGAGCGTGTACATGATGGAGGGCTTGCCGTCACGTTCGGCGCAGGTCAGGGTCCAGTTGAGAAATGCGTCCGCCTCGCTGCCGAGACCGATCCGCCGGAGGGCGTAGGTGGAGAACGCGGCGTCGCGCACCCAGGTGTAGCGGTAGTCCCAATTACGCACGCCGCCAACGTGTTCTGGAAGTGACGAGGTGGCTGCCGCCATGATGGCACCGGTCGTGGAATGGTCGAGCAGCTTGAGTGTCAACGCCGATCGGCGCACCAGATGCCGGGCGGGACCTTCGTAGTGCACGTTCGTCATCCAGCGCCGCCACACCTCGGCCGTTTGATCGATCATCGATGCCGGATCGACCCGGGTGCTGAGCGAATTGTCCGGTGACCACACGAGAGTGGTCGAGAAAGCCTCACCGGCCCGCAGTGAGATCGTGGCACCGAGGGAGCCGTCCTCTGCGACTGTCAGATCGTGAGAAGTCCGCAGTCGCAACGTCAGGTCGGGATGGTCCGGTGACGTCAGCGTCCACATACCGCCCTCGCGGCCGAATAGTTGACGCCGACGCGTTGCAAGCCGGACGTCGAGTTCGACAGTGCCGGTGACGACGCGAGCGACTCGAATCAATTCCCGACGGCTCGCGTCGGCGATTTCGGCCAGATCCGCGCCGGACCGTAGCGTCATGGCGTCGGTGATTTGCACGGTGCCGTCGGGGCAGTCGAGGGTGGTGACCAGAACTGCGGTGTCGTGCAGGTATTCCTGTTCACCGCCGGTGAGCCCGCGCGGGGCGATGGAGAACGTGCCACCGATGTTGCGGTCCAGTATTCCGGCAAGATAAGGCGCAGAGTCGAACTGCGGCAGGCACAGCCACGGGATTGTTCCGTCGCGCGCAACGAGCGCGCAGGTTTGACCGTCGCCGATGAGTCCGTGGTCCTCGATCGGAAGGTAGTCCTCGTCCGCGAACGGACGGGTGCGCGGAACCCGGTACGGGCGTTTGTCATGACTCTGCGGCATCAGGATTCAACCTTCGTTTCGGGGTCATCGGGCAAAACCCGGGCGATCATCTCATCGAGCTCTGCGATCTGTGCCCGTATGGGTAGTTCACGGTGCAATACGTGCAAGAGCAGCCCGTCCTCCGACAAATCGACCGACAGAGAACCGGGTGTGAGACAGCTGATGTCGGCGATTGTCACGCGCCCGAGAATGCTGCGAGTCTCGATCGGAACGGTGATGATCTCGGGGTCAACGTCCACGGTGGGCCGGAGTACCCTCTTGGCCACGTCGACCCCTCCGAGGACGGATTGCCGAACGAACCAGCCGATCAAACGAGCGAGCGCAGGTAGTCGACGCAGCAGTGGCGGACTCGGTCTGGGCTGCAGCAGGGCGAGATTCGCTGCGGTGGCACTCAGGGCAGCGAACACCCCGTAGCCGGCCATCGACAGATCGCCCTCGCTGATTGCCCACCACGCCACATACAGGACAAGGAAACGCAGGACAGCGGCACGTAGAACGATCATGACAGCACCGCCGCAGCGACGGTTACAGACAGGACGGCAAGCACTGCTATCCCCGAGGCCGACCAGACGGAGAGCTTGCGCTCGACGGAGTCGGTGGACGCCCCCGCCAAGGTCCCTACTCTACGTACAACTGTGGACAGGCGACGCGTGACTCCCTCGGTGGATACCGCGACGGTGCGTGCGTGTGCGGCGGCGAGTGCGTGTTCGAGCGGGACGATGATGTCGCCGGGTGGAACGATCGTGCCGTCGGGATGGAAGAGGCGGTCGCCGCTGGGGCGTCTGCGCGCGAGCATCAGCGCGGCGGCAGCGACGATCACACCGACGAGTATGGGCCACAGTGCTTCCCAGAGTGTCACGGCGTCGAGCTCGGGGACCGAAAGTAGCGGAGCCCAACGCTCGGCTAGGAGCCAGGTGACCGCGACACCTCCGACCGAGAGCAGGAACCAGGCCCACAGAGCGGGGTCCGCGTGACGCGGTGCAGCCACCGGACCGGTGAGCAGCAGATAGCCGGCCCGCAGCACCAGCAGTGTGGAGACGGTACCGACCCACGGCAGTAAGGAGATCAGATCGAACCCGCCCAGTGACGCCGGGGTGATGGCGTCCTTCGCAGCATATTTGGCAATGGCACCGCTACCGAGCGGAGCACCTGCCACCGCCAACCCGAGCAGGGTCATCACTCCGATCACAGGCCATTTCAAACGTCCGCCGCCGTGAGTCTTCCAGATCGACACCGACAGAAAGAGCCCACCTTTGGCCATCGCGTGGTGCACAGCGTAGACCACCGCGGCCAAGATGCACGCGGCCGCCAACTCAGGTGTAGCCAGAGCAACTCCGACCAATACGGCGAGAAAACCCATTTGCCCGATAGTGCTGTACGCCAACGGAACCTTCGGGTCACGTTGCAGCACACCTACAGGAAGAGCGGCAAACGCACCTAACAGTGCGAAGATCACCAGGGCAAGCCCCCACGCCGGCATCGCCACCTCACCGAGAGGAAGGAACCGAAGCCATCCCACCAATCCGGCTTTGACCATCGCACCACTGAGGACAGCGCTCGCAGGCGGCGGTGCTGCGGGATGGGCGAGTGGGAGCCAGACATGCATCGGTACGATTCCGGCTTTGATCGCGAAACCGGACAATACAAGGGCGACGATGACAGTGCGATTGCCGGACGAAGCTACCGCCGCGGGGGCGTCGGCGATCAGAAGGCCACCTGCCTCGGCGATCAACACGAGCGCCACCAAGATCATCATTTCGCCCAGGATCGTGAGACTCAGGTAGATGCGCCCGGCACGTCTGGCGGGCGCGGATCCGCTGTGCACGATGACCCCGAACGCGGCGATGCTCATGACCGAGAACGACAGGTAGAACGTCACCACATCAGCTGCGACGAAGACTCCGGCATTGCCGACGAAGCACGCGAGCAGAAATGCGATCAGGACATGCTGGCGCGGAAAGGATCTGGAGTGCACTGTAATCACAGCGGTGCTGTAGAGCAGGGCCGCGACAAGTAACAGGGGTCGACCGATACGGTCGACCTCGAGTTCGGTTCCGAGTAGCAGCCACGGCAAACTGACAGTTCCTGCTGCAGGTCCCACAGCCGCAAGAACCACCGTAGGTGCGATCGAAAGTGCAGCCAAGCTGTCGATTCGGCGCCGGCGCAACGCCGTCATGCGCGCGTTGTGTCCGTGGGTCAATGTGAGCGCTGCGATGGTCACTATCGGCGCGCCCGCCGCGCTGATCCACAATAATGCCTGCATGGTACTCATACGCCGTATATTCCTTCGGTTATCACACGTGCCAGATTCAGCGGCGAGAACTGCACTCCGGCAAGCACACCCACCACAATAGTTGCGACTGCGGTGAGTACGACGGGCCCGAGCATCGGCAGCGTTGCCTCGAAGCGACCGCGTCCATGGTCGGTCCAAGTCTCCGGTTCCGGCGTCAACCACCACATGCGGTAGATGATCGGCAAGAAGTACGCGGCATTGAGCAGGCTCGAGATGACAAGAACCGCTACAACCCAGTACTGCCCGGCGTCGACCGAACCGGTTGCCAGATACCACTTGCTCAGGAACCCGGCCATCGGCGGAATGCCTATCATTCCCACCGCGGCCACCGAGAATGCCGCGCATGTCCACGGCATGCGCCTACCGACCCCCGAGAGTTGACTGATCTTGGTCAGTCCCAACGTCTCCGCTAATAGACCGGCGCAGAAGAACATGGTGATCTTCATCAGGCCCTGATTGACGATGTGCGCGATGGCTCCGGTGGTTGCGAGCACGCTGGTGATCGAGACACCGAGTGTCACGTAGGCGACCTGGCTCACGGTCGAGAAGGCCAGTCGCGCCTTGAGTCCGTCCTGTCGGAGGGCCTGTACGGATCCGTAGACGATGGTAACGGACGCAAGGACGGTAAGTGGGGTGAGCACCCCGAGTTCGGCGGCGACTTCGATACCGTAGATGTAGTCGACAAGCAGCACGATGCCGAACACGCCGGCCTTGACGACGGCCACCGCGTGCAGAAGCGAACTGACCGGGGCGGGTGCGACCATCGCGCGCGGCAGCCAACCGTGCAGCGGAAACAGAGCAGCCTTGACGCCGAGCCCGGCGAGGATGAGGACGAAGATGGCGATTGCCGTCGCCGGCTTCTCGGCTGCAAATGCAGCCATCTCCGGGCTGCCGCGATCCGAAAAGTCGACCGACCCGATCTCCGCTGTCAACCACACGATTCCGAGAAGAATGGACAGGCCACCGACAAGCGTGTACGTGAGATACGTACGACCGCCCGCCAACGCTTCCTTCGTCCGGTTGTGAATCACCAGTGGATAGGTGGCAAGAGTGAGCAGCTCGTAGAAGATCAGGAACGTCACCGGATTACCCGCCAGCGCAACGCCACTCGTCGCTGCAACACAGAGGCCGAAGAAGCCGAAGAAGCGACTCCGCTCCGGCGACCCACCGAAGTAACCGATGGCGTAGATGGTGGTGAGGAGCCACAGAACGGCCGACAGTGCCAAGAAATACAGCGCGAACGGTTCCACGCGCAAGACCAGGTCGATACCGGGAACGAACGACGAGCGCCACTCGAAGCGCTCACCGTCGACCGCTGCGCCGATCAAGCTACCGACGAGCAGGACCTTTGCGACCGCACCCGCCAGGTTGAGAATCGTACGCAGCCTTTCACGATCCTCGGGAACGAAGAATACGACCAGACCGGGAACGAGCGAGGTCGCCAGAATCAGCAACGGAAGATATTGCGTCACTGCAGTACCCCCGAAAGGTCGGTGAGGCTCAGAACTAGTGAACCCTGCACCCCGAGCACCACGACCGACGCAGCAAGAACCAGAGGCACCCACTCCATCCGGCGCGGCGGCCGCGTCCACGCGACCTCATCCCGAACCGGAGCCATGGTGATCGCGACGACGCGCACGGTGTACGAGAACGTCGCGACTCCGCCCACGAGAACGAACGCGAGCCACCACCACTGGCCGGACTCGAGGGTGGAGCTCAGTATCTGCCACTTGCCGGTGAACGCCAGTGTCGGCGGCAGACCGGCCAAAGAAACACCCGCAACGGCGAATGCGAACACTGCCCGCGGATTACGTACCGACGCACCCTGCATAGACGAAAGGTCGTCGGTACCGTGCGCGAAGGTGAGTGCTCCGGCAGCGGAGAACATCGCAGCCTTGGCGAGTCCATGCGCTATCAAGAAGACCAACACGCCCTGAAACCCCAGTGCCGCAGCCTCGATCGCTGCAGGCTCGGCGTCGGGAAGCAGCCCTGGTGCCACAATCGGAAAGAGCAGAAAGAAATATCCCACCTGCGCGACTGTCGAGTACGCCACTACCCGCTTCAAGCTGCTCTGACGCAGAGCCGCCACCGATCCCCACAGCAATGCGACGGCACCCAACACCCCGACCACCTGTGCCAGTGCGACGACGATATCCGACGCCGGTAGCGAGATCCACAATCGAACCAGAACGTAGAACGATGCCTTGATCACCAGGGCGGACATCAACGGGCTTACGGCAGAGGGTGATCCGGCGTGCGCGGGAGGTAGCCATGCGTGCAGGGGCCACAACGCCGTCTTGAGCCCCAGACCGACGGTGGCGACCACCAGCGCAGTCGTGACACCGATTCCGGGCGTGAGCGCGGCACTCACGTCGGCGATCGAGAGGGTGCCGGCCTCGGAGTAGATCAGTGCGACGGCGATCAGGAAGCCCAGTGAACCGAGGATTCCGACGAACAGGTAGCGCAACGAAGGAGCGAGTGAATTACGGCCACCGATCGCCACCAACCCGACGGCTGCGACGGTGACAAGTTCCAGCGCCACATAGGTATTGAAGAGGTCGGCGGCGATATAAACGGCGTCGAGTCCGGCCCAGAGCAGCATCCACAATGGCCAGAAGAAGCGGTTGCCCCTGGCCTTCTCGGTCGCCGACGCGTAGATCGCGATGGCGGATCCGACCACTGCTGTGAGGAGCAGCATCGCCGCACTCAGGCCGTCGACGCGCAGTCCGATTCCGACAGGCTGCGCCCATCCGGAGAGCTCGGTCGATACCGGCGCACCGCCGAGAACCGTACGTGTGACAGCGATCGACAAGCCCAGTACCGCGACAGAACACACGGCAGTCACGGCCGCGCCCCACCGCGGCAACATCACGGCCAGTGATGCGCCGATCAGCGGCGCGAATATCAGGAGAGGGAGCCAGGTACTCACGAGTCACTCTCGGCTTGTTCGTCGTTTCTGTTCGTATCGTTGGTGTTCGCGTCGATGAGGTCGTTGGCTTCGATGTGGCGGGCCAGCGCCAGTGCCAATCCGCTAAGGCTGACCGTGATGACGATGCCGGTCAACGCCAATGCGTGCAGTACCGAATCTGGCCGACCGGTGTCCGGTGCGGCCAAGGCGATCAGGATGATCAGGGTGCCGGCGCCCGCGACGTTCACTGCAACGACACGGCGAACGAGATCGGTCGTCAGCAAGACGCGTACGGAGCCGAGTACGAAGAGGGCTGCGCCAAGCGCGAGGTACCACTCGGACCGGGTCATCGGCTCTGTCCGGACTTATCGAGGGATGAATACGAGTAAGCAGGATGTCGACCGGCCAGGTAGAGCAACGCCAGTCCGACGCCGATGGTCGCGGTCAGCACCGCCTCGATGGCGAGTACGACCCACGAGCCCCAGGGTGATTGAAGAACGAACCAACCGTCGCCCAGGACTACGGTGAGCACGGCGGCGACCAGGAACCCGATGAGACCGGCCGTCAGAGACAAGTTTGTCCAGCGGCCTCCAAGCAATACCGTTCGACCGGACAGGTGCAGCAACAACAGCGCGCCGGTGACGACGGCTCCAGCTTGGAAGGCGCCACCCGGGCGGCTGGAACCGGCGAAAAGAAACCACGCAGCGACCAGCACTACAACCGGGATGAGGAAGCGCACGAAGCCATCGAACGTCGGACGCTGATCAGCCTCCTGCGGGCCGACACGAAGAACTCCACCCGGATGAAGCGAAAGCGCGACCACCACCGCGGTGAAGAGCACGGCAATTTCGAGGAGGGTGTCATATGAGCGGAATTCGAGAAGGACGGCAGTGACTAGATGAGGAACCACCGCTTCGTCAAGAGGCAATGCACGACCCACTGCGGGAGACCCGTTCCCGGCCCGGGTCGCACCGATGAAGGCGGCGCCCAGACCGCCAGCAACGCCGAGACCGAATGCAATCTCGGCAGCGGCGGCGACCCGGCGGATAGGCGCCGGCCGGTCCCCGACGCGCCCGCCGGTGGTCGCGGCCATCAGCAGCGCGCCGGTTACGCCGGAGGCAATAGCGGCCTCGGCCAGTGCAATATCGGGCGCACCCAGACGGGCCCACAGAACGGTCAGCAGTACGCCGAGAGCCAGGAATATGGCGACGGCGGTGATGCGCTCGCGCGCGAACAAAGCCACCAGTGCGGTGCCGAGGACACCCATGCCTATGAGCACGTCGATAACAGCTGCTGCCGTCATAGCTTCGGCTCCGATCGACCAGCGCTACGCGCAAGCAGAGCAGCAGCAGTTGCAGCGGAGAGTAGAGCGAGACCCCAGATGATGAACAGTTTCGCTGACACCGCTGCCGAACCCGACTGCAGAATGAGACCGAGAACAACGAAGCCCAGTCCGACGTTGTCAGCTTTGGTCAGTGCGTGCAACCTGCTGAGATAGTCCGGAAAACGCAGAACACCGATCGAACCGGCCGCATAGAAAAACAGTCCGACGACGACAAGAACGACAGTAGCGATGTCCAGAATCATTCAGACCGTCCCAGCATCGTCTTCGCTGCGCTCGTCTGGCAGCAGATCGCGCTGCCGCTCGCCGACGATGCGCACAGCGACCATCAGAGCGGCCACCACGGCCAGGGCAAGTGCGGCATCGCGAAGGGCGGCAGTATCAATGGCCTGAGCAAGCACGAGGAGTACGGCGACGCCGGTGGTGGACACCAGGGCCAAAGCCATCACTCGATCACGATCAGAGGGGCCGAGCACGACCCTGACGAGGCTGACCAGCAAACTCAGCAGCAGAAGCGCAGACACGATAATGAGGAATGTATCGATGACGTCGTCCTCGATTCAGCGCTTCGACTCGGCGCCCGAGGCAGCGCGGGCACAGAGCACGTCGTTGTTTTCGCTCATGCCCTTCCCTTCTCGATCCCATGTCTGCACGTGGTACCCAAACTTCCAGACCGTCTTTACCCGCGGTCGCCACATCTAACCATTCCGGACATTTCAACCTTGCGATCGATGGATATCGGGACCGTCGGCGCATTAGCTGTCCGCCTAGAATGCCAGTCCCCCCCAGTCATTTACCGCACCCCAGGGTTCCCTCTCACAGCACCGACAGGCCCTGATATGAGTCGACAGCTGAATCAATCTTCGCGAATATCGGCACAATCGGACTGGTATCGCTGCCGGATCGCGCGGTACGGCCGACAGTGAAGATTGCCAACACCTTGGCAGAGTCCCACTTCAGCCCTCGTCCACTCTTCGTGCTCAGCTAACCGTGAGGCTCACGCGCGATCGTCCGTGTGCATTACCGAAACGGGTGCGGGTTCGCAGCAGTGCCTCGGCGGATATGGCAGGCGCCGAGCCTGCCGTCAGCCGCGGTTCGGCCGCGCGGTGGTGGAGTTCGCGCCGGCGTGGTCCACACCGATCCCGCGCACGAACGTGGTGGTGTGGCGCCGCGCGGTCAACGGCCAATCCAGCGATGAATGCAGGGGCCGTCCGATCATCGTTGCGCGCACAATGACGTCGAGCGTGATGACGTCTGAGCGGATGGTGCCGTCCGCTCAGACGTCACGCGGTCCGATGCGCCTCCACTGCGTCGACGATGCGATCGCGCGCACGCAGAGCGTGGTGATCGAGCAACGGCGGGTGCCGCGCAGAGGAAGGATCAGGTGATCGGCAACCGCAAGGCACTCCACCAGGTATGCCTCGATCGCAGCGGGACCGCGCAGCCCGGCCGCTCTGATGCGTTCGAAGGCGATCGACGGCGGCGATCCGCTCGGTGGCCGCTTCATCCCCAGTTTCGTCATCGATGCGCTCTACACCGGCGACACCGAGGTGACGATCTGCGGCCGCAACGCGCGGACGGCGTTCGATCATGCACTTGCTGCGGAGATCCCGACGGTCGAGTTGCTCGTCGAGCATCGCGGCGGTGGCGATGAGACGTGGGTGAAGGAGAACGGAGTCGTGGTGTACTCCGAAGGTGCGGCCGAACACCGCGCTCCCTGACCCGTGGCCTTCCTGGAGCCGCCTTTCGCGAAACCGACCTGCCTGTCAGAGAACAATATCGGTGTAGGAAGCCAGTTCGGTCCACCGCCCAGGCCCCAACCGCGCCGCAGGCTGAAGCGCATACCGATCCGCTGCGACGAGTTGGTTCATCGACAGTTCAGTGGCTACGACGATGTCCTCGATCGGTACTTGGAAGGTCCGGTACGGGCCGAGCGGGGGGAGTAGCGGTGTCGGCACTGGCGGGGCGTTCGAGGATCGGGCCCAGCGACGGTGTTTGATCGAGGACGTACCCGGTCGCCGCGAGCTCCGACTCTTGTTCCCAGGCAGCGATTTTGAAGAACCGGCGGGGGATTGCCACACCCCGGTACACCGGGTCGTCGGCGGCGAAGATGCAGCCGGAGAACACCGACAGCCGCTGGCCGTACTGACGGGCGTGTTCGAGCACGTAGTCCTCCAGGCCGAGCCACAAGGTTTTCGACTGGTTCAGGGTCGCTGTCTGGGGTGCGCACACGGTGTAGTGGAAGGTGTCGGCGTTGGCCTGCTCGGCGATCGCGGAGGTGCCCCAGACGGGGTCGGGGCGGCGCACCAAGTGTCCGCGGTCGAGATCGTTTCTGGCGTACAGCTCCGGTCCGGCCTGCTGCGTAGCCAGCAACCTCGGATCGAGTCGCCAATCGTCACCGCGCTCGACCTCCCGCAGCCCGGATCCGTCGATGTTCACCGCCGTGGATGCTGCGAGACGCCGGGCGGGGTCGATCCCGACGGTGAAGTGCGTGTACGGCAGCACGGCCAGCCCGGACCGCGTGGGCGCATCGAGTTCGATGGTGGGCAGGAACGCGGGGGTCATAGCCTGCGGGTCTACGCCGTCCATGCGTCGAGCGGAGTCTTGATCAGTGCGCGCTAGTCGCTACGTGTTTAACTCGGGACATCGGTGGGCGGACCGGAGTCCGCGCCGCCGGTTCCGGGATGACTCAGTGTGATGTGTTGTACGCTTCTTCGATGTCTGCTGGAATTCGGCCACGTTCGCTGATGTCATAACCCTGGTCGACTGCCCATTGGCGGATCGCCCGGGTCTGCTCAGGATCGCGCTTCGGCTTCGAATTTGTTGCTGCGGAACCGGACTCTGCAGAAGGGGTAACAGCACCGGCTGGAGAGGGGCGCCGCCTGCGCCCACCGACCCGGGTGGCGTGCTCGATGTAGTAGTCGAGCTTGCGGTGAAATTCGGTGGCGTTCTTGTTTCTCAGGTCGATGACATAGTCGACGCCAGACACACTGAACTCGATCGATTCTCCGGTGCCGTCATCGATGATTGTCTCGTCGATATCGTCGACCAATTGGACAGTTGTTTTCTTTGCCACAGCGCGGTGCTGCCTTTCATGATAAGAATCTGACGTCGAAATTTTGACTTGACCAGAACAATCCTACAGCGAAATCATAACCTCCGAACCTGCACTGCGGCGCAAATTCCGGCGGGGCCACCGCATCGGGAGAGGATCTCGACCACGGCAGGGTGCGTGACCCGCGGTCCGAGGACTCGCTCGAGTGCGGGATGAATACCGTTGAGCAGTCCGCGAATTCGGTTTCTGACACGGGTCGCTTCGCCTGGCGAGGTCGTCATCGAAACCGATCAGAACACCGAGCTCGGCGAGCGTGTCGTCGCCGGTGTCGACGCGCCGCAGCGTGTGGGGCATGGTCCTGGCGGTGTCGGCGATGATGAACGCGTCCAGCGCATCTGTCTTGGCCTGTCCGGGATACAGATCTGCGATTCGGCGTATCGACAGTCCTGGAAGGTACGCCACTTGATGACCGCAGGAGCGGGCGACGGTCACCGGTAGGGCGCCGATCGTGTTGGGCTGATCGACCACGATCAACAACGGCCCGTGCACTGCGAGACGGTCGAACACAGTGCGTAGACGAGCCTCGTCGTTGGGTAGGGCTTGTCGTATAGGCGGGTGCCGTCGGCGGCGAGACCGACAGCGTGGTGTTCGGATTTCCCCACGTCAATGCCGCAAAACACGGCGTAACTCGTGTCCATGAAGCAGTCCTTCGTCCGGTTTACCACCGGTCGCCGATCCGACATCGATACCCGACACCCACGTTATGAAGAGACCTGCTCAGGATCAGCGGCCCTGTCCCTATCAGCGGTTCATCGATGCCACCACACCCAGCGACACCACCCCCCCCGGATCATTGATGACAGGGGCAAGAAGTCATACCAGGTCTGGCGACCGCAGCCCTCGGTTTCAAGGACCGCCTAAAAGATAATGGGCGACTCAAACGCGATGGCTACGGTATCGCTGTGTAGACGAAGGACGGCTGGTCTGCACCGCGGATTGAAGGACCAACTATTCATCAACCGAATAGTAAATACATTGGCTTCGGCTTATATCGAGTTCAGATAGTGTTCAATTAGCTACATTGCGTCGATAAGCACGGTGAAATCAATGAACATAAGTCGAGCAATTCACGACGGATGGTCATTTGAGGTATTTAGAACAGCAGGCTCGACGTAGCCATCACCTGATGCCCGCCGCTGGACGGAACGAGACCAAGCGTGACTGAAACTGGACATGGTCCCTGTTGGTGACTCGACGCGAATCCACCAGGACCGTGGTAGTCGAATTCCATGCACGCTGGCTGCTGACTCATCAGGGGCCAGAGTTGCCTTGTTGGCTCCAATTCCCGCCCCGGAGCAGGACATCGGCGACCGGCAAAGGACGGGGTACGCAGCCCTCGCGCGACATCACCCGATCCTCCACGGCATGCTCACGATACGCCGACCCCTCCACACATACATGGTGGATCCGCCTTTCCGTGGCCGCATCCACCATCTCGTTGTGGACCGTACAAGCAGTGTTCCTTCAGAATTAACCTGCAACCGAGCGCTTTTCGGTAGTCGGATGACTCGATTCCCATGATCCTGATCACTAAATAGTCCTGACCGGTGGACCGGTAGGCCCCTGTCGCCCAGGTGGGACTCGGATTTACACGTAAATTGGACAGTGAGAGCAACTTTCCTTGAGATTCAAGACCTGGCCGAATCCGCCCGCTCTCTCTTACTTTGATCTGGCGCGGATCGATCGGAACCGGTGGCGTCGACCGTGCACCCCGCCCGAACGGAAAGCTTGGAGTTTTGAATATGAACGAAATCGGTCGTCGCAAGTTGTTGACGGGAAGCGCAGCACTACTGGCAGGCGGCGCAGCGAGTTCCCTAGGCCTTGGACTTGCACCGCGTGCACTAGCGTCTCAGCGAAAGTACACCGTGCTGCATTTCCAAATTGGTGCTGGCCACCAGGAATTGATCGCTACCAACTTCGGCGGAGGTACTCTCGGGGCGCAATGGGTTGACGGCTCCAACATCATCCAGCAAGCCCGCTTCGACTACAACGGCGGCACTCAATACTGGTCGAAGATCGGTGGCGCGCGTGGACGATTGTTGCCAATGCGTCCGATCGACCCCAGGGTCGGAATCTTCGAAGCACGGCGAGGACAATTGGAAACATCCCGCATCAACGTCAACGGGTTCGGTGCCCTAGTCTATCGTGAGAACGGCATTCTGTACGTCCGGGTCCAGGTGGTCGGGGCGAACGGAATGCGGTATTACACACAAACTTTGCGAACACACAACACCGGTCCAGTCCAGTCTGCGCTCGACGCTTTCTTGGATACGGCCTACCAACTCAATCTGCAATACGCAAACTACCGCGTCGCGGCCGCACAGTGGGGTGCCGCTGCGCTCCCCGGCATCGCTGTCGGCGCTGGAGGCCTGATCGTGGCCGGGGCGACCCCTGTCACAATAATCGCTCTAATTGCGGCCGCGACTGCGGCGACGATCGGTATCGTTGGCAACATCCGCACCCAGATGAATACATATATGACTACCTACAATGTCATGATCGATAGGTTCCAGCGATTGATGGCTGCAGCCAATCACCCCGTTCCAGATATAGCAGGTTACAATGTGGGTAATATGACCTGGAATAGATATTACGTAACAGATAGTGCCGCACCTCCTTTCGAGGTGTTGAGCATTCCCCGATAAATGGACAATCGCCCGGTCCACTTCGGCCATTTCTCGATCAACTACTTGTCACACCGTCAACGTGGTTTGACCCAACGAGGACGCGCCACGACAATTTCGGTTGTTGCGGCGGGTCTGAATCCGGCAGCGAGTAACACGTCCCGTATCAACTCGGCCCTGTGCCTGTCTTTTTCGATTCGGTATCGGTAGCGCTGTTCGGGGGGTCGTTGGTTTGTTGTTTGAGGGAGGTCGGCAGCTGACGCCACCGCGATACGCACGGGGTAAGGTAATCGACAGTTCAAGTTCTGTATCGGTCAGCCACCGAAAGCATTCTGATAAATTGACCGAAGTTCATCGGTGGACGGGCCGCTCTGTCCACACGTCGCGATGACGCCGTCGTCGGCCGAGATCAGATAGGACTGTCCGTCGATCAATTCGCCGATGGTGAATTCGGATGGCAAATCTGCGGGCTGCTGTGGAATTCCTACCGTGTCTTCTACGTTGCCAGTGAATCGCTGGGTGACGTTTAGTTTCACCTGGCCGTCGACGATATCGGTGACCGTGGCCTCGAAAGCAACTTGTCGGTATCGGAGTCCTTCGGTGGTCACTGCGGCGCAACTCGTCGATGGAGCGCCCGCGGTCGCAGTGGGCGTGGTGAGAGTTGTCATGGCCGAACCTCCGGTGCCGACGCTCACCGCTAATACCGTTGCGGCGGATGCGGTTGCGATGCCGACGAGCGCCCACCGATTACGCTTCCGATGTATGGGACTGACGGTATCAGTGGTGTCACGAAGCTTTCGACGGTCGGCCGAGATTGCGCCGTTCAGTCGTTCCAAAAGGTCGGACTGTGGCAAGGGGCGCAGATTTCGGGCGGGGTCGGCCGAGCGGACCAGGGTACGTAGTTGCTCGTCGTCGAGTTCGGCACCGAGTGGTGCAGTGTTACCGTCTCGCGGGATGTCATTCATTGAGGTCGTCTCCTGAGGAAGCGGAAGGTTGACGGAACCAACTCGTACTCATCGGAGTTTTATCAGGTGAGTACGCAGGCGATTTTTGGCCCGGTGAAGGCGTACTGCGGCCGCATTGACACTAATGTCGAGTGAGCGGGCGATCTCGGCAGGTCCGAGCTGCTCCCACGCCCAGAGTCGCAGCACCTCGGCGTCATTATCCGATAGCATTGTCAACGCTGATGCCACTTGTACAGACGCCCGGTCATCTAATGGTTCGTGGTGTATGTAAGAAAGTGGATCGGCTGCGGCGATGGCATGTATTAGGCGTTCTCGGCGGCGATCGGAACGCTGCGCATTGGCCAAGTTGAGTCGGGCAACTCCGATCGCCCAGGGCACCGGGCTATCGGTCGGTACATCGTCGAGTCGGCGCCAGCACACCAGGAGGGTCTCGTTCAGGAGGTCCTCAGCGGTGGCGGTGTCGGTTCGACGAGCCAAGTACCGGCGTAGCGGTTCGACAACCTCGGCTGCCAGACTGGCGAAGCGGTCTTGATCTGCCCTCCGCATCATGTTCTCCACACCCCTCTATGTCCAGAATGGACCGAGTTCTTACGCAGCATCGACGGGCGTCGTGTGTGGAATTAATCACATGGGAGGATTGGGGGCTCTTGACCGCAGTGGTTTCAGAGCGAGTAGATCCGCGTCCTGTAGACAGTCAGCTCGCCGGAGCGGGTGAGGAGTCGTGCATCGACCCCAGTCAGGTCCATTGTGTGAATCGCTTACCGGTGCGTGGCCGATCTATCGATGATTGTGCGCTTCGCGGGGATACCCATCGCGGTGTGGGGTGTCTTCTCCGCACACGACTCCGGCCCGGGATATGCAACGTGTGCACCGCAGACGTCTGTCCGGCGGCGTTAACGCCGGACTCGTCGACGATCCTCGGGTCGACGATCCTCGGGTACGGGTCGTGCCAGTGGTTGTGTCGACCAGCTCGCTGGCAGTGTGTAGTACCGGTGTCGGGGGTTCTGATCTGACATGATGTCAGCTCCGCCTGGGTTGCCCAGGTTGACCGCACGAGAATTGGTTTCATCGATCAGCACTCCGGATCCTATCCGTCTCTCCGATCGAGAGTTGTCTTCCATATCAGCCCTTCTCAATGGGTGTATCGATGGATGTCGAAGATGTGGTCGACGCTGTCGAGGGCCGGACCACGCGACATTGGGGCTGTGCAATCGGTGTATCAACCGATTGTCGGGTTTAAGCGTGCCGTCAGCTGCCAAATTGATAAGAACACCATCGCAGCGGCGGTGTGAACGTGACCGCGGAGCACTGGCTAGCGTCGATTGGCCGTGCGCTCATTCAGCGGTCCACTAAAATCGGAACACGGGTGCCCTTTTCGATCGCCGTTGACACTCACCACTTCGGTCCGGATGAAATCCCGGCTATGTATCGCTTTCCGGGCTTTTCGAATCCGTCTTTTGATGCTGGGTGAGCAGCATCTGATTTGCTGAGCGGATGGGGCTGCTGCGCGTGACGACGGACTAGGGGTGATGGTCATGTCGTGGTCCTTGTCGAAAGGTGAAGGGGAGTCAGTGCTTGTCTGCGTCAGTGCTTGGCTGGGTCGGCTTTGCCGAAGGTCGGGTTGTGTACCTTGCCGAGCGTGATGTGCACGGCTTGCTGCTGGGTGTAGAAGTCGATGGAGCGGTAGCCGCCTTCGTGGCCGACGCCCGCTTTGAGGCCGCTGAACGGGGTGCGCAGGTCGCGGACGTTGTTGGAGCCACACCATGCCGGGCGTCGATGGCCTGGGCGAAGTTGTGCGAACGTTCAAGGTCGTTGGTCCAGAAATATTCTGCGAGAACGTATTTGACGCAGTTGGCCAGTTCGAGTCCTTCGTCGTCGGTGTCTAACGGGGTGATCGCCGCGACGTGTCCGAAGATCTCTTCCTGGAAGATACGGGCGTCGAGTGCGACGTCGGCGAACACGGTGGGGGTCACGAAGTTGCCCTGCTCGAAGCCTTCGGCCCGGCCGCCGCCGGCCACCAAGGCGGGCTTCGCCCTTGCCGATCTCGATATAGCTCATGACCTTGTCGTAGTGCTCGGGGTGGACCAGTGCACCGGCCTCGGTCACAGGATCGCGCGGGTAGTCGGCACTTCTCCGGCAAAGACGACATCTTGGGTACCGCCTTTCGAAGTCGTTCTCGAGGAGACGAACGGTCGAATCGATCGTGCGGTCGGGAAGCAGCGGGGGCTCAAAAGCGTTGTCCAAGATGTGCAGGGAGATCATGTCGCTCACGTAGGAGGCGCGACTCGAAGCCAGGATTGCGATTTCCCAGTGGCAGCGGGCGATCTCGGACAACTCCATGGAGGTATCGAACAATATCGCCGTCGCGCAGTGGCGACAGAGGATCGCTCTTCACCTCCAGGAAGCCGTGAACGACGAGGACCTGCGGCCGGTGGCCGTCGACATGTATGCCGATTTGATCATGACTACGATGATCGGCCTTTAGGTGACCGCAGTCGTCGACCGTCCACGGGCGTCGAGAAAGATCAGTTGGCGTTGATCGACCCGATCGTGGACGGGTGTCGCGTGTAGAGCGTCTGAGGGGCCAAGCCTCACAACGTCCGATCTCGAGAGACCCAGTTCAGGCGTCTGAGTGAAGATCGCGCAACAAAGTGCGCGCAGTTCTGATGCGCGTTTAGATAGCGCCGTCCACTACTACGCCGTTCCAGCCCTTGGCGAAATCGGCGCCGGCTAAGCGTAGTCGTGTGTCGGTGTGTGGAACGCTTTCCAGCCGTCGAAGAACTGACCTGATCGCAACGTTGCCCACGTCTGACCGGACCACTCGTCGCGACCCAATCGTGTCCACCGCACTCAAGGACTTCCAGGCCCGCAGCCCACACGTCGACGGCCTTCTGCACGGGCCCTATGTTCGCATATGCGTCTTGTCGGCTAACGGACGTCGAGACAAAAGCTCGCTGCGAGGGGATCAGGAGCCTGCGACGCCGACGGGTGGGGTGCCGCCTGCCGGCGGGGTGCCACCGGTTGGTCCGCCGCCCATACTCGTTGCTGCTTGCTGGGTCGCGCTGTTCGCGTAGTCGTTGGTGGGATCTCGGTAGATGGTGTGCACGTGGCCCCAGCCGGAGGTGGTGACGCCGGCGACGTCGGCGCCCGCCGATCCTTGCTGTGCGGCAAACTCGACGTAGACGTTCGGTCCGGAGATCTGGAAGTAGATGCCGTCGCCTTGCGTCATGTCGTAGGTTGTTGCGCCGGACCAGTTCACGTAGGTGGTGTCGAGAGTGGATTCGATCTCGGCGAGTGCGGCGTCCGTCGTTTCTTCGTCGGCCATGCCGGCCCAGTTGGCGATGACGTCGAGGAGCAGTTGCTTCTGTTCGTCGGTGAGGTCGGCGCCGGAAAGGCCGGTGCCGGTGGGGTAGTCGCAGGTGCTGCCGGGTGCGCAGACCATGTTCGCCACAGTGTCGCCCTGGTACAGGGTGGCCTTCTGCTCGTCTGTCAGGCTGTCGTAGAACGCGAACGCATCGGTGTAGATGCCGTCGAACGGTTGTACGTCGTTACCATCGGCGTCGGTGTATTCGGCCGGTTGGATGCCCAAGTGCGTCGGGGCGAACGTGATGGCGTCGGCCGAGCCGTCGAGGGTGGCGTTGATGCCGAGGTGGTGACCGCCGAACTGGACCTCCCAGGCGTTGGTTTCGGACGGGTCGCCGAAGAACGCGATGTAGTACTGGCCCAACGACTCTTCAGTGGAGTTGCTGTTCTCGTGCAGGTATTCGTCGCCGCCCATGATTCCGCTGACGGTGGCGTAGGCGTCGTCGCTGAGTAGGCCTTTGAGCACGGCGAGTGCTGCTGTTTTCTGTTCGTCGGTGAGGTCGGACAGGTTCAAGCCGGCGCGGTCGACGAACGTGACCGGGAAGTTCGACCACGACGTGGTCTTGGTCTCGTCGTCGTAGGAATACAGGACGGAGTCGCGCTGCTCCTCCGACAGCGTGGCCAGGAAAGCTTCGGCGGCGTCGGCAGTGGACGAGATGGTTTCGGCAGTGGTGGTCGCGTCGGTGGGCGCTGAGGCGGATGATGAGGTGGCCCCGGCGCTCTGCGAGGTGCTCGCGGCTGTCGTTGCGGTGGTGGCGTCTGCAGCGCAGCCGCTGAGGGCGAGACCGCCGACGAGTAGGGCCGAGGCGAATGCGAAGCGGATTCGTTTGCGGGGGGAGGTGGGCGATTGGCGAGGTATGTCGATCGTCATGACACGAAGGTTATGGCCCGATCCTGCAAGGTCCCTGTGAGCCAGCTGTGCACTAGCGGTGGAAAGAGCCGATGCGAGCCGCGACTGCCGAAGCTCGGGGTCTGGTGGCCAAACCGGTTCGATGAAAGATCGTGATCAACTGCCCGCCTGAGGTAGCGGTGTTTATTGCTTTGACTATCGATTTGACCGGAATGGCGGACCGCCTTGCTGATACAGACCACGACTAGTTCGGGCGTTGGCAGGCGACACGGAGCCCGGCGGCGACCAGGTTGCGCAGCGAGGTGTCGTCGGTGCCTTAGGGTGCGAGCACCCGTTCCGGGGGAGAGGACTGTGTGCCCGTTGGCTCCGGCGAGAAAGCGGAGCGTGGCGATCAGCGCCTAGTCCGATGCTGGTTGAAGCTGGAGACAGGTGCAGGGTGTAGCGCGAGGCCAACCAAATACTGGTGAAAATCGAATGCACAGTCTGCCTCGTCACGCCCCCAGCCCGTGCCACCGCCGCGATGGTGACGTCCTCGAAGCCGGACTCGGCGATCAGCCCGAGCGTCGCATCGAGAATCTTCGGCTTCGAGCGCATCACCCGATTATGACTGCCTCATTAAGGCTGCGCCCTGCATCTCTGTGCAGTCGTCGTCGATGCCGAACCGGACGAAGGCTGTCGACAATATGATCGATACGTTCGACGCGGACCTCCAGGGGGTGTCCTAACCGCTGGTGGTGAAGCGTCCGCTGGCCCGGGCTGGAAATTGGAACGATGCTCGCCTCGGAGCCAACAGTCTTACGGCAACCAGCAAATCCAGTACGTCGGCGAAGTTGCGCATGTCTTTGCCCGTTCGCTCCGCAATTCGGTCCAACCGGGCATATGCGGTGTTGCTATGGACGTATATTTTCGCGGCTGTAGCTTTTGCATTCAGGTTGGATTCCACATACGCGACCAACGTCACGATGTACAGGCCGTCGGCGTCGTCGTCTTCTTCTACGAAACGGTGAATTCTTGGAGTGATCAGCCTTCGCGCGGTTTCGTCGGCCCGTGTGACCAGGTACTCGAACGCGCTCAAGCTTTCCAATGAATGAACGCCTGGCACCGCGTATCTCGACGATCGAGCCATTGCGGCCTCTCTGTATGCCTTCGGTACGTCGTCGAGACTTTCGTGGACGGTACTGGTACCGAAAGACACCTGCAGGCCGTTCTGGTTCATGGCCTGCAGCACCGGGCGTAGCCGGGCGAGCAGGCTCGAACTTCCCTGGTCGGAGACGGGGAAGATGCCGACGATTTCGGTGCCTCGAATCGTCACCACGCCCTGTGCGCCGGCCTGTGCCGCTTGGCCGAGTGCTCGCGCGATCACTCGCTTGTCACCGGTGTCGTCGACGGTTCCCCCAACACCTACAACGATTTTGGAGGATTGGACGAATCCTGCGTCGCGCAGCGAATCCTGCCTGATTCCCATTGCAGGTGGCCGTCCGGCCAGGAGGTCCTCCACCAGATCGCGTGCTGCCCGGTCGGCGTCGGCGAGTAGGTATTGTTGGGCCTCGATATAGCTCTCCGCTGCTGCTGTGCTCCCGGCCTCGATGACCTGCATGACGTACTGGACCGATGCTGTTGCGGCCGCACTCAGTTCTGGGTGATCTGCGGTCAACTCGAGGATCATTTCCCACAATGTCATCTGACTGATTCGGAACGCTTGTAGGAAGTCTGCGAGTGGGATGTTTTGAGTAACGCGGCGCATCGAGTAGGTTGCGGCCACTTCGAACTCCGCCCGCCGGGATGGCCGCTGCTCCATCAAGCTTCGAACAAAGGTTTTGAAAACGTAGTGACAGTGAGCTGCTACATCCTCGCGCAGTGTGGAGTCCGCGTTGTTGCGGTAGCTGGGGACCTGTTCGCACACACGTGAGGCTGCACGATCGGAGATCACCTGGAGTGATTCCTCGATCTTTATCGCGAACGTGTGCACAGCTTCACGCTCTCTCTCGATCGATTCTCGCGGACTCACCAGCTTCACCGACCTCGCTCGTGTTCGACGGTTGTGCGTACGGGCGGCACCTCGTCTACAAGTCTCCGGGCCACCATGGTCCGATCACAGCGTACCCCGTTGCTCGTTCATCACGGATGACAATGTTCGTCAGAGGTTTCGGGCTAGTCGACAGCGTCGTCGACGTGGAGCTGGGCGTTTGGATCACTTTTTCCGGGGTCGTTGCGGCCAGAGCACCTCTGCTTGGGGGGCTGCGTAGCTCTTCGTCACCCCCTAGTGACTAGTAGGGGCCACCACTTTCCCTGTGGCCGAGTCACAGAAAAGTGGTGGCTACCTTCCGTAGCGTAGAGATACAGGTCACAGTTGCAGAATGACATCAAAGACTCTGGCTGCACCAGTGACGCATCTCAAAGATGCGCGCCGGGCGTCGATGGCGGCCGCACTTGCATCGTCGCTCGAGTGGTACGACTTCTTCATATACGGTACCGCCGCCGCCCTCGTGTTCAACAAGACATTCTTCTACACCGGCGACCCGGTCCTGTCTGCTATCAACTCGTTCGCCAGCGTGGCGGTTGCGTTCGTTGCCCGGCCGTTCGGCGGAGTGGTGGCCGGACACTTCGGCGACAAAATCGGGCGCAAACCGGTCCTCGTTGCGGCCATCGTGTTGATGGCCTGCGCAACGTTCATGATCGGTCTGACGCCGGACACCGAAATCATCTGGGTGGCACCCGCTTTCCTTGTCCTCTTGCGTATTGCGCAAGGATTGGCGTTGGGTGCGCAGTGGGGCGGCGCAATGCTGCTCGCCACCGAATACGCACCCGAGAACAGACGCGGTTTCTACGGAAGTTTCGCCCAGATCGGAGTGCCGGTAGGGGTGCTGACCGGAAACCTCGTGTTCCTGTTGCTGTCCAATGCAATGGACAACGAAACCTTTTTGAGTTGGGGATGGCGGGTCCCGTTCCTGCTGAGCATTCTCATGCTCGCAGTCGGCCTGTACATCCACAAGTACCTCGAAGAGACACCGTCGTTTCGAAACGCCGAAAAGGCGATGCTGAATGCGCCGAAACAGAGTTCACCCGTGATACAGGTGATTCGCAACAATGGTTCCACCATTATTCAGGCAGCAGGAACTTTCGTCGTCATCAACGCGATTTTCTATTCGACGATCATTGCCTCGCTTCAGTATGCAGACGTTGTGCTGGGAATTTCGACCTCTCAGGTCCTTCTGCCGATCCTGGCGGGTGCCGCGGTACAGGTAGTACTCATGCCGCTCTCGGCGCTGGCATCGGATATCTACGGCCGGGTGAGGGTATACACGATCGGGATCACGCTTCTCGGACTGTGGGCGTTCCCCATGTGGTGGATCTTCAGCCAGGCGACCCCGGACAACACCCTCCCCATCTGGATCTCGATCGTTCTTGCCTCGGCGTTGATCAGTATCAGTTATGGACCCCAAGCTGCACTTTTCAGCGAGATATTCCCGGCTGCCCTGCGCTACTCGGGAGCATCCCTCGGATATCAGATCGCCACAATTGTCGGCGGTGCAACCCCGGTCATCATGGTCAGTCTCATCAACGGCGACAGCGACAACTGGTGGCGATTCTCCGCATACATCGTGGCGCTTTCCATTGTCGCCCTGATCAGCGTGGCAATGATTCATAGAAACACCACACACTCCAACCGAGAATCGGTGTAGCCATCAATAGTTGCTCAACGCTTCGATGTCTGTGCGAACACCGTCAGCGCCCACGCGCCGATGGTACGACCTGACTGACACGACCAGAACAACACGCAACCGAAAGGGCTTGCATGAACTCAGCAGTGGAGCGTTTCGGCCTCGCGGGACGAGTCGCAATCATCACGGGCTCGAGTTCGGGCCTCGGGCGCGGTTTCGCACGGGCGCTCAGCGACGCCGGCGCTGCCGTCGTCCTTGCTGCCCGCAGACAGGAGCAGTTGGCGGACCTTGCCGCCGAGATTACCGTGGCTGGACGTGAAGTCCTCATCGTCACAACGGACGTGTCCAACAAGCAGGCGTGCACTGCCTTGGTTGCGGAAGCCATGGATACATTCGGACGAGTCGACGTACTGGTCAACAATGCAGGAATAGGAACGGCAGTACCTGCGCTGCGGGAAACCGAAGAGCAGTTTCGTGCCGTCATCGATGTGAACCTGATGGGGACCTATTGGATGGCGCAGGCGTGCGCCCGGGTGATGTCACCGGGTTCGGCCATCGTGAACATCGCAAGTGTTTTGGGTCTGATCAAATCCTATGCGCCACAAGCTGCCTACTCCGCCAGCAAGGCCGCGGTCATCGGCCTGACCAGAGATTTGTCCCAACAATGGTCCGGGCGACGAGGCATTCGCGTGAACGCGATCGCTCCAGGATACTTCGAGAGCGAGATGACCGCATCGATTCCCAATGAGCTGCTCACGCAATTTGTGGCACAAACATCGACACTGGGGCGACTGGGCCTGCAACATGAACTCGACGCAGCGGTGCTGTTCCTTGCCAGTAATGCCTCGTCGTACATAACCGGAATCACGCTACCGGTCGACGGTGGCATGTCCGGCCACTAATACGGCATCGATGGCTGGTCGTTGATCGATGTGCTCCGCCGGGCCTAACGCCGGACACACCTCGGATAGCGTTGTACGCCATCGGCGAGATCGGACCCATCGCGGCTCGACACAACCCAGGGCGACTGCTCTGGGTTGTCCACTGACATCGGAAGGAAGACTTACATGTACGCAGTGACCATGCACTGCCACGGAGGGCCGGATGTCCTGCAGTGGGCGAAGTATCGGGACCCTCGACCAGCTCCGGGTGAGGTGGTGATCGACGTTGCCGCCGCCGCGGTCAACAGAGCCGACGTGATGCAACGGCAGGGCAACTACCCACCCCCGCCAGGTGCCTCGGAGATACTGGGACTCGAATGCTCGGGAACCATTGCCGAAGTGGGCGTGGGGGTATCGCGGTGGAGCGTCGGAGACGAAGTCTGCGCTCTGTTGTCAGGAGGGGGGTACGCCGAGAAGGTAGCGGTCCCAGCGGCCCAAGTACTGGAGGTACCAGCCGGGGTCAGTGTGGTCGACGCAGCCGCGTTGCCGGAGGTAGCGTGCACGGTCTGGTCGAACCTGGTCATGTCTGCAGGTCTCGGCCCGGGGCAGTTGTTGCTGATCCATGGTGGTGCCAGCGGTATCGGCACCCATGCCATTCAGGTTGCTACCGCGCTCGGTGCGAGAGTCGCGGTGACGGCCGGATCGGCGTACAAGCTCGACAAGTGTCGTGAACTCGGTGCCGAGTTCACGATCAACTACCGAACCGATGACTTTGTCGAGGTGATGATCGGAACGGGTCCGCGGGGAGGAGCGGATATCATTCTCGACAACATGGGCGGGGAGTACTTGAAGCGGAACGTCGACGCTCTGGCATTCGATGGGCAATTGGTCGTGATCGGGATGCAAGGAGGACGAGCCGGCGAACTCGACATCGGAAGTTTGCTCGCCAAGCGGGGATCGGTGGCGGCAGCCAGTTTGCGGGGGAGGCCACTCACAGGACCGTCGAGCAAAGCCGATGTCGTGTCGGCGGTTACAGCGGGATTGTGGCCGTTGATTACAGCGGGTCGGGTCGTGCCGGTCGTGCACACCAGATTGCCGATCACGGCGGCGGGCGATGCGCATGAGCTTCTCGACTCGTCCGACACCGTAGGGAAGGTGATACTCACCGTCGACTAGTGACGCGCCCTGTGTGCGAGGTGAGTGTGCTACTGCGACCGATAGCGCCGACGAGCAGGTGAACACGTCCGTTTATGGGTATCCCCTCCTTTTGGCGGATGCATCGCATCGAGAAGCCGGGCCGAATCAGTGCCCCGTTCGGGCATTGAGAAATGATGCAGTCCCAGGAGTGGAACGTTATTTCACTCTGGAAGAGTTCACCCATTGAGCTACCAGCAGACATGCAGGCTGAATATGGTTCTCTGCACAATGATCACCGAGTCCACTCGTGCCCAGCTCTTGGCCGAGGTGGACACCGCACTGATCTCGCGCGTTGGCCGGAGGTCTACTGCTCCGCGGATGCGTCTCCGACGCGCTCGACTCCAGCGAATCGGTCATCTCCGGAACCAGTGTGGCTGCAACGAGCGAGATCTGGCCACGCCGGCGGTGCGCAGCAAAGGCAGCACTTCAAGTATTCGAAGGCGCTTTGCAGCGACGGCGCGTACGAAGCGATTACCGGCCTCATGGGCGGGGCCCGATACTCGAGCCGAAGCAGCACATTCGACCGCCGACACGACCGACAATCAGAAGCAGTAGTTGCTCGATGTCATCGCGAACTGGGTGGGTACGGCGGACGAGGAAGCTACTCCGCCACACTCGCGCGGATGGAAGCAACCATTTGGAACGGAGTTGCGTGAGCTGTTCCAGGGCAACGAAATATGACGTGATGACAAGCGGTGGAAGCTACTTCAAGATTTCCGGCCCCGCTTTTCAGCGAGCCAAAGCACGCAGGCCTGTTGCGATGAACTCGCCTGTCACATCGGCGGCGTCTCCGGCTCCGTTGCCCGAGTCCGATCCCGCCAAGGCTCGGTGGGTAATTCCTTCGCCGATAACACCGAGTTTGAAGTTCGCGAGCGCTACGTAGAAGTTCCAGTGTTCGAGTTCTCGCCCAGACTCGCGGACATATTGCTCAGCGAGGTCGTTCGGGGAGGGATACCGCGGGCTTGTCCACGCGGCCTTGACGCCCAGCACGGCGTCGAAAATCGGTTGCCGGTAGGCGCACATCAGTGCGACATCAGTCAACGGATCGCCGATTGTCGACATTTCCCAATCCACCACCGCTGCAACCGATGTGACGTCGTTTTGGACAAGAATTGTGTTGTCCACTCGAAAGTCGCCGTGGACGATCGACGCCGCAGACCGCGGAGGCACGGACGCAGCCAATGCGGCGTGCAACCTGTCGACGTCGGCTAGTTCTCGAGTTTTCACACGCTGCCATTGGCGATTCCACGTGGCCACCTGCCGCGCAGCGAACCCATCAGGGCGGCCGAAATCGGCCAGTCCGACTGCGCGGTAGTCCACCGCATGCAGTCGGGCAAGGACGCGCACCAGCTCACTGGCATTTGCGTTGATCTGTGCATCGGAGAGATCTTCGAGATCGGCCTGCGAACGGATGACACGTCCTCGTTCGAAGCCGACGATCGTCATCGGTGCTCCGAGGACTGTCCCGTCTCGATCGAACGCGACGGCAGCAGCGACGGGCACATCGGTGGGTTCGAGCGCACGGGTGACCGCCCACTCTCGAGCCATGTCATGCGCAGACGGTGTCAGTCCACTGGTCGGCGGTCTGCGTACAACCCAGGACGAGTTATCGTCGTACGCTCTGAACGTGAGGTTCGATCGGCCACCACTGATCGATTCGACCCGCAAGTCCCCGTGTAACTCGACTCCGCTGTCGAGTAGGAATTGCGTCAAGGCGCGCGTGTTCATCCCCGCGAGCTCGTTCATGCGTGCGCCTGAGACGTCGCCTGCACATTGTTGTTCACAGCTCGCTTTGCTTGTCCCACAGCACGCTTCGCGATCGCCCACCGGTGCACCTCTGATGGGCCGTCGTAGACCCTGAACGGCCGGACCTCGCGGGAGAGCCTGGCGAGAGGTAGGTCGTCGGAGACGCCGATTCCACCGCACATCTGTATTGCTCGATCGACGATGCGGAACACCGCTTCGGCACCGTACGTCTTGGCAATGGAGGCTTCGTTCCCGGCCTCGCTTCCCCGGTCGAGAAGGAAACATGCGTTCGTCAGGAGTGCACGGGTAGCTGCGATGTCGATCTCGTTGTCGGCAACCATTTTTTGCACCATTCCGAGGTCTCCGAGCTTGCTACCGAACCCTGACCTCTGCGCGACACGCAGGACCGCGATGTCGTGGGCTCGACGCGCGGCACCGAGCCATCGCATCACATGGGTCATGCGCGCGGGCCCCAGTCGTACCTGCGCATAGGAGAAGCCCTCGTCCACCGCTCCGAGTACGTTCTCGTCCGGCACGAACAGGTTGTCGAAGAACACTTCGCAGTGCCCGCCGATCATCGCCTTGTCCAGCGTGCCGATGTGTCGGCCGACCTCGATCCCCGCGGAGTCGGCGGGCGCAAGGAACATCGTCGCCCCGCCGCGATTACCGGGCTGACCCGAAGTTCGGGCCATGATGATGAAGAATCCGGCTCCATCGGCTCCGGTGATCAACCACTTGTGGCCGCTGATCTTCCAGCCCCCCTCTGCTCTGACTGCCTTCGTCGTCAAAGCAGAGGGATCAGAGCCGGCACCTGGCGCTGGTTCCGTCATCGCGAAGGCGGACCGCAGTTCTCCTCGCGCGAGGGGCGCAAGAAATTGTTCTCGCTGCATCGGCGACGCGATATGGGCGAGCATGTGCACGTTGCCTTCGTCGGGCGCTGCGAGATTGAGTGCAATAGGACCGAAGAGTGAGTAACCCGCTTCCTCGAACACCGGCGCTCTGTCGCTCATGTTCAATCCGTGCCCACCGAATTCGACCGGGGCGTGGGGAGCGAAGACCCCAGCACGTTTGGCGTCCGCCTGCATCGTGATCCGCAGTTCGTCGCCGCCGGCGTCGGCGATGTTACCGAGATACCGGTCCTCGAGTGGCACCACGTAGTCACGCGTGAAATTGCGAGTCTTCTCGATCAACGTCTGGACCCCGGGTTCGTAGGTCAGGTCGATGGCCATCGTCGTCTCCTCGTTCGGTACCGAGCGAACGCTCGGTCGCTCTTTCGGTCAGCGTGACACATCTCCTGCCGGCGGTCAATGCCCGCTCGCGGATGGGACATCGTCCCAAGATGATTCGCTCGCGCGACAAAGTCTGCCCACAGTGGGCATTCGCGACGCCATACACGCAGATGTGTGCGGCGGTCGCCGACGCCCAGTCGTCAGCGTATTGACACTTCGAATGTGCTCCGCAACACTTCTTCTGGCACACCGAGCGAGTGATCGGTCGGTATACATCGAACACCAGAGACGACCGGAGCTCCTATGTCTTACGGACAAGCGCAATCAGAACAAACCGTCATCAGCGCTTGGCGTGAACGTGTGCGGCGGTGCCCGCAGCAACCTGCGCTCGCCTACTTCGATTTCGTTGCCACTGCAGCAGAGGTCGATTCCGCGTCCGACTCGCTGGGGGCCGTTCTGGAAGACAGGGGTGTTTCTCGGGGCGAGCGAGTGGGTATTTATCTTCAGAACGTGCCACAGTATGCGGTGGTCCTTCTTGCCCTGTGGAAGATCGGTGCAGTGCCGCTGGTGCTCAATCCGATGTACCGTGGTCGAGAATTACGGGTGATCATCGATGATGCTGAGCCGATGGCTCTCGTCTGCGACGAGGCCGATCTCGATCTCATCGGCCCTGCGCTTCGCGCAAGCAGTGTGCAGTTCGTTCTCAGCACGTCCGGTCTCGATTATCAAAGCCGCAACGACCCCCGTGTATTCGCACGTCGGCAGCGTTTGGCACCGAGGCCGGAGGACGATCTGATCGGTTTGATTCAGGCCAACGAGCACCGGCACCCCGCCCAGTACGATGTCACCGGGAAAGACCTCGCGCTGTTGGCCTACACATCGGGAACGACGGGTCCGCCCAAAGGCGCGCTGATCTCGCACGCGAATCTCTTTGCCACCGCCGCCGACTTCGGTGAAGTCGCAGGGGTGAAGGACGGTGACGTCGTCTTCGCGATCGCGCCGCTGTTTCACATCACTGGTGCGACCCTGAATGCAGCGCTTTCCCTCGTACGAAACTGCCTTCTCGTTTTCGCCAATCGATTCAACGCAGCCGTCACATTGGATGCGTTCGTCGAACACGCCGTTACGTACACGATCGGTTCGATTACGGCCTTCAACGCGCTCTCTCAGGTCCCGGGAGTAAGCAACGCAGAGTTCGCGTCCATCAAAGCCCTCTATTCGGGCGGCGCACCTATACCCCCGTCCACGGTCGAGCAGTTCGAGAAGCGGTTCGGATGCTACATTCACAACGCCTACGGAATGACCGAGACCACAGCCGGCGTGATTGCAGTGCCGCCAGGCCGCCGGGCCCCCGTCCATGGCCCCAGTGGATCCCTGTCGGTGGGGGTTCCATTACCTCGTGTGAGCCTGCGGACAGTCGACCCGAACGGTCAACCTACTCCAGCCGGAACCGCGGGCGAGCTCGAGATCCGTGGCCCCCAAGTCGTAACAGGTTACTGGCGAAACCCGTCCGCTTCCGCCACCACAATGCCCGAAGGTCGTTTACGCACAGGCGATGTCGCGATCATCGACGACCTAGGCTGGGTGTATCTCGTCGATCGACTCAAAGATCAAATCAACGTCTCCGGCTACAAGGTGTGGCCACGGGAAGTGGAAGACACCCTCTACGAGCATCCCGCAGTCTTCGAAGTCGCAGTCGTCGGCCAACCCGACAATTATCAGGGCGAAGCCGTCACCGCTTATGTCTCGCTTCGCGACGGCACAACGGCCACACCGGAGGAGTTGATCGCGTTCACGCGGGATCGTCTCGCCGCATACAAGCGTCCGCGAACCGTATATGTGATCGACGCACTCCCCAAAACACACACGGGCAAAATTCGTCGAGCCGACCTCAAGCACACAGGGACGCCGCTCGTCGAGAACATATGAGCTTGTCCGACCCGAGCTCGAGACGGAGAATTGCGCGTATCCTGCCCACTTCCTTTCGATGCTCTGCCGACGCGACGCGACAGTCAATCATGTTGAACCGTACACACTTCCGCCGCAAGTACATCGGCAAGGAGCGTCCGGCACTCACGGAAAATCGGACTTCGGGTCGCCCGACCGCCGGCGTCCGGCAATGAGCGGGCAAGCCCCGTTACGCAAGCATTGCCCCCGGGGTTCCCGCGATGCCGCGCAACGTCGCCTTCGCTCGATAGCACGTGTAGACGCGAATCGATCGACCGCGTCTCGCTGAAGCCGGTCAGTGCGTCCTGCCGCCGAAGCCCACATCACTGCAATCAGAAGTCGAGCAATTCGATTTGACACGCCCTGCAGACGCCCGTCCCCACGTCAACCGAGAGACCTCAGGATTGGACGCCCGGCTGGCAACTGCATGCTTCCTTGACCCATCAAAGTATATAAAGTAGAAAGTACAGATGGCTACTGTCGAAGAAGCGGACGCATTCGGAGACGTGACGCTCGAGCACCACACGATCACCGCGAACGGCATCGCGCACCACGTGGTGACCGCAGGCTCTGGACCACCCGTCTACTTACTCCACGGATTCCCCGAGACCTGGTTCGGGTGGCGAAAACAGATCGCAGTCCTGGCAAAGACGTACACAGTGATCGCTCCGGACCTGCGTGGATACGGAGCAACGGACAAACCCGCCACCGGCTACGACAAGCGAACCATGGCAGCCGACGTCGTCGCCATAATGGACGCACTCGGACACGAGAAGATCGCGCTGGTAACACATGATCGCGGCTCCCGCGTGGGCACCCGATTCGCGAAGGATCACCCCGACAAGCTCGATCGACTGGTGGTGATGGACAACATTCCCACCCGCATCGTGGCAGAGACCTACGACGTGGCCAAAGCAAACGCCGGCTACTGGTTCTTCACATTCCTCGCGGTTCCCGATCTACCCGAAACCTTGATTGCAGGAAAAGAACGCGAATTCCTGACCTACTTCTACCGCACGTGGTCGTACAACCCGGAAATGCTCACGCCCGCAGAGATCGACGTCTACGTGCGGGCCTACCAGCAGCCCGGAACAGTCCGGGGTTCTTGTGCGGATTACCGCGCTGCAGCGGAGGACGTCGCGCAGGACGAGCAAGACCTCGACACCCTCATACAATGCCCTCTTCTGAGTATGTGGGGTGAAGACTTCGCGGCGGTGGGCGGCGCGTACGACGTCGCGGCCATCTGGCAATCGATGGGCACGAACGTACGCACAGTGGCCATTCCGCGCTGCGGCCACCTGTGCCACGAAGAACGACCCGACGTGGTCAACCATGAGTTACTCGAATTCCTCCACGGATGGACAGGCTGACCGCTGCCGACATCTCGGCCCAGTCTCAGCTCGCACCGCTTTTGGGGCTCGAACGCAGCCTGGAAACGTAAATTCGGCCGACCGAATACCCGCACGAATACCCACAGTATCGACACAGAGAGCGAAGTGCTGAAAAAAATGACCGACTTCGATTTTCCATCCAAAGACACAGTCCTCGGCTACTACGATTCGCTGTCGAACTGGGGCCGGTGGGGCGAGAACGACAGACTCGGCACGTTGAACTTCATCACACCCGAGGTCCGTAAGAAAGCCGCTGCTCTGATCAGCAGCGGCCAGGTGATCTCGCTCTCGCAGAACCTGGATCCCAACAACCCGGACCCACTGGGTGCGGGAATGGGAAATATCCAACGCTTCATGCAGCTCGGCGAGGTGTCACACATTGCGAATCAAAAGGTCCAAGCAGATGCGGTGACCGATTTTATCGGCATTGAAGCCCATGGCTCGAACACGCACTTGGATGGTCTCGGACATTACGCATGGAAAGGTCGAAACTACAATGGATTCGACGCATCCGAGACCAATTCGATCGACGGCTCGCAAGCGTTGTCCATCCACCAAGCCGAGCATGGCATCGTCAGCTCAGCTGTCATACTGGATATCTGCGGACTGCACGGTGTCCAGTGGCTCGAAACCTCCTATGCCATAACCCCGGATGATCTCCTCGCCGCCGAGAAGCGACAAGGGGTCACCGTAGAACCCGGTGACGTACTGCTGGTGCACACCGGCCATGTGGCAAAGATACGGGCCAACGGACCGGCCCCGGCATCCAGCGCGGACACCCCAGTTCCGCCGGGCGCAGGCTTACATGCCAGCTGCCTCCCGTTCTTGCATGACCGTGGCGTCTCCGCACTCGGCTCCGATACCGTGCAAGACGTCCAACCATCCGGATACGACGACTGGGATCTGTTCAGGCCGATCCACTCCATCGGAATCGTAGCCCTGGGGCTGTGGCTGATCGACAACATGGACCTCACCGAGGCGGTAGACAAATGCCGAGAGGTCGAGCGCTGGAAACTATTCTTCGCCCTTCTGCCATGGAAAATGGTGGGCGTCACCTCGGCGGCGACCAACCCCGTTGCAATCTTTTGACCTGTTTCAAATAGACGAAGCCTATCGATCCTTCTATCGAACATCGACCCCTCGGAATTCACAGAAAGTCGACGCATGGCTAATTACGGCGAGTACCAGAAAACCTTTTATCGCACAGGTTCCGAAAGCCCCACGTCCCCCCAATCGCTGCCCTTCAAATACGCTGATCTCGAGAGGCAAGCACTCGACCTGCTCGACCCCAAGGTGGTCGATTATGTTTTCGGCGGTGCCGGTGATGAGCACACCCAGCGACAAAATGTTTCGGTATTCGAGAAGAAGTGGGGAATTGTCCCTCGGATGCTCAATGACGCCGCCGATCGCGATCTATCGATCGAAGTCTTCGGGCGCACGTTCCCCACGCCGATATTCCTTGCGCCCATCGGGGTCATCGGAGTCATGTCGGAAGACATGCACGGCGATCTCGCAGTGGCACGCGCGGCCTCGGAGACAGGCGTCCCTATGATGTCGGCGACCCTATCCATGGACCCTTTGGAAGTAGTTGCGAAAGAATTCGGCGATACTCCAGGGTTCTTTCAGCTGTACACATCCAGTGATCGTGAACTCACTGAAAGTCTCGTCCGCCGTGTGGAGGCTGCCGGCTACACAGCAATTGCCCTCACCGCCGACACGCGCGCCCAGGGATGGCGCCCTCGGGATTTAGCGCAAGGAACAATACCGCAGTACCGAGGCTTGTGCTTGGAAACATATTTCTCGGATCCGGTCTTCAGATCCCGATTGAGTAAGCCGCCGGAGGAGGATCTGAACGCGGCAATTGTCCATTGGATGAGCATTTTCACGAATCCGACGTTGAGTTGGACGGAGGTGGAATGGATCAAGTCCCTGACGAAGTTGCCTGTGATGGTCAAGGGGATCTGTCATCCCGACGACGCTCGCCGTTCCCGAGACGCCGGCCTCGATGGAATCTATGTAACCAACCACGGCGGCCGTCAAGTCAACAATGCACCTGCTCTCGAATTTTTGCCCGCCGTGGTGGATGCAGCCGACGGACTACCGGTCCTTTTCGATTCCGGCGTCCGCAGCGGAGTGGATGTGGTCAAGGCACTGGCGTTGGGCGCGGCGGCGGTGGGAATCGGACGTCCGTACGCGTACGGTCTCCCTATCGCAGGTACGGATGGGGTCGTGCACGTACTTCGCAGCATCCTGGCTGAAACTGACTTGACCATGGGCATCAACGGTTATGCGCGCATAGCAGACCTCAACCGAGATTCATTGATAGCGCTGTGACAATCTGCTGTGCACCGATCCCCCAGCCGACCGGTACGCCGCCGCCAGCCCGCGTTTGCTTGGTGGTGACGTACCGGTCGCCGCGGGGCTGCGCAGGGGATGGATGAGCACCGTCGACGGGGCCGACCGCCTCGGTCTCGTCGCATAGCGACCCCTGCTTCGAGCTCTCCCGTCCGTAGCTGATCGTAAACCAGACCGCCCGCCCACTACTGGTCGAAAACCTGCTCGCACAACGCAAAATCGATTGATCATGCACAAGCAACAACCTCAACTGGTTGCTACCGACACTGCGGGAGTGGACACATGAGACAACACAACGACAAAGCAGTCGCCAGTCACGCTGCTGCGTTCGGTTCCGGCGACCGGGACTTTGCCTGATGCGCTTCGTGAGATTCGGCCCTGCCGGCCGTGAACGGCCCGGAATGATGTTGTCCAACGACAAGGCTGCGGATCTGTCATCGCTGGTGGGGGACGTCACCGGCGAGTTCCTCGGAGACCTACCGATCGCCGAACTTACCGCCGCGGCATCGGGTTCCGTCCCGGTCATAGACCTGAAGGGTATTCGACTCGGCCCCCCGATCACGCGACCGTCGGCGATTTACGCGGTAGGTCTGAACTACCGCGATCACGCCGAAGAAACGGGAATGGACTGCCCGACACAACCTATCGTCTTCGCCAAGGCTCCCAACTCCGTATGCGGATCGACCGATGATGTCGTATTGCCCCGCACTGCCCGGCGCGGAGACTGGGAAGCCGAACTCGGAGTGGTGATCGGCCGAACCGCTTTCGAGTTGTCGTCGCTCGATGAGGCTGCCAGAGTGATCGGCGGATATGTCGCCGCCAACGACGTCTCGGAGCGAGACTTGCAGCTCGGGGGAGGCGGACAGTGGTTGCCCGGAAAATCTTTCCCTACAGCCTGCCCGCTCGGCCCGTGGCTGGCCACTCCTGACGAGGTCACAGACCTGTCCGCCTTACGTGTCCACTTGACGGTCAATGGCGAAACCAAACAAGATGGAACAACCGCAGACATGATTTTCACGGTGCCCGAGCTCGTCTTCCGCCTCAGTCAGTATCTCCGCTTCGAGGCCGGCGACCTCATCGTCACCGGCACCCCTGCTGGAGTCGGAATGGGTAGAACACCCCCGGAACATCTAGCCGACGGGGATCTGATCGAACTGTCCATCACTCATCTCGGCACTTTGCGGAACACCGTTCGTATCCCTGCCCCGCACCCGACTTCAGGAAGACTCTGATGCCGCCGATCTCGTCGAAAGTTCTGCGCTCGATACAAGCACGCGCCGGACTGGGTCCGCACACAGATCACGGGACAGATCGACGAAATTTCCCTGATCGGGTACACGGCGCAGCATCGGCTGCTTTGGTCGCCGAACTCGTCGAGACTCTCGGCGATCAGGTACTCGGCGAGGTACTCGACCTCGCCCGCTACGCAAGCGATGCAAGCCCCTACCGAATGATTCCCAGTGCCGTGGTCGTTGCCGAAGACCTCGATACCGTGATCGGGGTACTCGCGTACGCACATACGCACCGTCGGTCGGTGGTCTTTCGGGCTGCGGGAACCAGTTTATCCGGACAATCGCAGACCGACGACCTTCTCGTCGACGTTCGCAAGCATTGGGGCGGATTCGAGATCCTCGACGACGGTAAGACCGTACGGGCACGACCGGGCGCGATCATCGGCCACATCAACGCCGCCCTCAAGAAACACCAACGGGTCCTCGGGCCCGATCCTGCGAGCAGCAACGTTGCATGCGTGGGAGGCGTCGTGTCCAACAATGCCAGCGGAATGGCCGCCGGTACTGCCCACAGTTCGTACGCCACCGTTCGCTCGATGACTCTGGTGCTGCCCAACGGCACAACTGTCGACACAGCAGCCCCGGATGCCGAACGTCGATTCCATGACGCCGCACCCGAGCTCGCCGCCGGGCTGCTGACGATCCGTGACCGTATTCGAGCCGACACCGAACTCGCAACACGTCTGCGGCACAAGTACGAGATCAAGAACACCAACGGATATCGCCTCGTGGCATTCCTCGATGCCGACTCGCCGCTGGAAATCTTTCGTCGACTCGTCATCGGTTCGGAAGGAACCCTCGCGTTCATTGCCGAGGTGGTTTTCGACACTGTTCAACTTGGGGCTCTGCACACGACGGCACTGCTGCTGTTCCCCGATCTTCGAGGTGCAGCCGACGCCGTCGAGCACTTCGTCGCAGCAGGTGCCAGAGCCGTCGAGTTGATGGACGCGCCGACCCTACGTTTGTCCGCCGACAAACCGCGCGCTCCTGCTTCGTGGGCAACACTGACAGACCGGTGTGCCTCGCTCCTCGTCGAGTTCCGTACCGCCGACCCTCGATCCGTGGCCGAAGTACAGTCGCGCGCCCAATCGATCGTCGATGGTCTCGTCTTGCTCGAGCCTGCCGAGTTCACCTCCGACGACGATCTCGCCGAATTCTATTGGTGGGTACGCGGCAGTCTCATGGCCGGTCTCGGCGCAAGCCGACCTCCCGGTACGACTCTGATCGTCGAGGACGTATGTGTCAGACCCGAACACCTGGCCGAGGCCAGTCGCGCCATAGCAGCCTTGCAAGGCCACTACGGTTACCCGCCTGGAGTCGCGGGCCACGCATCCGCCGGAAACCTGCACTTCATTCTCGCGCTGGACGCAAGCTCGGCAGCCGACCGAACTCGCTACGAAGCATTCATGGACGACCTCGCGCATCTGGTCGTCGACCGCTTCGACGGCTCATTGAAAGCAGAGCACGGAACGGGCCGGAACATGACACCGTTCCTTGAACTGGAATGGGGCCGCGCGGTCGTCGATCTGATGTGGAAGATCAAAAGTTTGGCAGATCCGCACATGGTTCTTGCGCCCGGAGTGATGCTCAACCGCGACAATACAGCCAACATGTCCAATCTCAAGACCATGCCTGCGATCGAGACGATCGCGGACGCCTGCTTCGAATGCGGCTTCTGCGAGCAGGTATGCCCAAGCCGCGACATCACCACCACTCCGCGTCAACGCATTTCGCTCCGCCGCGAGATGGAGCGTCACCCGCACGGCTCACCGACGTTGGACACCCTTCTGCGGCAATACGAGTACGACGCCGTGCAGACCTGCGCCGGTGACAGCTCGTGCGCTGCGGCATGTCCGGTCGGTATCGACACCGGAGCACTGATGAAAGACTTCCGGACAGCGTCCAACACACCCCACGCCTCCCGGGTAGCAGTTTCGATGGCGCGGCATTGGTCACTCGTCGAACGCGTCGCTCGGACGACGTTACGCATCGGTGCAAGGATGGGAACCCGTCGAATGACAGTGTTGACGGCGCTGGCCAGACGAGCAGTCGGCAACGAACTGGTGCCGTCATGGATCGACGCCATGCCTACAGCTGCCCCGTCGATGCCCTCGACAACCCGTTCGGGGGCACACGCGGTGTATCTTCCAGCGTGCATCAATCGGATCTTCGGGCCATCGCCGAACGGCGACGACGAGCATGTCGTGGCCGCGCTCACCGAAGTTTCGGCCCGGGCAGGGAAGCCCGTCTGGATTCCCGACGACGTAGCCGGGACATGCTGCGCCACAGTGTGGCATTCCAAGGGTTATACCGACGCCAATACGTACACAGCACGACACCTCGTCGACGATCTCTGGCGGTGGAGCGAGCAGGGGCGGCTCCCCATCGTGGTGGATGCAACCTCGTGCACGTTGGGAGTGAGCCGCGAGATTTTGCCGTACCTGGACGAGAAACGCCGCATGCACCACACTCGACTACAGATCGTGGACTCTCTGACGTGGGCGGCGAAGCACCTCCTGCCGACTTTGCGCGTGAGCGCGCCGTTGTCGTCGATGGCGGTCCACCCCACCTGCTCAGCACGCACCCTCGAACTCGGTGCTGATCTTATGACGATCGCGGCCGCCCTCGCCGAGACCGTCGACGTTCCGGCCTCGACCACATGCTGCGGCTTCGCGGGCGATCGCGGGTTTCTACATCCCGAGCTCACCGAGTCGGCCACACGCGCAGAGGCTGCCGAGGTGATCCTGGCAGGTAGCGCGGCAGTGACGTCGTCCAACCGAACATGCGAGGTCGGGTTGGAACATGCGACGGGACGCACCTACGAATCGATCGTCGTCGCACTCGCACGCGCCACCCGCACGCCCTCGGAGCGATAAAGAGCGAGCACTATCATCGAACGACGGCCGTACATCCGGCCACGCGACGATCGGAGAGGACTGGGCCTCGTGACAGACGTGAGCACCACTGCGCTTTCCCAAGGGCTCGGCCGCGACATCACCGATCTCGTACGCGCCATGATCCTCGACGGCACATTGAAACCGGGACAAGTGCTGCTGCCCCGTGATCTCCAGGCGCAGTTCGGTGTATCCACCATCCCCGTCCGTGAAGCCCTCCGCACACTTGCATCCGAAGGATTCGTAGTGTCGTCGCCGCGCCGACGCACGAGAGTGGCCGGTGTCTCGATGACCGAGCTCGGTGAGGTGTACACACTCCGGCGTTCAATCGAGCCGCCCCTGATGCGGCAGAGTGCAGCCAGCCGCACCGAGCTTCACATCCGGCTGGCCGTGGCCGCGTTCGACGACATGGACCGCCACGTCGGCTCTGATGTGAATAAGTTTCTGGCCGCGCACCGCGAATTTCACCGAGCGCTACTGGAACCGGCATTGGGGCCACTGACCGAACGTATTCTCCGGCAGCTGTGGCTCACATCGGATAGGTACGTACGCCTGGGGGTGGCCAGTACCCGAGTCGACGAACGTGCCCGAGACGATCACCTCACGTTGCTCGATTCGTACTCCTCAGGCGATGCGATACTTGCCGAGCAGACTGCGCGCGCGCACTTGCAGCTGGTAGAGCAGTCCGTAACCGGAGCGTTGGGTGATCTTCTCGACTGAACGCCCGGCGATCGGCCCAGACCTGATTTTGTGACGAACCGCTCCGGGATGCGGCGATGACTCGGACACCCGCGTCAACGCACCGACCGCCGCGAGTCCAAGGCGGCCAACCGTCAACAGCTAATGGAGTAATAGGTGACCTCTGTTCCGCAGTTCGGCATCGCCTGGCGAAATAGTGTGTGATCGCACGAAGCGTTCTCGACGACAGGTACTTCGCCCGCTGTGGGAAGGAATTCAGAACCCGGGTGGTGTGCAGATGAACAGAAATTTAGCAGTGTCCTCGGTGTCGTTGAACCATTGGTGCGGCGACGATGCGGTGTAGTAGATCGTGCTTCCGGGTTCGAGGGTGTGCTCAGCGTCGTCGACGACGAATCGAACGCGTCCGGAGATCACGTAGAGGAGTTCTTCACCGTTATGGGAGGTGGGCGATTCGGCGGCACTGCGAGGATCGGCTATCACTTCGTTGCATGCCATGGAACGAGAACCCGCCGTACAGAAACGCATCACAGCTCCTGGACCGAGAGAATACGACGACGAATCGTCGACATGGATCACTGTCGCGTCCACGCGTGCACCCTGTTCGAGGAGATCGTGGGCAGTCGTGCCGAGCACCTGGGCAATTCGGTGCAGATTGATGACGCTCGGCATGACGTTACCGTTCTCGATCTGACTCAGAAACGGTTGTGACAGTTGCGATCTCGCGGCCACATCGGTCAAGGTCAGCTGGATAGCGCGGCGCGCGGCGCGTATCGACGCTCCCAGTGATCGGGCGAGGTCTCGCTGATCGTCGTCCACTCCCGGACGCTACCAAATCCGGCAATTACATGCGGTGGACGGTCCGCCGGACGGACATCGAGAGTGCGGCCTAGGCGGCGGTGAGCACAACGTAACAGAATAAACACATGGAATTAAATATTCTTCTGTTCAATGTTGTTTAACGTCGAACTGCGGTTCGACAGGCCCACTACAGTACGAAGCGGAGAAGCAATGCCACGCAGTATCGAACGCCCTACCTTCACGGTTCCCGTCATCGACATCACCGCGTACACGTCAGCGGGCACGACTACCGAACGCTCCGAGGTCAGCTCGCAGATGGATGCCGCATGTTCGACGGTCGGGTTCGTTCAGATCCTCGGACACGGCATCCCCCAGGAGGTCTTGTCCGGGTTGGCTGGCGCGGTCGACGCGTTCTTTTCGCTCCCGCTCGAGACGAAGAAGCGATACCGCGTCGACGGCACCAACCGGGGTTATAGTCCCCCCAAGAGCGAGTCTCTGAGCTTGAGTTTGGGCATCGAATCGGCCACCAGGATGAACGATTTCTTCGAGGCTTTCAATGTCGGCACAGAAGCTCGTTCCTTCCCGCACTTGAGTCTGTCCGAGGACGATTACGGCCTCAACCTCTGGCCGGACGTCGAGGGTTTCCGCGCCGCAGTGGAAACCTATTACCAACATGCCGCACGCGTAGCACGAACTTTGACAGCGGTGTTTACTGACGCCCTGCAACTGGACAACGAATACTTCGATGTCCACGCCGACCATTCGGTCGACGTGCTGCGCATGAACAACTACGCACTGCCCGAAGGCACGATCACGCTTGACGGCGATCTCACTGGAATGGGCGAGCACACCGACTTCGGATTCGTGACCGTACTCTGGGCGGACCAGGTCCCAGGTCTTCAGGTACTCGCCAGCGACGGTACCTGGCATGACGTTGAGCCCATCGATGGAGCACTGCTGGTCAACCTCGGCGATCTCACCGCGCGCCTGACCAACGATCGCTGGATGTCCACGCTGCACCGCGTCAAGCCGCCGATCGTCGAGGGCACTATCCAGCGCCGGCGCTCGGTGGCGTACTTCCACGACGGGAACATCGACGCCACGATCTCCACACTGCCGAGCCATCTTGACGCTGACGACGGTCTCGCCTACGAGCCGATCCTGGTCCGCGATCACATCACCGCCAAACTTGCCGGCTCCCGCCAGGGAAAGGCGAACGTCACCGCGGTGCGCGAGGCAGCCCGAGTTCTCGCAGCGCAAAGTAGCCAGGTATGAGCGGTGCAGTCATCGTCCTGATCCACGGGGCGTGGGCGGGCCCGTGGGTATGGGACAGCATCATCGACCGACTGAGCACTGCAGGACATCGTCCGTACGCAGTGGCACTGCCCGGAGTCGGTGATGCGATCGACCCCGACGTACCGATCACCCTTGAGATGCTCACAGACTCGGTCATTGCCGACATCGCAGGCTTTGACGGCCCGCTCGTCATTGTCGGTCACTCGGGCGGCGGAGTCGTCGCAACCCAGGTCGCGGAGCGACTGCACGATCGCGTTGCCGGGGTCGTGTTCGTTGCCGGGATGATGCTCCCCTCGGGACGATCGTTCGACGATATCTGTGCCGACGTGGACTTACCTTCCACTGTCGGTATCACCGCCGATCTCGAATTCACTGCCGAACGTAGAATCAGCACCGTACCCGTAGACGTAAGCTCAACGGTGTTCTTTCAGCGTGCAGATCCGGCGGCGGCAGCGGATGCATCGCGCCGCCTTCGCCCGCAACAGGAGTCCGCACGACTGATCACCCCGACGTGGACAACCACCCGATACGGGTCCATCCCGAAGTTGTACATCGAGGCCCTCGACGACCGATCCGTTCCGCTCTCGGCTCAACGCCGCATGCAGGAAATTTCACACGGTGTAGAGATTTTCTCTCTGGATTCCGATCACGCGCCGCAGTTGTCGGCGACCGACGAACTCGCCACCGTGATAGCGAATTACAGCAACCGACTGTGTTCAGTCAGCCTCGCCCCTTGAATTCGGCGACGGATGCTGCGGGAAATGAAGCCACCGTGAGCTGATCTGCAAAGGGTGATGCATCCACCTGAGTGCCGTCGTTGCCAACCCAGACTGACGATGGCCATCGTCGGTGCGCCGATGATCATGCGGCTAGTACCGACACTCGTACAACAACACGATCGAGGATCTCGTCCAACCTGCATCGGGCACTCTGCGATGAAACCGGGGCTGCCTGTAGTTCGAGCATTGTCGTCGAAGTGAAGCCTGTTTGCAGCGTGTTCGACCGTAGTGACGCGACAGTGGGTTGGACGTCGATCTCCTCGGCAGCCAATCCGCTCGAAATCGCTGTGCCCGCGCGGCGTGTCAACTCTGTGCCGACTGGGCATTCACCCACGGTGCCTTACTACCAGGACACGTCAGCGGCGACGTTCGCACGGCCCCTCGACGCGCTAAAGCCCAGTGGGCGGCTCGTCGTCATCGGAGCCCGTCGGCGGCGCGCCACACCGATCTCGACCTGACGAATCTGTCTCGCCGCTCGATCACCATCGTCGGATCCGCGATGGGCAGCCCCCGACGAGCTCACCCCGCTTTCGCCGCCTTCTGCGTCAAACACGACGTCAAACCTCCGTGCACTCGATCTGGCCGATCACCCACTCGCAGAACGCATTCGAGGATTTCGATAAGAGCGAACTCTTCAGGAAAGTCATCCTCGACTGCGCACCGGGTCGAGGATGACAGGACTCGTGAACCCCCCGATCGATCGAGATCGAGGTTCTGTGCTGCATAGCTCGCGCAGGAAGAGCGTCTAGCCGGATCTGGCTGAGCGGGCGAGGCACATCTCGTCGCGCGGACTGATGCCACACTCGCGGCTCAATTGCGACACGCTGTGCACGATGGCGGTGCATTGTTGCTGCGGCCCTAGGACGGGTGGGCGGCCCGCATCGACTGGCAACGGATGGGTTCCGACGCGTGGAATCTATTCGCGACCGTCGTGCTCGCCATGCCTGGAACACCACGGACGGTTACAGAACAGAAACCTGGACGGCGGGATCGTAACAGAATAAACATAGTCAATTAAATATTTCCCTAAAGAATAAAAGTACTCAATAGATCGACACCTGGAGCACCCCCATGACCCACGCTGTGGACATACGCTTACCTACCCCGAGGCTGCTCGCTTTCGGGCTGCAGCACGTACTCATCATGTATGCCGGGTGCATCAGCGTGCCAATCATATTCGGCGCAGCTGTCGGTCTGGACACGCAGACCACAGCCATGCTGATCTGCGCCGATCTTCTCATTTCCGGTGTAATAACGGTGATGCAGAGCCTCGGGATCGGAAAACTTGTCGGCATCCGACTACCGATCATCTGCGGGGGATCCTTCGCAGCGTTAGCGCCAATGATTCTCATTGCGTCCGAGTATGGAATGCCCGCCGTATACGGATCCATGCTGATCGGCGGCATCATCGGCATCCCATTGGCATGGATATTCTCTGGGTTGTTGCGCTACTTCCCAGCCCTGGTGACCGGATCTGTTCTGACCGTGGTCGGTCTGTCACTGATTGGTGTAGCAGGCGGGCTGATCGTCGGAAACGACCCGTCTGCGAGCGACTTCGGGTCGCCGACCAACATTGGACTTGCCGCGCTGATCCTGCTCGTCGCTGTCGGCTTTCTATGTCTCGGCCGGAATCTGTGGCGTCAACTGGGCATACTCATCGCACTATTGGTCGGCGCTGTGATTTCGATTCCCCTCGGGCTCTACGATCTGGCATCGGTGAGTGACGCGTCGTGGGTCGGTATACCGTCGCCCTTTCACTTCGGCGCACCACAATTCCCGCTTACCGCAGTAGTAGCAATGACGGTCGTCATGGTTGTGATCTTCGCGGAATCGACCGCGAGTATTCTTGCGCTCGGAGAGATCACCGGAAAACCGATCTCGCGGAGCGATCTAGCTCGCGGGCTTGCTGGCGACAGTGTTTCGGGGATTCTAGGTGCGGTGTTCAATGCATTCATAGATACCGTGTACACCAACAACGTCGGTGCGGTTGCCGCAACACGCGTCTACAACCGCCACGTCACGGCGGTCAGCGGTGTCATCCTGATCGCGCTGGGCTCGATTCCCAAGTTGGGCGCTTTCGTCGCCGGCCTACCGGCACCGGTCGTGGGAGGTGTTGGTCTCATATTGTTCTCGGTCATTGCAGTCGTAGGAATCAACACCCTGCGGCAGGTCGACCTGTCCGATCCGATCAACATGACCATCGCGTCCGTTGCTGTCGGCGTCGGTCTGCTGCCTACGTTCGTACCGGGCATGTTCACCCAGTTTCCATCATCAGCTCAGATCATCCTCAGCAGCGGGATAACGCTCGCGGCACTGGCAGCCTTCGCACTCAATCTCATCTTCAATCACACTCGCCTCGGCCGCAGCGCCCGCCGCGCACTCTCCACCGCCGCTGACACGAGTACCGAAACCACCTCCATTCCGATCGAAGAAAACCATGCCACATAAGAGTGTTGATCATGACGAACTCATCAGTGAAGACGAACGTCACCGCAGTGCACGAGGCAGCCCGAGTCCGCGCGTCGAAGAGCAGCACCGCAAGAGCGTGAAATGCTGCGCACCACGTCGCCGATCGAGCACGATGGCGCGCCGCGCGACGGCTAAAGTCCGACTCGTACGACGATCTGATCGCCTTGCTCTCCTGAAACTGCCCGGCCAAGTCGCATCTTGGGAGAACCTATACACGTCGAGGAAACCTGTCGGTTTCCCGTCTCTGTCAACCACGCCTGGCCGAACGTCGATGGGAGTGGGTTCCCGAACGGCGACCTCAATCACACCGCAGAGCGATATCAAGATTCATCGGTACGAGCAGCGTGCATGGTCGGTGCGAGGCTTCACCGACCTTGACATCGCGAATCGAGCGTTCCCACAGTCGGTTTTGCCACCGGTGCCCGGATTCGTCGATGGTGCGAGTCAGAAGCCGTGCGGTCCGAATCGGAATGCAGCGAGGACCGCACTGAGCAGGCCGAGGACTATCGGTCCCGGTAGGGCGGTGAACTCTCGTCGGCGGATGTGGACTGCCAGCGCGGCAAGCATGGTGATGGTCAGGCCGGTGGCTGCGAGGGGGGTCAGGATCACCGCGATGCCGAACACCGGCGGCAGGATCAGTCCGAATGCGCCAAGCACTTCGAAGGCACCGATAGCTTTGACCGCAGTATCGGAAAGGTCGTCGACGTAGCCCATGCCCGCCGCGGAGAGTTGGGCCCGCGTCCTGACGAGTTTCATGCCGCCTGCGCCGAGGAAGGCTATCGCGAGGACTGCGGCGAGGATCCAGAGGAAGATATTCATGATGGTGGTCGGTCTCTTTCGTTCGGTTGGAGAAGTCAGCTCAGTCGCATGAGCCGGGGGATTGGCCCGAACTTGCCGGCGTGGAAGTCGTTGAAGGCCTTAGTAATTTCGACTTTGGTGTTCATCACGAACGGACCCCCGAGGGCGATGGGTTCGTTCAACGGGGCACCGCTGAAGATCATCAGTCGTGTCGTGGTGTCCCCGTCGGGTGTGCTCAGGTAGAGCGAGCTCGCTCGTGCGGTCGCGTCGGCGGCGCGTTCTGAGGGCAAGGGTTCCGACCATGCGGTGCGGCCGGTGTCCAGACGGTGCCCGCTGACGTCGGCGCTGCCGGAGAGTACGTGTACGAATGCTCGATGGTTCCCAGGCAGTGCGTAGTCGGTTCGGGTGCCGGGTTCGATGGTGATGATCACCGCCTGTACCGCGACGTGGTTGTGGGCCGGTCCGGTATGCCCTTCCACCGTGCCGGAGATGACGTCGATGATCACGCCGGGGCGTTCGATACGAGGTCGTTGTGCGGCGACCAGGTTCTGGTAGTTGGTGTCGGTCATCTTGTCTGCGGCAGACAGATTCAGCCAGAGCTGCAGAACATGTGCACGTTCGTTGCGGTACGCGAGCTCTCGGTGGATGATTCCGCGGCCCGCGGTCATCCACTGGATGTCGTCGGTTTCCAGTGCTCCGGCATGTCCCTTGTTGTCTCCGTGTTCGAGGACGCCGTCGACGACCATCGTGACCGTTTCGACTCCCCGGTGAGGATGCCACTCGAAACCCGGGGTGGAGAACCAGTCTTCGCCGAAGAACAAGAAGGGATCGGTGAGGGTGGGGTCGCTCGGATCGAAGATCAAAGCCTTGTTGTCGACCTGTGCGTCGGGTCCGAGGGTGCGAGGCGACTCCACTCGTGAAATGGATCGGCCGGCTGCCAGCGATGGTGTATTCACCGTACTTCTCTTTCGTTGCGAGGTGGGTGTCAGCGCAAGGGCGCAAGGGCGTTGGCCCAGGCCTCGACCTGGCCGAACAGGACGGACAGCGGTGCCTGGTGTCGTTCCCCGGGCGTGAAGGTGCTGTAGTTCTCGAAATCGTCTGAGAGGGTGAGGGTTACCTGCTGTCGTACGTCGGCCAGCTGAAGTTCTCCGGCGATCGAGCGCAGGTGTTCGGCCGCACGGGTGCCACCGGCCGATCCGTAGGAGACGAATCCGACGCTCTTGTTGTTCCACTCTGCGTAGAGGTAGTCGAGTGCGTTCTTCAGGACACCGGGGATGCTGTGGTTGTACTCGGGGGTGACGATGACGAAGCCGTCGAATTTCGAGACGGTTTCGGCCCACTCCTTGGTGTGCTCGTTCTGGTACTGACCCATCGACGGTGGCATGAATTCGTCGAGATGGGGTAGGTCGACCTGCTGGAGGTCGATCAGTACGTATTCGGCGTCGGATCGTTCGAGTGCGCGGTCGTACACCCACTGTGCTACCTGCTCCCCGTTACGCCCCGGACGGGTACTTCCGACGATGATTCCGATTCTTGTCACGACGACTCCTTGGTGTTCTGGCTCAGGCCATTTACCTGACGCGTCACCTACAATTCCACTAGTGGCTCTGAAAAACAAGCTGATGCGTCAGTGAATTATCATCTAAGGATGTCCGATCCGAAGTGGCTCAACGAAAAGGAAGCGTCGATGTGGCGGGGGCAGGTCGACATGTGGCGGCGGATCGATCGCGAGATCGACCTGCAGCTCGCTGGCGCAGGATTGTCGCGCGCCGAGTTCGAGCTGCTCGGACCGCTCTCCGAAGGACTCGAAGAGGGTATTCGGCCCAAGGAACTGGGGGCCACAGTCGGGTGGGACACCAGCAGAATCGCCCATCTGCTGCGGCGGATGGAAAAGCGCGAGTTGATCGAACGCTATGACTGCGACGGCGACGGCCGAGGTACCGTCGTTCGCATCACGGACGGCGGCCGGAAGCTGATGGACGGTGCCGCGGCTGGACATCTTGCCTTGGTCCGTCGGCTTTTCGTCGACCGGCTCACCGATCAGGAGATGGAAGTGCTTTCCCGAATCTCACTTCGAATCAGAGCCGGAATCGACCCCCCTGGACGGTAAGGCAGAGCCGGGGAACGGCCGTCCGCGCCGCGTGCCGGACTGCCCCCGGTCTGGTGATAATTGAATATCGCCCATGCGGGGAACATTCGTCGGTGACCGTTTGACTCGGCGGGTGTTCGTCGTCTTACGCTCCGCGACCTCAAAATGGAGCTGGTGACACTCGGCCCACCGTGTCGGTCCCGAATACGCGCACCCTGCCCCGGGTCGTTATTCGACTCCGCTCCCGTGACGAAACACGTGAACGAACTCGGGATCGGCAAGTGCCAGGCCTGCCTTGTTGCCGAGAGGCAGCGCGGGCGACGTCCTCGTTGCCCACAGTTCGAATCGATGACGAGGCACAGAAGCGGGAATCCGATGGCCGCGCAGATCGTGCACTTCTGGTCTGTCCGACCCAGGGGGAGTTGGCTGTGATTTGTCGACAGATCGATCACGCAAGCCCCTTCTAGAGAATCGACTTCACCGAAAGTGTCAGGGCCGGCGCGCCTACGAAAGAAGTTGCAGAAACCGGTTGTAAGTCCGAGGTCAGCGGCGCGTACAGGTGTACGTGTCCATCGCGACGATGCCGCAATCTTCGCTCTGCTCTGTATGACGAACGCAGGTCCGGCCGCAAGAGAGTGATCCGAGTCAGAAGTGCTGTGCGCCGCCGTCGACGGTCAGACTGTCCGCGGTGATGAAACTCGACTCATCCGATGCTAGGAAGGCAACGGCATCAGCGATTTCGCTGGTGTCTGCGGCCCATCTGTTCAAGAAGGGAGTATTCATCCCCGCCAGCTTCGGGTTGGATTCCGTGGTCTCCGCTATCCGCTGCTGCATTGATCCAGATCCCATCGGGGAGTTCACGGCTCCTGGATGCACACTGTTCACTCTGATGTTGTGCAGTCCGAGCTCGGCGGCAAACCCACGGGTCATACCGACCAGGGCATGTTTGCTGGTGGTGTAATGGATCATGAAGGGCTGCATTTTGTTCCCGGCCACGGAGCTGATCACAATGATCGAACCACCACCACGCCGTATCAGATGAGGTGCGGTAGCCATGATCGTGTTCCACACCCCTGTCACATTGATATCGATTGTGTCCTTGAATATTTCGGCAGTCGACTCCTCCCACGTTGCCGGAATGCAGATCCCGGCATTTGCCACCACGACATCTAGCCCGCCGAACGTGGACACGACATCGGCAACGAACTTCTTCTGGCCTTCGAGATCCCGGACGTCACCGACTCCCAGAAGGGCTCGTCGCCCCTCTGCTTGCACCAAAGCGACAGTTTCCGCAAGATCGTCGCGTGTGGCGGGGTCGTAGGGCACACCTTCGATAGGCGCAGCCAAGTCGATACCTGCGATGTCCGCACCCTCGCGGGCAAGTCGAACGGCATGCGCGCGTCCTTGGCCCCGTGCCACACCAGTGATGAATGCAACCTTGTTCTGCAACCGCATGATTTGACTCCTCTTGTTGTTTCTGACGAATGGTCGTTGGGGTAGTCGCGTGCGGTCCGCAGTGCGACGTAGTCGTGGACGCCGCCCTCCGCGAAGACAAGAGAGCCGAGCGGTCATGGCCTCACCTGTCCGGACCGAGCGAGGGCACTGTGAATTCGGGCTGGGATTCATCTCGAGTTGAGCTCAGGGGGCTTCGGCGGCGTGGGGTCTCGTCGTTGTCGAGCACCATAATCATCGATGCCGCGCGCGGCCGGTTGTCGATGGCGTCGACGGTGAAACCGAGATGGTGGGACAGTTTCGCCATCCGATGCGCCACGCTGCTGTGGTGAAGGTGCAGCCGGTCGGCAGCGCCACGCAGTGTCCCCGAGTGCAGATAGACGCGCAGGGTGGACAGAAGTTCCAGTCCTGCCGTGGTTTCAGTCAGCTCGTGGGCACGGACCAGGTCTGGAATAGCATCGCGAGGAGGGGCGTTGTTGCCCGTTGCAAGAAGGTTCAGGGCGCCGAGGTCGGTTGCGTCGACGATCGGTCGGTCATTGCTCGCCTGGCTGCGGGCGAAGTAAGCGGATCCGACGACAAGATATACGGTCGATGCCGGCGCAGGGAGTGAAATGCCCATGGCTACAGGTAATCTGACCAATTCTTCGGTACGTATCACCGGGATCAGGACAGTATCGTCGACCGTGACAGCGACGGCGTCCCCAGCCCGCGACCACGTGCTCGGCAGCTTCGCGTCGGCGTCGTATGCGACGACGCGCAGGTTTGTGCTGGGGTCCAGACCGAGCGCTGCGCAGGCAGTGAGCACCGCCAAGTCGTCCATGGGAAACAGTAGGTTGACGGTGTGCTCGGACTTGGTGAGTGTGCGACGGGGCTGCAAGATGAACGCTGCGGTCAGGGCCATGCGATCTACGAGCATGTCATCGAGAGGAAGGGGAGTACCGACTCGTTCGAGCCACACGGTTCCGATCGCATTGTCATCGATCACCACGTCTTTCGTCGACGACGGCGAACGTTGGGGTTGCGGGGACCAGCGACCTCGGGGATCGCATCGGCGCGCTTGCTGGCCTGATCCCGGCCAACCGGACACATCCATACCGACGACGCAATCAGCTAATGTGGCACTGGCACGCAGCATCGTCGCCATATCGGCGCCGTGCCGGATCAATGCGTCGAAATAGTCGATCACACGGACCAAGCCTGCGGAGTTCGCATCGAGCTCCGCCAGCCGGTACATAAGTCCTTGCATCTGGGTACGCTACGAAGTTGACACTGATGTGCGCAAGCCTCTGCCGAGAGCATTCATGGCCTCGGCGCGGCTTCGGATACTGACCTCTGCGGTGGCGACCAGCGACGATCCGTGGAAGGTGCCAGGGAAAGAGTGCAGCTCGACGCTCACGCCTGCACCGAGCAGACGAAGTGCGTAGTCGATTCCCTCGTCGCGCAGGGGATCCAATTCCATCGTGCACAGGTACGTCGGAGGCAGACCCGCCAGATCCGTTGCGCGTGCCGGCGCGGCGTAGATGGATACGTCGTGATCGTCGGTGCCGGTGTAATTCTCGCCAAGGTAGTATTGCCACGACAGAATTGCATTGGGGCGGTGCCAGAGCGGCGTGTCCACGAATTCGGTCATCGAGGTAGTGGACAGCCTGTCGTCGAGTTCGGGGATTTCCAGTAGCTGGAAGGCAACCGGAACGACGCTCTCGTCGCGTGCCTTCAACACAGTTCCCGCAGCGAGTCCACCACCTGCGCTTTGGCCACCGACTGCTATGCGATCAGGATCGATGCCCAACTCGTCGGCGTTGGCGTGGACGTAGGACAGGGCCGCGTAGCAATCGTTCAGAGGCCCCGGGAACGGCGTTTCCGGGGCAAGGCGGTAGTCCACGCTCGCAACCGCCACGCCCAGCTCACGTACGACCTCGACACAGTACGGATCGTCGGATTCGGCGGTTCCGATCGCGAATCCGCCGCCGTGAATCCACACGAGCACAGGCAGGGGACCTTCGGCGTGCTGAGGCGTCAGGAACCTGATGGTCACCTCGGGATCGGACCCGATTCCTGGAGCGCCGAGGACACGGACATCGACGCCATCGTAGGACAGTTCTGCTATCGGCCCGCTCAGCAATGCTTCGACGGCCGACCGGGCTGCGTGGATGTCACCGAAATCTGCCTGGGGGATCATTGCGGCAGCTGCGGCGAGTTCTGGGTCCATCGATGGAAAAGTTGTCATATCGCCCATTCTGTCCTGGGTTGTGGTTTACGTCACGTGCTGTTTGGAGGGACTAGGGCAGAGTCCGCCCGACGGGTGTCGGAGTGAAGAGCGATGGAACGGCGAACCGCGACTGAGGTCGATGTCAGATTTACTTAGCTGCACGACCCCAGCAGGTGTTGTGCCTACTTACCGCACGCATTAATGCTGAGACCAGATGCGTCGCTCGATTCCCTCTCGCGACGTCGTTGCGACTTCCGTCCGCCGCGTTCGAGGTAGATGCTCCAGCTGTCGGGCGATAGGTCAGGCAGTTTGACAGAAAATTGCTCCAGCCTCGTTTCGAGGCTGCGCGGAGGTGGCTCTCCAAGCTGCTGCCGACTCATGCCGCAGGTCAGGGTATGCTTTATTTGTCGGTGGCCGCCGTCGCATGTTGCTTACTTTTGCCAATATCAAGCTTTGATCCTCAGTCGCGCTGGATGGCTGAGGGCTAGTCGATCGGTGTCCGGCGTCTATTTTGGGCCGGGTGCGAACCGTGCTTCGAGCTCGCGCAACGTGTTTTCGATCGCAGCGGCATTGAGGGTGGGCCATCGAAACAGCTTCAGCATGAGCGGCGACTTTGCGTCACGGTAGTTCCACGTTTCGGTGACGCGAGTAGTTGTGGACGTTACCGGCTCGAATTCCCACCGCCAGCGCTGGCCGAGGCTGTGTTGCCATTCGATGGCCCGGTTGGTCTCGAACTCGGTCACTGTCAAGGTGCTGGAGTAATTGTTGCGGTACTTGCGCATCCCGACCGTGAAAACCGCGCCCGTGCTGAGGCGGTGTGGGCCGGATACCGGAGTGTCGCGAACAGTTCCCGACCCGTCCAGTCCGGGGTGACGGTGTGGATCGGCAACGAGGTCGAAGATCTGGTGCGCCGGTGCTGTGATCGTCGCTTGCCGCGATACCGCAGTGGCGCCGGCATCGACGACAGTAATCGGGGTGCTCATGCGTGCCGCCCGTTTTCGCTGGCGGCAATGGCCGCGGGTGCCCACGCCTTCCACTGCTCGAGCGAAGCGACGTTTCGCGCGGTAGCTGCGACCTGGTCGCCTCGCTCCAGAGCGGTCTGGACAAATTGTCGACCGAAGCCTTTCGACGTTTCTGTCACGAACCACACCTTGTTCATCGAACACTCCCATCGTCGTCTGACCAAATTAACACATGCTGCAAAATATGTCACTCACTGACAGGTTCGCGTGGAAGTGATAATTTGAGGTGATGAGCGCACGGAGACCGCAGGGCGTATCGCTACGTGAACGTACCCGGCGAGCGGTGCGCGCCGAACTGATGGACATAGGTATCGGTTTGTTCTCGAAACAGGGCTACCAGCAGACGAAGGTCGAAGAGATTGCCGTCGCGGCGGGAATGTCCGAGCGTTCGTTCTTTCGTTATTTCTCATCCAAGGACGATCTGGTGATGGGTAAGTTCGAGGACATGGCCGATCGCATGGCGGAGCTTTTCGCGGCGCTGCCCGACAGCGAGCCGATCTGGGTCTCGCTCGAACACGTGCTTCGTGACATCGTCGTCGGAGGTGGGCCGGGAGCCTACGATTCCGCGGACCTCGCGATCGATCGGATCGTGCGGAGCACTCCGAGTTTGACGGCTCGATACTTGGACAAGATGTCCCAGATGCAGCGTCCATTGATCGCCGCTGTTCGTGCGCGACTCGGTTCGCCTCCAGGAGATCCCCGCCCCGCTGCCATCGTGGGGGCTGCGTTCGCCTGCGGCATGGCTGCACAACAGGTATGGATCGAAACCGACTACGCCGACACCTTCGAACGTATCTTGGCGCAATCGATGGCCGCAGTGGGACCTGACTCCCACCTCGCACCGCGATAGGCATTGCTCGCTTTCACCTGAGGTGCGGCCGATGAGGCGGGGCGAGCCTGCCGAATGGCTTTAGCCGACTGGTGTCCCTCCCGAGCCTCGACCTCAGCCGCGCCTGGAGCTTGCCGGGGACATATGCCCCGTCGACGAACGCCGGGGGTGAGCGAGGGAGGTTGAGACACGTGTTCGCCAATGCGATTCCAGTACGGGCGGTGTCGGTCCTGGACCTCGCACGACCGCGATGGCGTCGATGCTGCGCTGTCGAGGGCCGTACGGCTCGACGGGGAATTCGTTGCTGCACAAGGACCCGAGAAACATGCACCTCGCCGGTAGCCGACCGGCTTCATTGATACCGTCTAGATCGTGGTCGGGGATACAGGCAGTGACCGTGGTGTGCTTCGGCCGCATCGTCGGTGACCAAGTACTGCGCGATCCACTTGTGATGCCGACTGTGGGTCACCTCGTCGACGGTTGGGAGACGCCGAAAGCGACGAGACACTCTGGGTCTACAGCGCGAAAGTTGTCCTGGGCTGAGAACCGCGCCGAGGTCGAGAGTGACTCGACTCTTGCTCGCATGAACGGGAATTGCGTGTCGGTGACGAGCTCGGCAACGGTGGGGGAAATGGACCCGCACCTCGAAGAACTTGATTGCCGACTAGGAATTAAGACGCGATCGCGTCGGCCGCATCGCTTTTTGCTGACATGTCAGGTACATTGTCGTCAGGCCCGAAAGAGGCCGTGTACGTTGACGATCGGAAGACACTGACGACAGGGGTATCACTGCCAATGCGGCGATGATGATGTACAGCCCCGAAATCACCACTGCCGATCGATTCCGGTTCGGTTGGAATCTGCACCGAGCCACGCGTACCGATGACGATGGTCAGTCGCGGATAGCGCGTGAGTGTGCCGGACCGACGTTCGAGAAGTTCACAACTCATCGAGGAGCAACAAAACCATGCAAGCACGCAATAAAAAGTCACTGATCACAGCCGGCACCGGTGGGATAGGACTCGAAACAGCACTCGGTCTGGCCCGTGCGGGGCATGCGGTGACGGTGGTCGGCCGGGACGGTGGTCGCGGCGAGGCAGCCGTGGCACGGCTTGAGTCTGAGGTGCCCGGAGCAGAGGTGCGATTCGTTCAGGCCGACATGTCCTCGATCAAGGAGGTTTCAGCGTTGGGAGCAAGTATCACCGCGGAGGGTCCGTTGGATGTGCTGGTCAACAATGTCGGTGGAATGTACGTGGACCGTTTGGAGACAGCGGACGGCATCGAACGAAGCCTGATGCTGAACCACATTGCGCCGATGATCCTGACCGACGCACTGATAGGTGTGCTCACCCGAGCGGCACCGAGCCGAATCGTGAACATTACTTCAGCGGCTATCAGTGCGTCGTCGATGGATTTCGCCGATATCGATGATGCGGGCCCGTACTACGGAATGGCGGTCACCGGCAGAGCGAAAGCGATGCATCTGGTGCACACCAACGATTTGGCGGAAAAACTGAAAGTGAACGGCATCTCGGTGATCGCTGTCGATCCCGGAGGTGCGGCGACATCGAATGCTGCGGAGATGAAGGTCGAGATGCTTCCACCTTCGTTCCGGCCGTACTGGGACGTGATTTCGGCGGGCGTACAGGGTTCGGCGGCGGACGCTGCGCAGTCGGTTGTGTTCGCTGCGACCGACCCATCCCTCGATGGTAGGACGGGTGTCGAGGTGGGTTCGGATTGTACCGTGGGAATGGCACTGGCCTCTCAGATCGATTCCGATTCGACTGCCGCAGCGAGAAGGCTGACCGAACGCCTGCGTGCACTCTGGGTGGACGCCGCCGACCACTGACCATCAAGCTTCAGAGTGAGATGCCAGCCGTTCCGAGATCGGTCCAGCTCATCTAACTCAGGTTTACCTTTTGGATGCTGCGTCGTCCGAGCAAGCGGTCGGTCCCTGCTTGCGGTCACAGCCAGATACACGTTCGCGAGCCGCGTCACACCGGGATTACTCTCGTCGCGCAGAACGCCGCAACCGCGACCGAGCGCATGCGTCCAACCGGCGTGTTCCCACCCCGTGATGGCATGTGGCACCAGCACGCCCTCCAACCCCTGCGACCCGGAGTCGGCAACGAGGGTGTCAGGGTTAACGGTACTCAATCGTCAGCTCGTAACGAGCCGAAGTCACACGCGTGGAAAGGGTGGCGGGTTCGAATCGAGCAGTTGCATCACTGCTTCCAGGTTTTTGATGATGTGCGGTAGAGACGCGAGGTCGTCGCCCAGCATTCGCATCGGACTGGCTTCGCTGACCAATTCCAGCACCATTGTCGTCATGCGAGCAGCCGCCTTGCAGTACAGATCGTCTGGTGCTCGCCCCAGACGCTCTGCGACAGCTTCTTCCAGTAGAACTCGCTCGTTGACATACTGCTCGAACAACCGCGCCCCCAACGACGGGGTGGCCTCGAGAACCTGCTGAATCTGCGACAGCCTCTTAACACCGGCGCGAGGGGTGAACAACAGCACCCGAAGAGCATGTCCGAGGGCAATGTTCAACGGCTCGTTGTCCGGCCGTGAGCGCAGTTCGTTCGCCATCTGCCCGTTGAGCTCCAACGGTCCCACGACCAGAAGATCCTTGCTCGGATAGTAGCGATACAGCGTCGTCGTGCCGATCTCCGCGGTCGCTGCAATTTCCTCCATGGTCGTTTTCTCGTAACCACGCTTGAGGAACAGCGAAAATGCTGCATCGAGAATCAACTCTCGCGTCTGTGCCGCATGCACTTCACGTAACCCCATGTTCAGCAATGTAACAGCCACACCGAATCGGTAGTGACAACCGTCACGGGAGCTCAATCTAGTAGTCACTACCAAGTAAGTTTACGCTTCTGAATCAGAGATCGCTTCCAATCGAAAGGTGCGCCACCCATGGCATGGCAATTGTTCAGGCTGGGCCGTTGGTCCTTCCTGCATCGCAAACTCGTCGCAGGAATCTGGGTGGTCCTTCTGCTCCTCGGAGTACTAGGTGCTTCCACGTTGAACACCCAGACCTCGGACTCGTTCGAGCTCGACGGCATCGAATCCACCGAAGCGTTCTCCCTGATCTCCGAACGCAGCGGTGAATCCGCGGACGGAGCAACTGCGCGCATCGTGTTCGAGGCCCCGGAAGGCCAGTCGCTGACCGACCCGGCCAACCAGGCCGCCGTCGCCGACGCCATCGCCTCCGCCCAGACCGAGCACGTGGCCTCGGCAACCGACCCGTTCACCACCGGCACCATCTCTGACAACGGTCGCGCCGCCTACTCCACGGTGACCTACACGACGCCTGCGATCGAGCTGGTCGACGCCGACCGTGCTGCCCTCGACACCGCGAAGGACCTCGGCGAGCAGGCCGGCTTGAACGTTGCCGTCGGTGGCGACGCCGTCTCTTCAATGGGCGAAGTTCCCCTCGGCGAGCTGATCGGCATCGGTGTCGCGATCATCGTCCTCGCCATCACCTTCGGATCGCTCGTCGCCGCAGGCATGCCGTTGCTGACCGCCCTCATCGGTGTCGGAATCGGCATCATGGGCATCACCGTGCTCGGTGCGTTCGTCGAACTCAGCTCGGTCACATCCGCACTCGGCACCATGCTCGGACTCGCCGTGGGCATCGACTACGCCCTGTTCATCATGTCCCGCTACCAAAGCGAAGTGAGACAGGGCCATTCGCTGGAAGACGCTGCAGGCAAAGCCGTCGGTACCGCAGGTTCGGCAGTGATCTTCGCCGGACTGACCGTCATCATCGCGCTCGCAGGACTCTCGGTGTGCGGCATCGGATTCCTCACGCAGATGGGCATCGGCGGCGCGTTCATGGTCTTCATCGCCGTCCTCGTCGCACTGACACTGCTCCCGGCCATCCTTGGCTTCGCCGGCAAGAAAGTGCTCGGCGGAAAGATCAAGGGCCTCAGAGCCATCGACCCCGAAAACCCCGAGACCCGCACCAACGGTCAGCGCTGGGTCGAGAAGGTCAGCACGTTCAAGTGGCCGGCCCTCGTCGCAGGATTACTCGTAGCCGCGGTCGTGTCCCTGCCCATCGCGTCGATGCAGCTCGCGCTACCCGACGACGGCACTGCACCCACCGGAAGCGACAACCGCGTCGCATTCGACACCATTGCGGAGAACTTCGGCCCCGGCGCCAACGGCCCCTTGGTCGTCGTCGTCGACACCGTCGGAGCTGCGGATCCTGTTGCGGCAGTCAACACTGCCGTCGAGAAGCTGCAGGGCATCGGCACCGACATCGCAACCATCGTGCCGCCGGTTGCTCAGGCGCTCGAACCTCAGCTCGCTGCAGTCGGTTTCACCACCATCTCCATAATTCCGGGCAGCGCGCCTTCGGACGCTGCCACGAAAGAGTTGGTCGGCGCGATCCGTGACACCATGTCCGATCTGCCTGCGGACACCGGAGCTCGCGCTCTCGTCACTGGTCAGACCGCGGTGGGTGTCGACATCGCCGACGAACTGACGTCGGTGTTCCCGCTCTACCTCGCGGTGGTCGTCGGACTCGCGTTCATCCTGCTGATGTTGGTGTTCCGCTCGATCCTGGTCCCGCTCAAGGCAGCCCTCGGATTTCTTCTGTCCGTCGGAATTTCGCTGGGAGCCACGGTGGCGGTCTTCCAGTGGGGCTGGCTGGCGAACCTCATCGGCGTCGACACCCAGTCACCGGTCGTGTTCATCCTCCCGCTGCTGCTGACCGGCATCCTGTTCGGCTTGGCCATGGACTACGAGGTCTTTCTCGTCAGCCGCATGCGCGAAGCCTTCGTGCATGGCACCCCCGCACGACAGGCCGTAATCGTCGGATTCCAGCACAGCGCTCGCGTCGTCGTCGCGGCCGCAGTGATCATGTTCGGCGTGTTCGCGGGCTTCGCGCTCACCGACCAGGTGATCATCAAAACCATTGGATTCGCCTTGGCCATCGGCATTCTCGCCGACGCCTTCCTGGTCCGCATGATGATCGTCCCGGCTGTCATGGCCATCGTCGGCGACAAGATGTGGTGGTTGCCTACGTGGCTTGACCGCGTCCTGCCCAACCTCGACGTCGAAGGCGAGGGCCTGAACAACAAGACCACTCCGCTCAAGACCAGGACGCCGGAGCCGGCGAGCACCTGAAACCGATCAGCCGCAAACGGCCGCCTCGACTTGTTGAGGCGGCCGTTTGGAGAAACATTCCAGACCGCCTCCGAGCCTGCGGACATATCGACCGTCGTATCGGGACCGCTACGTGCACAAGGCGTAGGTATGGCCCGCTTCATGATTATGCGGCGATACCGGTCAATACCGTCGGTGATCGATGTCGCGGTGGGGAAGTCGAGTACGGCGGCGCGGCTACTCCGCCAGGCGTATCCACCATTCGGTGACACGTTCGCGATCGCGATCCCGGGCTCATGGATGTGGAGAAGCTCGGTCAGCAACCTGGTGCTCAGAAAATTGACATGAGAATGTCGACTGACCGATCAAAGGTGTCACACCAGAGCATTCGAACAACGCGTCGACCGGGTAGTCGACTGAGTCCACGAATATTTCGGGTCGACGAAGGATCCACAAGATCGATCTGGCTGAACGATGTCGGTCCGCTGCCGTCGCGCTACCCATGGCAAGGACATGGCGTCCTTCGTACTCGGCGAAGTCCATTATGCGTACGCTCGGTCGTCGTTGTTAGTCGTGATCGCAGGTTCACGCTTGATCGTCGATTTCTGATCGGAGTTGGGATTCGTTCTTGAACCGTGTCGGATGCGCAGCATCCGACCAAGCGAACGTGGGTACCGGGCACTCAGGTGCGCATGGTGGTTCCGCCGTCGACATTGATGACCTGGCCGGTGATGTAAGAACCCTCATCGGAAAGCAGGAGGGCCCCTAGCGCTGCCACGTCGGTGGGGTTTCCCACTCGTACTTTGATTGCTGCCATTTCCAATCCGAGCTTCTCGAGTCCGGGGCCAGCAGCAGCCGCCAGCTTGGGATGCAGGATGACCCCCGGCGCGATCGCGTTGGCCCGGATATTCTGTGCGCCGAAGGTGAAGGCGACGTGACGGATCAGTGCCTGAATGGCTGATTTGTTCATGGAATAGAACGGCAGACTCGATTGCGGCTTGGTAGCGGCCGTCGAACTGGTGAACACGATCGAGCCGCCTTTTCGCAACGTCAACTCGGGAATCACTGCACGAGTGCATAGAAGATATCCGCGTGTGTTGACGGCCATCATCTCGTCGAACACCGACAACGGAAGGTCTACGGCATCTTGTCCGAGTGAGCCATCGGCAAAGCTGGCGAAGTTCACATGAAGCCCGTCGACGCCTCCGTGCAGTTTGCGCGTTGCTTCTATCATGTCTGCGACCGATTGCTCGTTACTGCCGTCGAGGTATATGCCGGAGGCAACACCTCCCGCATCCACGATCCCGCCGGCGACACGCTCGGCGTGGTCGCCGTCGAGGTCACCCAACACGATATTTGCACCTTCGCGGGCGTAGTAGCGAGCAAGCTCATCGCCAATTCCTCCCGCTCCGGCGACAATGATCGTCTTTCCACTGAGCTTGATTGCCATATTGTCGACTCCTACTCTCGTGAAAAAACCTCGGTAGTTTGGTCGAATGAGACTGGGCCGTCGTCCCAGTCCCCTCGACACACGCGCCCCTCCGCTGCGAAGGTCAAGAGGTCAGAGATAAGCCCCTACGAAGTGCAACCATCACTTCGGTGCGCGCTCGTCTGCTCACTTCAGCCGCAGCGACCACGCCCGAGCCATGGAACGTCCCAGGGAAGGAGTGCAGTTCTACGCTCACGCCGGCATACATGAGTCGTGTCGCGTATTCGATTCCCTCGTCACGTAGGGGATCGAGTTCCATCGTGGAAATGTAGGTCGGCGGAAGCCCGGCCAGGTCTGTAGCTCGTGACGGGGCGGCATACTTGGAGACCTCCGGATCATCGGGCCCACCATAGCCGTCACCGAGATAGTACTGCCAGGACAAGACCGCGTTGGGGCGATGCCAGAGGGGGGTGTCTGTGAATTCACTCATTGAGACCGTGGAGAGTCGATCGTCGAGTTCCGGGATGTCCAGCACTTGGAAAGCCACTGGGACCACTGCCTCGTCCCGCGCTTTCAACACCGTCCCCGCAGCGAGTCCTCCGCCTGCACTCTGTCCGCCGACCGCGATTCGATTCGCGTCGATGTCGAGGTCATCCGCATGAGCATGGATGTAGACCAGAGCGGAGTAACAGTCGTTGAGCGGCCCAGGAAACGGTGTCTCGGGGGCGAGGCGATACTCGACATTCGCAACAGCGATTCCAAGCTCACGAACAATGTCGACGCAGTGAGGATCGCTGGAGGCAGCTGTGCCGATACAGAACCCCCCGCCGTGGATGAACAGCAAGACGGGAAAGGGACCATCGACGTCCTCAGGTGTGAAGAATCGGATGGTGGCATCGTGATCGTCACCGATTCCAGGGGCCGTTAACTCGCGTAACACCACGCCGTCCATCGACAACGCGGCCAACACCGGTTCGAGCATCTCGTTCATCGTGGCACGGGCAGACGGCAGGTCAGCGAAGTCGACGGCGGGAAGCATAGGGATAGCGGCGGCGAGTTCAGCATCGAGGGTCGGAAACTTCTCCATGCAATGATTCTGACCAAGAATGCGTTGCGCGTCATCAACTGTTTGGCGGAAGTTGTTGTTATTGGCCCCGACGGTTGTCGTCCTCATCAACCTTTTTGCGCTGCACAGGCCTGGGTAGTTGCAATTCAAGGTCTTCTTTCCGGGGAGGGTTTGGGTGAAATATCTTCGCCCTGAGGTCGATCAAGGACAAGGCGACCGCCTGTCACCCGTAGTTCTCGCGCAGTCGGCTGGTATCCGGAAGCCGCGTCCAGCGATCGAGAGAATCCTGATCGAGCTCGATGTCGACCGCGCCGACGGAGGAGTCCCATTGCTGAAGGGGCCGGTAACTGGTTAGGTCACGCCGGGTTGGTACGGCGCGCCGGGTCAGGGAGCTCGGCCAAGAAACAGGCTTTTCTGGTGCGTCCGAGATGCGCATGCGTCACTGCTGACCATGTTCTCGTGCACGCAGTCACCCCGGCAAGACGCTGATCTCGACAGAGACTGTCGCGCTGCAATCGACGTCTTAAGCGGTCGGACGGTTGATGAGGCACAAACCGTGCGACGCCTTCAAGGGCGTGTGTAGCGCGTTCCGAAGAAAACGGCGCTGGTGTGCATCGTGTCGTAGTACTCGCGAATAGACGTAATTTTGCCATCGCGCAGTTCCACAATGAAGACGTTCGAATTGTTGTATTTCTCCCCTGTAGGCGACACGCCTTGTGGGTTCGCTTCAATCGCGACTCGATCGACATCAGCGGTCACCGACGTCACCGTCATCGAGAGTTTGCTCGGCATGGCCTTGTCGACGATGGACATCAGGTCACCGAAGGTGTCCTTGGTGTAGGTCCCGGCGATCGGCACGTGCCGAGGGTCGCCGGACACCCACCATGTCGCCCGGTCATCGAGCAGCGCCATGGCATCCGCACCGTTCCCGTTGGCCATGTCGTTGAAGAAGGCCAGGACCACCTCTTTGCTCGCAGCCGCGTCCATCACTGTCCCTTTCAGTCGTAACTCGCCAATTATGCTACTGACTACCTTATAAGGAACTCAGTCTCATGTTTGAAGGATGCACTAGCATGAGACTGCTGGCAAGCGGACGGTAGGAGGGGTTGCGTTCATGGCGACTACACGCGGAACCCGCAGCATCGCGAGGGCAGCTGTGCGCAGCGAGTTGAGCCGGGTCGCCTTGGAGTGTTTTCTGCGCGATGGCTTCGACCATGTGACCGTCACCGATGTGGCATCGGCAGCTGGTGTTTCGAGAACCACGTTTCTGCGTTACTTCGCCACCAAGGAGGACGCGGTACTGGGAACGTTCGAGTTACGCGGCGAGCAGGTCACCCAGGCACTGAGGGACCGGCCACGATCCGAAGACGACTGGACGGCGCTGCGCCGGGCGTTCGATGTGGTCGTTGTCGACCACGAACGGGACCGCACTGCGGCGCTGGCCATCGCCCGGCTGATCGCGCAGACTGCGTCGTTGCGGGCATGGGAGCTGCAGCAACAGTGCAGTTGGCGAACCGGACTGGCGGCAGCACTGGCAGATCGCAGTCCTGGCCAAGGCAACGTGCTGACACGGTCGACAGTGGTGGTTGCTGCGGCGCTGAACTGCCTAGACATAGCCGTTGCACACTGGGCGGGGAATGGCGGCATTGTCTCGCTCGGGGATGCGCTCGATTCGGCTTTCGCCCACCTGACTACAACGGACTGACCGTCACACAGCATCCGTAACCGCCCTGTCTGCAGTCAGGGCGGTTCGTCAACGAAAGCCGCGCGGTCATCAACGCAGCAGCGACAGAACGACCCGATGCGCCGCGAATCACCCGCGATAGCCTCCGCACTGCCGACCTCCGAATCCGTCGCAGCATTGTCCGGACGCCGTTCTAAGTCTCCTGGCCCGAGTAATATTGTCTCACAAGGGTATGCAGCACCTGACCATCCCGACATGTGCGTCGACGTCGACTGCTTTGGATCGGCTTCGAGCCTGCTGAGATGCGGGGACGTTGGCGCACGGACCTGCAGTTCTCCGCCCTAGCACCCCCGAGGACGATGCTTGCAGGAAAGTTGCAGGTCAATATATCCCGACATGAGTGGTTGCCGCATTACCACGATCGATCGCGGTGCCCGATCGATCGTGGGGCCGCCTGTCGTCGCGATGACGGCCGCCGAGATCGGATCGGCGATCGCCGGGCACCACACCACACCGGCACACATGCCAGCAATTGCAAGGTGCGCTTTGGCTGGAGCGGGTACACGGACGATGAGGGCGTCGCCCTGTTTTCCTCCACCACAGGACGACCGCGCCGATAACGCTCGGCGCTGGACATTTCGAGCGGGTGACCTCGCGATGGCGCGAACGTCAGTAGGAGTAGAAGCCCTTTCCGCTTTTGCGTCCGAGTCGGCCGGCTTCGACCATTCTGCGCAGGAGCGGCGGAGGTGCGTGCTGGGATTCACGGAACTCGTCGTAAAGAGAGTTGCTGACCGCTAGCACTACATCCAGTCCGATTGTGTCACAGAGCCGAAGCGGACCCATCGGGTGGGCGCAGCCGGCGACCATTCCTTCGTCGATGTCTTCCAAGGTGGCAAAGCCGGATTCGAGCATCCGCACCGCGGAGACGAGGTAGGGCACCAGAAGTGCGTTGACGATGAAGCCAGCGCGATCTCCTGAGCGGATGGTTTTCTTGCCCAGCCGCTTGGCTGCGTAGGTGGTGACCTCGGCGACGACGTTTTCCGACGTGCGCAGGCTGACTACGATCTCGACCAGTGGTAGTACCGGCACGGGGTTGAAGAAGTGGATGCCAACCACCCGCTCGGGCTGGCTGGTGGCGTTGGCTATGCGGATGACCGGGATCGAGGAAGTGTTCGTCGCCAAAATGGCTGTCTTGGAAACGATTTCGTCCAGGCGGCGGAAGAAATCGATTTTGACGCTTTCGATCTCCGGTGCGGCCTCGACGACGAGATCTCGGTCCGCGAATTCGTTCAGATCGAGCGTCACAGTCACGAGGTCGCGGGCGGTGTCCGCGGCAGCGTGAGTTAACCGTCCACTTGTGACTGCCCGCCCGAGAGACGCCGCGATTCTCGTCTGGGCTGCAGTTGCGGAGTCTGTGTCGCGTTCGAGAACGAGGACTGGGTCCCCGGCTCTGGCGACGACTTCCGCGATTCCTGCGCCCATCGTTCCGCCGCCGATGACGCCGACCTTTTTCACGTGGTAATTCTCCTTGTGTGCGCCCCTCGGTGGGCGAGATGATGCGTCGTATGTGTTGTGCGGCCGCAAGACCGGGGGTAGTCAGAGTTCGAATAGTCCTGCTGCCCCCATTCCGCCGCCGATGCACATGGTGACTACGACGAACCTGCTTCCGCGTCGACGGCCTTCGATCAACGCGTGCCCGACTGCGCGGGCTCCCGTCATACCGTAGGGGTGTCCGATCGAGATCGCGCCACCATCGACGTTGAAGCGCTCGGGGTCGATGCCGAGGAAGTCACGGCAATACAGGGCTTGAGATGCGAAGGCCTCGTTGAGTTCCCACAGGTCGATGTCATCGATCTTCAAATCGTGCTGTCGAAGGAGCTTGGGTATTGCGAAGATCGGGCCGATACCCATTTCTTCGGGACTGCACCCCGCGACAGCCATACCTCGGTAGGTTCCCAGAACGTCGAGCCCTCGGCGCGAGGCCTCTGCGCTGTCCATGAGCACCGACGCCGATGCCCCGTCGGAGAGCTGAGAAGAATTGCCGGCGGTGACGCTCGCGTGGTCTGTGACGGCACCGTCGGCGAGGACGGTCCGCAGGGTGCGCAGTCCGTCGAGAGTGGTGGAGGGCCGATTGCCTTCGTCGCGTTCGAGGGTCACCGATTCCTCGCTGGTCAGTCCCGACTGCTTGTCGGTGACGATCTGGACGGCGGTGGTGGGAATGATTTCGGCGTCGAAACGGCCTGCCTCTTGAGCCGCAGCAGTGCGCTGTTGGGATTCCAATGCGAACTGGTCCTGTGCGTCGCGGCTGATTCCGTATCGTTGAGCGACGATTTCGGCCGTCTCGAGCATCGGCATGTAGGTCTGGGGTAGGTGCTCGCGCAACCAGGGATCACGTGCACGGTAGGTGTTCGCGTTCTCGTTCTGGACGAGGGAGATAGATTCGACGCCACCGCCGATCGCGACTGCCATCCCGTCGACGATGATCTGCTTGGCTGCGGTGGCGATGGCCATCAGCCCGGACGAGCATTGGCGGTCGATGGTCATTCCGGGGACGGTCACTGGTAGTGAGGCCCGAAGTGCTGCCTGACGGGCGATGTTGAGTCCGGATGCGCCTTCTTGCATGGCGCATCCCAGTACGACGTCGTCTATTTCGGCTGGATCGACGCCGGCACGTTCGACTGCAGCGGTGATTGCGTGGGCGGCGAGTTCCTGAGGGGAGGTGTTGTTGAAGGCTCCGCGGTAGGCCTTGCCGATCGGCGTGCGAGCGGTGGAGACGATGACTGCTTGTCGTGTCACTGGTGTGCCTTTTCGATCACGGGGTGGTGGGTGTTGCGAGTGCGGAGCGGCGAGCGTTGCCGAGGGTGACGAACTGGTCCACAGCAGCGGCATCATCGATCGAATCGATGCTCAGAACGTCGTCGCGGGCTGCGCCCTGCAGGATGCGTTTGAGGGGGACTTCGATTTTCTTGCCGGTGCGCGTGTGGGGGAGGGAACGCACAGCGATGACCTCGTCCGGGACGTGTCGTGGCGATGCTTGGGTGCGGATGATCGTTCTGATTTCGGCGACGAGGTTGTCGTCGAGTTCGATGCCGTCGGCGAGGACGACGAACAGCGGCATCCAGTAGCTGCCTTCGCTTTCGTCGACGCCGACGATCAGCGATTCCACGATCTGGGGAAGCTTCTCCACTGCCTGGTATATCTCGGAGCTTCCCAGCCGGACGCCGTGACGGTTGAGCGTGGAGTCGGAACGTCCGTTCATGACCACACTTCCGCCGGTGGAGATGGCGACCCAGTCTCCGTGACGCCACACGCCGGGATAGTGAGCGAAGTATGCGTCGTGGTAGCGCTGCCCGTCCGGGTCGTTCCAGAAGAACACCGGCATCGAGGGGACTGGCTTGGTGATGACGAGTTCGCCTACTTCACCGAGCAGCGGGTGACCGTCGCCGTCCCATGCCTCCATGGCAATACCGAGGCCGCGGGCGCTGAGCTCTCCTGGCCAGACCGGTGTGGTAGGCGCGCTGCAGGCGAAAGCGGTGACGGCGTCGGTGCCCCCGGTGGTGGAGGACAATTGAATGTGGGCACCGACGTTGTCGTGGACCCAGTGGTACGAGGCGGCCGGCAGTGTCGATCCGGTCGAGCCGATGGTGCGCAGGGAGCTCAGGTCGAAGTTGTCCTTGGGTACCAGTGCCGCCCGTTCGCATGCTTGAAGGTGGCCGGGGCTGGTGCCCAGAAAGGTGACGTCGTGGGTGTCTGCGATGCGCCAGAGTGTGCCGGCATCCGGGAACGTGGGGCTGCCGTCGTAGATGACAGCGGTGGCACCGGTCAGTAGTGAGGACACCACGACGTTCCACATCATCCAGTTGGTGCTGGTGTACCAGAACAGCCGATCACCGGACCGCAGATCCATGTGCAGGCCGAGCAGGGACAGCAGCGACAGCAGAACTCCGCCGTGACTGTGCACGATGCCCTTGGGTAATCCTGTTGTCCCAGAGGAGAACAGAACCCACAGGGGGTGATCGAACGGAACTGGGGTGAAGTTCGGAACTGCGTCGAAGTCCACGGCCTCGTTCCACTGGATGACGTCGGTGTACTTTTCGCCGGCGAAGGCGTCCGGTGTGTGATGGTCCACGACGATGGTGTGTTCGACGGTGGGCAGGCCGCGTCGAATCGTGGCCAGTTCGTCGCGGCGGTCGTAGTGGCGTCCGTTGTAGCTGTATCCGTCTGCTGCGATGAGGACGGTGGGTTCGAGTTGTCCGAACCGGTCGATGACCGCGGTCGCGGCGAAGTCCTGTGCGCATTGGGACCAGATCGCGCCGATGGAGGCCGCAGCGAGGAATCCGATGACGGCATGTTGGCCGGGGGGAAGGTAGCCGACGACGCGGTCGCCCTGTGCGACGCCGTATTGACGCAGGGTCACTGCCAGCGCGGCGACCCGTGAGCGCAGCTCGGTCCAGGTGACGGTGGTTTCTCGCCTGTCTTCCTGGATGCAGATCAAGGCGGGTGAGTCGGTGTGTTCGTTGGTCAGTGCGTATTCGGCGTAGTTGACGGTGGATCCGGAGAACCATTGCGCGCCGGGCATGGTCTCTTCGGTGAGGGCGTTGGTGTAGGGGGTGTGGGAGTGGATGCCGAAAAAGGTCCAGACCGCTTCCCAGAAGTCGGCGATGTGCTCTGTCGACCACGTCCACAGGCCGGTGTAATCGAGTGGGTTTTCCACGCCTGCGGCGAAGCGTTCGTCGGCGAAGGAAGAGAAGTCGGCCAGTGTCGAGGCGCGCGCTTGATCAGGATCCGGTACCCAGATGGGTTGAGATCGATCGGGTTTCGGTGTTGTGGTTGTCATGAGCTGGTCGCCTTTCGGTCGGCTCGCAGCCGGAACCGATCAGGGCTGTGTGTTCGATCGGTTCCGGTGTTCGTCGCGGGGTGGTTCAGGGATGCGTGGTGTGCGTGGCTGCGATGAGGTGGTGTTCGAGCCGATCGGCGGCGGCTTGCCGACTTTCCGGCGTCCAGGTGAGCAATCCGGATCCGGTCTTCGCTCCCAAATGACCCTCGGCGATGAGTGTGGACAGCAGCGGTGAGGCGTGGTCGTCGTTGTTGAGAGTGGGGAAGAGGTAGTTGTGTACCGCGGCAGCCAGATCGAGTCCGACGTAGTCTGCGTTTTCCAGCGGCCCCATCACGGCTAGGCGAAGTCCGAAACTGTTGCGTGCTACGAGGTCGACGGTTTCGGCGTCGCACACGCCTTCTTCGACCAACGAGATCGCTTCTCGCCACATTGCGTGCTGGAGGCGGTTGCCGATGAACCCGGGGATGTCCTTGCGGACATGGACGGGGACTTTGCCTGCGCCGGTGAGGATGTCGAAGATCCATTGTGCGGTGTCCGCTGCGGTGCTCTCGCCGTGCACCACCTCCACCAGTGGTACCAGGTGCGGCGGATTGAACCAGTGCGTTCCGACGACACGTTGCGGGTCGACGGTGTCGCGTGCGATGTCGCTGATCTTGAACACCGAGGTGTTGGTGGCGAGGACAGCACGAGGCAGGAGTGTTCCGAGGTCGGCGAACAGTTTCTGCTTGAGTTCGAGGATTTCCGGGACTGCTTCGATGGCCAGGTCGGCACCGGTCACTGCGTCCTCGAGCGTCGATGCCAGACGGATCCGGTCTGCGGCGTCGCCGTTGTGTCCGAGGTTGATCAGTTGCGCGCGTACCCGTTCGGGCACCAGTTGCAGGGTCTGCTCGGACGCATCGAACACTGTCACTGCCGCGCCGGCGGCAGCGAAGACACCGGCGATGGAGTGTCCCATCAAGCCTGCCCCGACGACGACGACCGTGAGTCCCCCTATGTGGTCGGGTCGGTCGTAGAATCCGGACTCGCTCATGGTGTCCTCTCGGTTGGCGGCATTCGATGCGGCGATGCGATGGTGTGGGTCGCTTCAGTTTGCTGTCGTGTTCTGGATCACGATATCGACCCTGCGCCACCCAGCGCGATGGAAAGTTTTGACCCTTCATGGACTCATTGGTGGCAACTATATACACCAAGCGGCTGCGGATGTCACGAGTGTTGGACTGGCCTGGATTGCGTAGATGCTGCGGTGGTGGGTGGAACCGAGGCGACGGGTCCGAGGCGTGGTCGCCTGAACGGGCCGTTGCGGGGTCGGGGTAGTTCGCGGCCGCCGGTGATGCCGTCGGGCCGGAGCAGCAGGACGAGTATCAGGACTGCGGCTACGACGAGTTCGCGTGTGCCGGCGGGAAGGCTTATCGACAGTCCGAGAACATCACCACCGCCTTGCCATTGTTCGATCACGTAGGAGACCGCTGAAATCGCCGCTGTTCCTGCTACGGCACCGAACAGGCTTCTACTTCCGCCGAACACGAGCATCGCGAGGGTGATGAAGGTGACCGACAGAAAGAAGTCGTTGGCTGAGAAGCTGCCGACCGAGTGGCCGTAGAGGCCACCGGCGATGCCGAACATCAACGCGCTGAGGGTGAAGGCGAGTCTGCGTTCACGTGCAACGTTGATTCCGACGGCCCGGGCGGCGACTTCGTCTTCGCGGGCTGCGCGCACGCGCAGCCCGAAGCGGGTTTGTTGGTAAAGGAAGGCAACGATGATGGCGATCAGTGCCCACCCGAGCATCATGTTGACGTTGGTGTCGGTGGGTACGCGGGTAAGGTTGCCGCCGCCGCTCGATCCGGGTTTCCAGTTTGCGAAGAACGTGTGCACGATGAGCAGGAGCGCCAGGGTGCCGATCGAGGCACCGATTCCGGTCAAGCGCATGAGGGGGATCGAGACGATGTAGGCCACGATCGCGGCGACAGCTCCTCCTAGCAGAACCGCGACCGTCGTTGCGAGGGTGGTGTTCTGGAACACGGCGGGTGCGTTCGGGATGATGACGCCTTTGGCGATTTGCGGGATGGTGAACATCCCGCAGATGTAGGCACCGATAGCCATGAAGCTCACTTGGCCGAACGAGACGACGCCGGAGTTGCCGACGAACACCGACAGGCCTACCACCATGATGAGGTTGACCAGGGCGATGATCAGGACTTGGTCGAGGCCGGGGCTGTGACCGGCCAAGGCAAGGGACACGGCGGACACACCGATGCACAGACCGAGGGCAGGCCAGATGCGGCCGGTCAGCCGGCGGGTGGCGAGTTGAGCTGTGTACATCAGACACGTTCCTTCGCGAAGGCGGGGGGGAGTAGACCTTGGGGCCGGGCGAGCAGCATGGCGATGACGAGGACGAAGACGAACGCGTCGCGGTAGACCTCGAGCGAATCCGGGAGCACGGTTTGCAGTATTACCGTCACGATGCCGAGCAGGAGGCCGCCGAGAGCTGCTCCGGACAGGGACCCGATGCCGCCGATCACTACTGCGATGAAGGCGATGATGACCGGTTGCACGCCGAAGTCGGGGGTGACGGTGGCGGTGCTCACGGTCAGTAGTACTCCAGCTACCGCGGCCAGGGTGCCGCTGATGGCAAAGGCGTAGGCGATGACGCGGTTGGCTTTGACTCCGAGCAGACGTGCCATGGCGAAGTCTTCGGACGCGGCGCGTAGTTGGCGTCCGACGCCGGTTTTGTTGAACAGCAGGGTCAATGCGGCAACTATCACAACGGTGGCACCGATGGTCACCAGATCGAACACGCTCACTCTGATGCCGCCGATGGAGATGCTGTTGATCAGTGCTGCGCCGAAGTCGAGTGTTTTGGGTCGACTGCCTTCGATCATCAGAATGCCGTTCTGCATGAAGTAGCTGACGGCGAACGAGACGATGAGCAGGGTGGTCGGGTGTGCCGCTCGCACCCACCGGAAGACCAGCGAGTCCATGGCCAGCGCCGCAAGGACCGTCACCAGCACCGCTGCCACGAGCACGATAGGCCAGTAGAGGCCGACGACGAGGACCATCGTGTATCCGGCGACGGTCATCAGTTCGCCGTTGGCGAAGTTGACGATTCTGGCGACACCGAAGATGACTGCGACGCTGAGCGAGAACAGGGCGTAGAGCGCACCGAGGCTGAGCGCGTCGATGCCGCTTTGAACGAACGTTGTCATCAGGGGTGGTCCTCGGTGTGTGCGGAGAGCCCGAAGTAGGCGTCGAGAGCTCCGACGTGGTTGTGGTCCTCTTCAGCCGTGATGGAGCCTTGACGCAGGAGCAGTGCGCGGTCTGCGATCGCCGCTGCGCGTCGGGCGTTCTGTTCGACCAGAACGACTCCGATTCCATCCCGTCGAAGCTCGGCAAGCAGCGCGAAGATGTCGTCGATCACTTTGGGTGCCAAACCGAGTGAAGGTTCGTCGAGCAAGAGGATCGTGGGTTTGGCGAGCAGCGCTCTGGCGATCGCCAGCTGTTGCTGTTCACCGCCCGACAGCAGCCCTGCCGGTCCGCCGGCCCGGGAGGCGAGGATGGGGAAACGATCCATCATCTCGCCGATCTGGCGGTGGGCTGCGGGTTTGTTCCGGCGCGATGCCGTGGCTACCTGAAGGTTCTCTCGCACGGTGAGGCTGGCCAGGATGCGGCGGCGTTCGGGTACGAGGGCAAGTCCGCGAGCGACGCGGGTTTCCGGTGCCAAGCCCAGAAGCGAGGTGCCGTTCAAGGTGACGGTGCCGCTCACCCCGCTGCGCAGTCCGCCTGCCACAGCAAGCAAAGCACTTGATTTGCCTGCTCCGTTGGCACCGACAATGGTGACGATTTCACCTTCGTCGCAGGTGAAACTGATTCCCCGCACGGCGGCGACGGGTCCGTAGGTGACGGACAGGTCCTCAACTTTCAGCATCGTCCACTCCTAGATACGCCGCGATGACCTCGGGGTTGTCGCGGATCTGCGCCGGTGTACCGAGCGCCAACGGTGCCCCCTGCGCTAGAACAAGAATGCGGTCACTCAGACGCATCACCAGAGCCACGTCGTGTTCGATGAGCACGATGGCCGGGTTGTGGGTTCGACGGATCGAGTCGATGGCGTCGCCGAGTTCGATGGTCTCGTGTTCATTGAGTCCTGCTGCGGGTTCGTCCATCAGGATCAACTGCGGTTCCATCGCCAGGCAGCGTGCGATGGCGAGGCGGCGTTGGTCGCCGTAGGGCAGGCTTCCGGCCGTGGTGTGTGCCCGATCTGCCAGTCCCAGCACCGCGAGCGCCTCGGCCGCGTGAGCGCGGGCCTTTTTTCGGCCTGCTCGGCTGAGGGCTGCAACTTCGATGTTCTCCTCGACGGTGAGGTGATCGAAGAGTCGCACGCCTTGAAAGGTCCGTGCCAGGCCGTTGTGCGCTCGTTGGGTAGCAGACATGGTGGTGGCGTCGATTCCGCCGAGGTGCACCGAGCCGGTGGTGGGTCGTTGAAATCCGCTGATGACGTTGACCAGGGTGGTCTTGCCTGCTCCGTTGGGTCCGATGAGGCCGAGGAGCTCCCCTGGCGCGACCTCGAAGTCGACGCCGGACAATGCCTTGAGTCCGGAGAATGTCACGCTGACGTCGCGGACAGCCAGGCTGGCACTGCTGGCTTCGGTGGTCGAGCCGGTGGTGGTGCTCATCATGGTCAATTGCCGAGGTGAAGATCGACGGTGCCCTCGACGGGGAGGGTCTCGGTGTACGCGGGTTTTCCTGCGGTGTACTCGATGATCGCCAGTGGGCGATCCGCCGGGATGTGCAGTTCCGGGGTGAAGGTCGTTGATCCCGCCAGCAGGGGCTCGTCGGTGAGGGTGTCCAGTTGGTCGGACAGCGCCGCACCGTCGGTGCTTCCGCCTGCCTTCTCGATGGCGTCGAAGATCATCTCTCCGGCCGAGTACCCGCCCACTGCGGCGTCGGTGGCCGGTCCCGCGCCCGTGGCCTCGGTGAACGCGGTGATGAAGTCGTTGACCTTCGGGTTCGGGTCGTCCCCGTATATCGAGGCGGTGGAGGCGGTGTAGAAGTTGCTCAGGTCGGGGACTGCGTCGAGCCAGTAGGTGCCGGCCATGCCGATTCCGGAAAGGATCGGCAGATCGATGCCTGCAGCACGGAGCTGGCGTACTGCAGTGGCCCCGCCCGGGGTGTAGGAGCACAGTGCGATCGCGGTGGCCCCGGAGGATTTGATCTTGGTGATCTGCGAGGCGATCGACTGGTCGGAATTGTTGAACGAGTCTTCCTGCGTCTGCAGGCCCAGGTCAGCGGCATGATCCCGGAAACCTTGGCAGACCTCGGTGGAGTAGTCCAGTGACTTGTCGTCGAGCAGGAATGGGGTGGTCCAGCCTTTTTCCTTCGCAAGCTGCGCGAGCGTTGCCCCTTCGAGGTAGGTCGCCGGTGCCACGGTGTATGCCTGAGGACCGATTCCCTGCGCGCCGTACTTCGGGGATGCGGCACCGATGCTGACGTTGAGGATGCCCTGGTCTTGCGCTGCAATACCGGCTGGGGACCCGACATCGAAGTTTGCGCTGGTCAGCAGAATCCGTGCTCCCTGATCGATGAGCGTCTCCGCGGCCTTCTTCGCTCCTGCCGCGGTCGAGGTGGTGTCTTCCTGGATGAGCTCGATCTGTCGTCCGTCGATACCGCCGGCTGCGTTGACCTCGTCCATCGCGATCTTGAACCCGGCCATGTCCGGTTCGTCGAACGAGGTCATGAAGCCCGAGGTCGCGACGGCCGCACCGATAACGATCGGTCCGTCCTGCGACTCGCTCGATGTCGCTGCGTTGGGGTTGGTGGAACTGCCACACGCCGCGAGCATCAAGCAGGACACTGCGACGGCGGCAGCGATCGGAATACGAATCTTGTTCATGCTGTGAACTCCTCGAGCCTCGTGATTGGCAACACACCACACAACAAATGTGAAGTAAGGCACTTTGTGGGTCAGCGAAAAGTACCGCTGCATTGCCCGAACCATGAGGGTGGGAAATACCACTTCTGTACCGTCAGCGGTGTGGAAAGTGAGCACAACGACCCCAATGCTGCCGAGGCGATCGCAACCTCGAATCCGACTCAGTCGATGTCGGAAGCCGTCGAGCACCGCCAGCGCCGCGAACGCGAACTGGCAAGCCTGTATGCCACCGCACGGGCTCTCACCGCGCTCGGCGATGTCGACACCGTTCTGTCGTCGATCGTGCGACATGCTCACGAACTCGTCGGCACCGACGTGACGTACCTGTCGGTGTTCGATGATCCGCACTCGCAACTGACTTTGCGTGCAGTCGAAGGGTCACTGTCGCCGGAGTTCAGGACCGCTCACGTGCCGGGCAACACCGGTGTGGGTGGGCGCGTGGTGGAAAGTCAATCGGCGTTCTGGGTCCGTAATTACCTCACGGACGACACGCTGATGCACGACGCCGGCTTCGATGCTGTACTTCGAGCCGAGGGCATCGTGGCGCTGCTGGGGGTGCCGCTCCGCGACGGAACGCGAGTGTTCGGAATTCTCTACGCCGCGGATCGAGTCGAGCGACCATTCGACATTGACGAGGTCGCGCTGCTCAGTGCTTTCGCAGACCACGCCGCGATCGCGCTGCAGAACGCCCGCCTGTACGAGGAAAGCACGCAGGCCCTCAAGGATCTACAGGACGCGTACGCCACCATCGAGCGCTCCGCCGCCGTCCACGAGGCCTTGACGCGAGTCGTACTCACCGGGGGTGGTGCGCGAGAAGTAGCGCACTTGTTGGTGGCGTCTCTCGGAGGCCGCGTCGCGATCTACGACCGGGACGATCATCTGCTGGTCACCACCGACAATGTGCGCGGCAAAGCCGATGCACCGTCCGACGGCCTGAGTGACGCACTGTCCGATAGCCGCAGAACCGGACGATGCGCGACAGTTCAAGACGGCGACGCAGCTCCGTTACCGCAGTTCCACAGTCTCGTTGCGATTCTGGCCGGTGACACCTACCTCGGCGCGGTGGTTCTCTCTCACCTGCACACCCCGAGCGCCGTCGAACAACGCACCCTCGAACGGGCGTCGCAGATCCTGGGTCTGATGACACTCAAGCAGAACGCGGTAGTCGAAGCCGAGGAACGCGTACGAGGAGAACTTCTCACAGAGGTGATTACCACGGTGCGGCCCATCCCCGCCGAACTGGCGGCCCGCGCGGCATCTCGACACGTACAGGTGGAAATGTTCACAGCACTCGTGGTTGCAGAAGGCGTTTCGCGGCGATCCCTCGATTTGACCCGACGCCTGCATACTTTTTCCGCGGAGTGGAGCGGCCTGGCGGGGGAGTACTTCGGAGTCGCGACGATGCTGATCGTCACCGATGACCTCGACGGTGCCGCAGCTGCCATTCAGCGGCGTCTGCGGGCAACGCTGCACGAACCCATCCTGGTGTGCGCGACACCGATCACCGGACTGAACGAGTCGCTGACTCGGCCGTTCACCATCGCGTCACGGTGCCTGAAAATCCTGCGCGCCAGTGGAATCGACGATCGCGGCACGACGAGCGCGCATCTTGGGCTCTATGCGACGCTGTTCGACCCCGCCCGCGCCGAGGATCTGACAACTCTTCTCGCCGACAACATCGGCGAACTGATCGACTACGACACCCGGCGCGGCACCGACCTCGTCGGCACCTTGGCGGCCTATTTCGAGAACTCCGCGAACCTCACCAAAACCTCCAAAGCGCTACACGTCCACATGAACACTCTGATCAAACGACTCGACCGGGTCAGCGCAGTGATCGGCGAACAGTGGCAACAACCCGACAACGCTCTGTCGCTACAGGTCGCAGTCCGACTGCACTCCCTGACCAGTGTCCTCGGCTCGTCGCCGGCGAACTGACGGCCCGGCGGCTTCGCGTCATACACTGGCTCATACGCCGGTGCGGTCCGCCCCGACTAGCACGAACAGCATGGTCGCCGGGCTTTCGCTTCTGTTCTCCCATTTGTGCCGCGTTCCTCGCTGAACCACACAGGTACCGGGGAGGATCTTCTGCTCGGTGTCGTTATCGAGCCGAAGCCACATCTCGCCTTCGAGACACAGTCCGTAGTCGACTGAGTCGGAGGTGTGAAAGCCTGGATTCTCGGGCTCGAACGCTCCCATCAGGCCGGGTAGCTGACGCTCTGCGTCAGCGTTGAGCATGTCGACATCACCGGACGGTTCCGGTACCGCGGACAACGGTGCCCACCGCACCAACAGAAAACGGGTACCACCCAACTCGGGCCAATAAGGTACCGATCCGGCACTGTCCGGGGAGACGGGCCGACCTTCGCGGTCTGTGGCCCAGATCGGGAAGAAATCGAGTCCCTCGAGAGCCGCAGGCGCAACGGGCTCGAGAACGTCGTCCTCCGCGATCACAGACACCTTCTCCGCGTCGTAACCTGTGACGATCCGACGAATATCCACTACAGCCTCATTCTCTCGATGGGTGTCGATACTCACTACTGAAACTTGTGACGCACGACATACCGATCACTCTAAGCAGGTGCGCCGCCAGTTGTGCATAGCAACTTTATCTACCAACTCCGGTTGAAGGGTGTATGAGTTCATTAAGAGAGCAGTTGCATTCAGTTGCCTAGAAATGCATGTGACCGTTTGAGCGCGCGGGTGACGTCGGTCAAAAATTGCCGATATGGAGTCAGTTATCACTACCGAGTACATCTCGACAGTGGTAATAAATACCCTCACGCAGCGGAGTCTCGCACAATATCGTGACGTACACCACGCAGTGACGACCGTTGGTAGCGACGTCACATGCGAGCACATCTACCGGCCGAATCCTGTGGATGCTTCCGCCCGCGAGAGGACCTCGAATGACCACCCCGATTCCGTTGGACGCGATCGAGCGTTTGTACAAGTCAGCCACCCAGAAGGTGTGGTTCCGACTCATCCCGGTGCTGATGTTCGCCTACGTGTTGAATTTCCTCGATCGAACGAACATCGCCCTGGCCAAGACACGACTCGATGCCGACCTGGGAATCTCTGCCGCGGCGTTCGGCTTCGGCGCGGGCCTGTTCTTCATCGCCTATTGCGTTCTCGAGATACCCAGCAATCTGATGTTGCACAAATTTGGTGCGCGTCGATGGATCAGCCGCATCGTCATCTCCTGGGGTCTCATCTCGACCCTGACGCTTTTCGTACAAGGAGAAACCAGCTTTTACATCATGAGGTTCCTGCTCGGTGTCGCCGAAGCCGGCTTCTACCCCGGAATGCTTTTCTACTTCACGCTGTGGTTCGCAGCCCGAGACCGCGCCGTCGCTGTCGGAATGCTTCTCGTCGCCCCACAGATTGCCACCGTGTTCGGCAGCCCTCTCGGTGGTGCGATCATGACCCTCGATGGCGCGCTGGGTCTCTACGGCTGGCAGTGGCTGCTTCTGCTCGAAGGAATCCCCACTATTCTGTTCGGGTTCTTCCTGTGGTTCTACCTGCCCAACGGCCCCAAGGACGCTCGCTGGCTCACCGAAGACGAAAAGGAAGCACTCCTCGCCAAGACCACCGTCGTCAGTGAAGAAAAACACTCTGTCCGACAGGCGCTCGGATCGGTGTTCTCCAGTGGTGTGCTGCTTTCGATCGCTGTCATCTATTTCGTCACCCAACTCTGCGTGTACGGCATCACTTTTTTCATGCCGAGCATTGTCGAGGCCTCCGGAGTGTCGGGAACTCTCGCCATCGGTGCCATCTCCGGACTTCCTGCGGTCGGTGCGTTGATCGGTGTTCTGATCTACCCCAGACTCTTTCGTCAGTACGGCAACCCAATCCGCTTCGTCGCAGTGGCCATGGTCGGCGCGGCTATCTCGACCTTCGTCGCCGCAAATTCCGGTCACGTGGTGAGTCTGATCGCGCTCGCAGTCATGCAGTTCTTCGTCACCGGTACGGCCCCGGTCCTCTGGTCGGTAGCCATGAGCCGAATAAGCGGTGTTCAGTCGGCTGCAGGCTTGGCCATGATCAACTCCATCGGGCTTCTCGGTGGATTCTTCGGGCCGAATCTGTTCGGCATCGCCGAGTCCCGGACAGGCGATCCTGCCTCTGCGATAGCACTACTGACAATTGCGGCCATAGTGGCACTTGTTATCGTTGTTGTTCTGCGGCAGCTACTTCGGAGAAACCCGCCGGTGACCACAGTCGCCGCCGTTGTCGCGGAAACGTCGAACACCGACGCCACGACAGCTACCAGCTAGTCATGTCTTCACTTCGGCTCTGCACCGGAAAGACCGGGAGCAGGGCCGAAGTGCTGTTTCGTACAGGCCAGCGCGTCGTATGTCGAAGGAGAACAACAGGTGTCAGGATTTGTTCGTGTTGGTGGTCTTCAGGTTGCCCAGGTTTTGTACGACTTCGTGCAGAACGAGGCACTTCCGGGCACCGGCGTAGATCCCGAGAAGTTCTGGAGTGGTGCCGAATCGGTGATCACCGATCTGGCTCCGAAGAACAAGACTCTCCTCGGAGTGCGCGACGAAATCCAGGGCAAGGTCGACGCCTGGCACGGTGAGCACGCCGGACCGGATTACGACAAGGCAGCGTACAAGGCGTTCCTGAAGGACATCGGATACCTGACCGACGAGCCGGCCGACTTCCAGATCAGCACCTCCGGAGTCGACACCGAGATCACCTCCACCGCAGGCCCACAGCTCGTGGTCCCGGTGCTCAACGCCCGCTTCGCGATCAACGCCTCCAACGCACGCTGGGGATCGCTCTACGACGCTCTTTACGGCACCGACGCCATCTCCGAGGACGGCGGCGCGGAGAAGGGCACCAGCTACAACAAGGTCCGCGGCGACAAGGTCATCGCCTTCGCCCGCGAATTCCTCGACGAGGCTGCTCCCCTGTCCTCCGGTTCACACGTGGGCACCACCGGATACGTTGTCGACACCTCCACTACCGGGGCCGCATCGTTGACGGTGACCCTCGCCGACGGATCCACCGTCGGTCTGGCAGACCCCGCGCAGCTGCTCGGATACCAGGGCGCACCGGATGCGCCGACAGCCATTCTGCTCGTGCACAACGGCTTGCACTTCGAGATCCAGATCGATCCCGAGAGCCCGATCGGTAAAACCGACGCCGCAGGGGTCAAAGACGTTCTGCTCGAATCCGCGGTCACCACGATCATGGACTTCGAGGACTCCGTCGCCGCCGTCGATGCCGACGACAAGGTTCTCGGCTACCGCAACTGGCTCGGTTTGATGCGCGGCGATCTCACCGAAGAGGTCTCCAAGGGCGGCAAGACCTTCACCCGCACCCTCAACCAGGACCGCACCTACACCGCGGTCGACGGGTCCGAGCTGACCCTGCACGGTCGGTCACTGCTGTTCGTTCGCAACGTGGGGCATCTGATGACCTCCGATGCGATCCTCGACGCGGACGGCAACGAGGTCCCCGAGGGCATCCTCGATGCGCTGTTCACCTCGCTCGCCGGGTTGCATTCGCTGGCCACCGACAACGTCCTGAAGAACAGCCGCACCGGATCGTTGTACATCGTCAAGCCGAAGATGCACGGTCCCGACGAGGTCGCGTTCACCGCGGAACTGTTCGGCCGGGTGGAGCAGGTTCTCGGGCTGCCGGTCAACACCCTCAAGGTCGGCATCATGGACGAGGAACGCCGCACCACCGTCAACCTCAAAGCCGCGATCGAGGCCGCGAAGGAACGTGTGGTGTTCATCAACACCGGGTTCCTCGACCGGACGGGCGACGAGATCCACACCTCGATGGAAGCCGGACCGGTCGTGCCGAAGGGCGAGATGAAGGCTCAGACGTGGATCAAGGCGTACGAGGACTTCAACGTCGACACCGGTCTCGCCGCAGGCCTGGAAGGCAAGGCGCAGATCGGCAAGGGCATGTGGGCCATGCCTGATCTGATGCACGACATGCTCGAGCAGAAGATCGGGCATCCGAAGTCCGGTGCCAACACCGCGTGGGTTCCTTCGCCGACAGCAGCGACACTGCACGCCTTGCATTATCACAAGGTCGATGTGTTCGCCCGGCAGGAAGAGATCGCGAAAGCCAAGCGTGCCACCGTCGACGAGATCCTCGAAATCCCGTTGGCACCGGCGACCGACTGGTCCGACGAGCAGAAGCAGCGCGAGCTCGACAACAATGCTCAGTCGATCCTCGGCTATGTCGTGCGGTGGATCGATCACGGTGTGGGGTGCTCGAAGGTTCCCGACATCAACGACATCGCGTTGATGGAAGACCGCGCGACGCTGCGTATCTCGAGCCAGTTCCTGGCGAACTGGATCCGGCACGGCATCGTCACCGAAGATCAGGTGCGCGCTTCGCTCGAGCGGATGGCTCCGGTGGTCGACCGACAGAACGCATCCGATCCGACGTACAAGAACCTCGCGCCGGACTTCGATTCGAACATCGCCTTCCAAGCGGCCAGTGACCTGATCTTCCAGGGCACCAGCCAGCCCAACGGCTACACCGAACCGATCCTGCACCGCCGCCGCCGCGAGTACAAAACAGCCAAGCACTGACACTGTTTCGGGTCGGCTTCTCCACGAAGCCGACCTCGAGGGTTTGGCGTCGTCGTCGACGATCTTGGCCGAGATGCCCGGCAGCGGGGTCATCGCCGAGCCGGGTTTGGTGGACGTGACCCCGGGGAGTGGGGAGATCATGATCGCGCCGGTTTCGGTCTCCCACCAGGTGTCGACGATGGGGGCGGTTCCGCCGCCGACGACGTCGCGGAACCAACGCCAGGCTTCGGGGTTGATGGGTTCGCCGACGGATCCGAGCAGGCGGACCGAGGTGAGGTCGTGGGCTTCGGGAATTTCCTTGCCCCACTTCATGAATGTGCGGACGAGGGTGGGGGAGGTGTAGTAGATCGAGACTTTGTATTTTTCGATGGCGTTCCAATGGCGGTGTTCGTCAGGGGAATTGGGGGTGCCTTCGTAGACGACCTGGGTGGCGCGGTTGGAGAGCGGGCCGTAGACGATGTAGGAATGCCCGGTGACCCAACCGATGTCGGCGGTGCACCAGTAGACGTCCTTGCCGTCTAATTGTTCTCCGAAATTCGCACAGTTGACCTCTTTGCTTCGTACATCGCCGCATCTGCGCGCTCCATCAATCTGTCAACCGTATCTCCCGGCCGGGACTGAGCGTGACCGACACTGATTGAAATGCGTAGTTCCTGCCCACGCCACCGTATTGGCGCAAGCGCCGATTCATTGACGAAGCTTTTGACGAACCGGTGTGAATCGAACCGCCATTCGAACGGTCTGGACTGCTCGACTGACCGTTCAACTACCAACAACTCATCACCGGCATAGCGACAGACGATACGGTTCTCGTGCGCCAGCGCTCCTAAGCGAATCGCGACTTTCCGGAGGACAAAATCTCCGGCGGCATGCCCGTAGGTATCGTTGACGTCCTTGAAATTGTCGAGGTCAGCGAACACAACGCTAACCGGACATTCTTCATGCAACCACTGGTCAACCTGTTCCATAGCAGGAATTCGACGAAGCAGACCAGTCAGGTCGTCACGCTCTGCCCGTTCGCGAAGTGTCGATATCTCGGCGAGCAGTGGAGCAGCAAGGTCGAGGCACACCACAAACACCGGCTCCCCATTCGCGACGGTAATACCTACATGGGTCCAGACTGAGATCGTGGGACCATTGTCCTGTTGGAGACGCCGAAGTGCTGACACGGGAGACGGGTACTTGTTTGAGGTGGTCCATTCGTCGAGCAGTCTCAAGCTCAGTTCCTCTGCGGCTGGATGCTCGCTCGGGTGCAGAAACTGACGGGCGTCGCGACTGATGGCGTACGTGCCGCTGAGATTGCTGCGACTGCGACACTCCGAGTTCACCGCCAGTAGCTTGAACCGCGAATCGTGGGCGATTGCGGCCATGGGAATACAGTCGACCAGATGTTGGACGACTTCATTTTCCTCCGGCATAGGACCCACCTACTGCGTCCCGCACTACGCCACAATATGAACGGAATGCATGTTGTGCAGCCCTAGGCCCGCGACCAGGCACGTGCGGAAGAAGACCGATCGGACTGATGCTTACAGCATAGGTGAATCGACGGACAGACGGGATAGAAGTAGCGTACAAATGAACCAGGACCCCAAAGTCGGCTGGGAATTCCCCGGCTTTGGTTGACATCTGATATATGTAGGTCGCTCCTCATGGTGGAAGGATGTTCCCCATGCCGAAAGCATTCCCCGAGCAGTTCCGCCGCGACGTCATCGCCGTCGCACGCAAAGGCGAGGCTCCGCTGCGCCAGATCGCGAAAGACTTCGGAATCTGCGAAGGTGCCCACACCGCTGGATGAAGATTGCCGATCGTGAAGGCGGCGTTGTCGTGACGGCCGGCGGAACCCAGTGACGAATCCGCTGAGCTGCAGGAGCTCGAGAAGCGTAACCGCCTACTCAAGCAGGAAAACGATGTTCTGCGGCGAGCCGCCGCCTATCTGAGTCGAGACGTCCTCCCAAAATGATCTTCCCCCGCAAGCGGGAGGTGCCCCCAATGCTGATCCTCGACCCTGCTGCCGACGGAGTCCCCGTCACAGCGACCTGCCTGGTTCTCGATTCTCCACCCAAGCATTCAAAAATGGAAGAAACAGCAAGTCAAGCAACGAGATTAGGACGATGCTCACCTGATCCACACTGCCCATCCATGCGGACGATCCAGCATTCGGCTACCGCTTCATCGCCGACGAGCTACCCGACCACGGCATCACCGCGTGCGAGAACCGCGTCGCACGGTTGTGCTCACAAGAACGCATCTGGTCCGTGTTCTCCAAGAAGCGCGGCCTGAACAGTAAAAGCCGGCCCGACGGTCCACGATGACCCCGTGGATCGGCTGTTCACCGCACCGTCCGCGGATGAGCTGTGGCTGACCGATATCACCGAACACCGTACAGACGAAGGCAAGCTGTACCTGTGCGCGATCAAGGACGTGTGGTCCAACAGGATCGTCCGCTACTCGATCGACTCCCGAACGAAGGCCTCGTTGGCGGTGGCCGCGTTGGATAATGCTGTGGCGCAGAGAGGCTCGGTGGGGACGATCGTTCACTCGGATCGCGGTAGCCAGTTCCGATTCAGGAAGTTCGTGCACGCGTGGTCTCGCAATGGATTACGCGGATCGATGGGCCGCGCCGGGGCATGCGGCGACAACGCGGCGATGGAGTCATTCTTCGCCCTCCTGCAGAAGAACATCCTCACCGTCAACGATGGTCGACCCGCGAGCAACTACGGCTGGCAATCGTGACCTGGATCGAACGGACCTATCACCGAAAGCGCCGCCAACGACGCCTCGGCAAACTCACCCCTATCGAGTTGGAGACAATCAACCAGACCGCACACCCGGCCTGAACCACTCAACCCCGACAGTCAACTGAACTCAGGGCAGTCCCTCCCGATATGGTCGAGGTGCGAACACTATTGACGCTCGGTGCCACGTCACTGCGTTTCTGCAGTGGTATCTGGCAGACACGATGATGAGATCGGGAGAGTCGCCTTCGGGTGGCAGGTACATGAGTCGGTGTTCGATGTTTAATTCGTCGTGACCATCCGCCTGCGAGGGCGTACTTCAGGGGCTCGGGTTGCCAATTCCGGTATAGAGGTCTCGCAGTGCAGCGTCGATAAGTTTGTTGATGCGGGTGGGCATCTTGTTGTCGACGGTGTGGCAGGTGCCGACCTCCTCTTTTGACGCCGCGGGACTGAGTGTTCCCGGTCACAACGATCGCGACTGGGCGAGGATAAAGCAGAAGTCGCACATCACTTGGACTGAAGCGCACTCGCTAGGACAGCGGCGTACGGACTCGAAACCTGCGCTTGATGGCCCTGCCGACACATCAGTGATTACCACTGCACTGTTACTTACGCGCGTCTAGACGTTCGACAGAAACCTCCCAGCGTTGTCGCAGCAGTAGCTCGAGTTCGGCAGGTGTAATAGACCCCTCCAGCAAGAGAAGGGAAGGCCTTCCGAATGAGCATGACTTCACTGAAGCGTCGAATCTATTTGGTCACCATCGGTGTTACCGTGGTGTGTAGTGCAGTAGCGTGCAGCTCGTCCGACGCTTCCACCTCGTCCGCGCCGCAGCCCGGCGCCACAACGGCCGGTTCACTGCCTGCTGTCGATGCCGAATTGCAGGCATGCCTCGAGGCGAACGGAATCGCAGCACCCCCGGACATGGACTCGGCCGGTAATGCGCCTGCGGGCGGAATCCCGCCGTCGTCTGGGGAGATGCCGGCCGGCGGTGCGCCCGACGCGTCCAGCGCGCCCCCGGGTGTCGATGCGGACGCTTGGGCTGCCGCGCAGGAGGTCTGCTCTGCGTGACCGAGCACCACTGGTCCGGGGCGTTCCGAACCAGTGGTGCGGTACTTTCACCGCATCGTCTCCGGGGCCTGGTGCTACTTTTTGCCAACGGAGAATTCGTCGAGACAGGGGCTTATGACAATGATTTTGGACAGACGCGCATTTCTTCGCGGAACAATGATCGTCGGACTCGGTGTTGCCTTCAGTGCGGTTGCCTGCAGCTCGTCATCGAAAACGACGGTTGTCACCGATCCGACCCTGGCGCTCGACCAGGCACAGTGGAACTACGACAGTGCGAACGACGTGTACTACCAGATCGGTAGGCAATACGTCGCAAAGCCGCAGGCAACGGACTACGAGACGCTGGGAATCTATGTTCCCGGTCAGTACTTCACCGGCACAGAAAATGCGGACGGGACCTACAGCGTGGAGCTTAACAGTGCTGGAGCTGTCGGTGAATTCACCGCGCAGACCGCTCCGATCGTATTTCCGGTGAACACACCCGGGTACGCCGCGCAGACGCCGCCGAGCGAATACAGCTTCGACGAGGTGTCCGCGTACATGCAGGCCGGATTCGTCTATGTCGCTGCGGGTTTGCGAGGCAAGGACTCTCAGACGGACACGTACACGGGCAACGCTCCCTGGGGAGTGGTCGACCTCAAATCAGCGGTGCGCTTTGTTAAGTACAACCGCGGTTCCATCGCGGGCAATGTCGAGCAGATTTTCGTGTTCGGGCATAGCGGCGGTGGCGCGCAGAGCGCCGTGATGGGCGCATCCGGCGACAGTGATCTCTACACCCCGTACCTGGAGGCGCTCGGTGCGGCAACGACGGAGTCGGATGGCTCCGACATCAGCGATGCGATCGCCGGAGTGATGGCGTGGTGTCCGATCACCAGTCTCGATTACGCAAACGCATCGTACGAATGGAACATGGGCCAGTTCGCCTCGTCCGGTACCCGCGCCGACGGTACGTGGACAGCCGCGTACTCGGGCGATCTTGCGAATGCCTTCGCGGAATACCAGAACGGTCTGGCTTTGAAGAACGATGCAGGCGAAGTTTTGGAACTGACGGAATCCGATTCAGGACACTTCCTTTCAGGAACGTACTACGACCATATGATCTCGGTCGTACAGACGTCTCTGAACGACTTCTTGTCCTACACGGCGTTCCCTTACACGCCGAACACTCAGTCGATGGCCGGCATGGGTGGGTCCGGAGATGCGCCTTCCGGTGCTGCCCCGCAATCCGGAGCGGCACCCACTGGAGAAGCTCCGAGCTCTTCCGGCCAAACAACGACGGAAGCGTCGACGACGTATGCGACGGTGGCGGAATACGTTGCCTATCTCAACCAGGACAGCACGTGGGTCGATTACGATGCGGCTACCAACTCGGCCACCGTGCTCACCCTCGGCGGGTTCGCCAACAGTCAAAAGTCCGCAAGCAAGGACGTCGGCGCATTCGACGGGATCACCTCGCAGCAGACCGAGAACGTCGTGATGGGTCTCGGCACCGAGGGTCGACACTTCGCGCAGATCTCACGAGATGTGCTTGCGGACAAAGAATCCCGCTACCAGGGGTTGAAGGATTGGAACGACGAATACAGCTACGCGGCATACGACACAGCACTCGCCGAAGTGGATGCTACCGGCAAGGACGTGACCTACCGGATGAACATGTACAACCCGATGTACTACCTGTCGCAGACCTACGACGGTTTCGGCACCTCCACGGTGGCACCGAACTGGCGTATCCGCACTGGAATCATGCAGGGTGACACCGCAAGCACCACCGAGGTCAACTTGAATCTGGCGTTAAGAAACAAGGGCATCGACAACGTGGACTTCGCAACAGTATGGGGACTCGGCCACACCCAAGCCGAGACGACGGGAGATGCCGCCACCAACTTCATTGCGTGGGTAACCGAATGTGTCAGGTCCTAAGATGCCCTTAAGCGCAAACCTTTGCGTCGCATTGACGCAGTGTTCGGGACGAGTCGGTGTACGTACCAGACGTAGACCATGACGCCGACTAGGTCCACCAACGTCTGAGCCTGGTAACCGACCGCTGATGCCCGATCACTTGATGTCTTACTACCCGGCTGCAACAAGTTGCTCACGGCCAGATGGTTGGGTACCAGGTCATCGACGCGGTCGACGGCAGAGGTTGCAGGGCCGTGGGTAACCGCCTCGCAACTGCAACTTGCCGGTTGTACGTCATCACTTGGCGGATCGGTTCGCACCCACCCCACGCTGCTGATTCACGCTTCCGTGCCTGGGGCAGCTCGAAATCCGGCTTTGCATTCGCGTCCAGCTGAGTCCATCCCGCGATGATTGCAGGAAGGAGAAGCGTGGTCATAGACGCCAGTTGCCATCGGCGGCTCACTGGTCGATCGGATCTGTGCACACCGGGCGAGGGCAGCGTTGATGGGGAGAGGGACTGTAAATTTTAATCGAATGAATGATGACCGGCTTAATTCCGAAGCCGACTGTGCTGTCTTGATACATGTGGACACAGGTATCTCGATACATGTGAGACATGATTTTAGGCTGCGGGGCGGTGGAGTTTTCCTTGGTAACGCTTGTCGGTGTTCAGGTGCGGGTGGCCGAGGACTCCTCCGCTGGCCGTGTAGGTGGTGATGTGGTTGCCGTCGCGCAGGACGATCACGCGACTGTGTGCGTGGGACGGTCCGACCGAGATCGTATGGTCGCCGACGGAGATCACGCCCGAGTCGGAGAAGGAGTGGGTGCCGACTGTGGCGTCGACCTGGGTGGGTAGGTGCTGCGGGCCGCAAAGGGTTGCAGCGCGGTTCCATGCCTCTTCAGGGGGCATGTTCACGGCACTGTGGCGACGGTCAGTGTTGTAGAACTTCTGCCAGCCATCGCTCAACCGTGGAGTGATCGGGTCAGAGTCGGCGACAACAGGTTTGAGGTTGTCCGGGATCAGGACAGCGAACACGCCGCCGAAGAACCTCCATGCTGTTTCGCAGCCGGCGATGACCGCCGCCAACGTTTGTGAATAGCTCAGCCACACGAACATGTGTCGGCTGTAGACCGCGGTGAAGATCAGGGCGTGGACTTTGCGGGCCCGCCCGTCGTCGGGGTCGGTGAGCATCCCCAGATACCCGAAATCGATCTGGCATTCGATCCCGGGTTCGCCGTCGACGACGCGGACGGTGAGATTCTTGCGGCCGAAACCGCACATCTCGGTCGCGAACCGGTGCAGTGTCCGGTACGGCACCACGCATCCTTGGCGGACAAGCAGCACTTCAATTTTCGCGATGGTGAGCGGTTTGCGTTCACCATCGCCTGCTACCCACTTGGTGATCTGCTCCTGATGGGGCACGAGTTGCTCCCATGCTGCGCCGTGACCGTGGGGTCGGTCGGGGCGGACAGTGGCGACGACCGCTGAGATGACCTCGTCGCTGACCGCGCCGACATCGTCGGTTCTGGTCAGGCCGGCTGCTTGGGCTGCCTCGACGTATCGGCGGACCGTTTTGCGATCCACACCGGCATGCTCGGCGATCGTGCGCAGTCCCGGTGCGGGCAGGCCCGCCGTTCCGAGCCACAGCCGTAACACTTCTCTGATTTCGTTCACACTGATCTCCCGAAAAGCCATGCTCACCGACCTCCGTGACGGACTTCGTGCTGTCACAGACGATCGAACGAGCAAACGACGGGACCACCGGCAAGGCGCGCCGGTGGTCCCATAACCGACAATCCAGGTGGTCCCATCACCCTGGCAAAAATCAGGTCACGCTGGTCCCATCCTCATGGCAGACGACAGACCCCACTCGCGGCCACGGATTACTCCATAGCCGGTCACAGTGCCCCGCAGCATCACCACAGCCCGTGTGTCTCATGTCCCTGGATATTCTCATGTCTCATATGTCCCCGGACTCAACAAGTCCGAACCCGACCACACCGGTAAACGATTCGCTGAGTAGTTCGTCTTACTCAGCATCGGCAGGCGACGTGTGCGGAGTCAATCACACGGCCTATGCGCTCCAAAGTCGCGTTGCCTCAGCGCCCGTGCGGGCAACGACGCAGCGTGGGAAGTAGGATTGAAAGCGGCGAGGTCTAGCTGGCAGCTGTGTGGCTATCTCGGTCTTCGACTCGTCGAGTGACCGAGACGCGGTCGGCTGTCTTTGATTGGGCCGAAGCGGGCACCTACCGATGACAATGGCGTTGGACCAACTCTTGTTTATCGAACGACAGTCCACCGGCCCCAGGATCACCACGCATTCAATGCAGTAAGTATCTGCGGACGTGCTTTCCACAGTTCAGCCGACCAATACGGCCAAGAATGAATACCTCCGTTGAACCTGAACGTGGCATCGATTCCAAGCGTCGCCATTCGAACCCGATAGGCAATTGTCTGAGCGAACGACAAGAACTCCAAACCCATTCCTGTGGCCGTGTTGTAATAGTCAAGCAACACGCGAGGATGATCGAATTGCCCCGGGATCCCGTTTCCCGTAGAGACATACATCGAAAGACCGCGCATCTGGCTTGCCGACACAAAAGGGTCATTCCGCAACCACGCGTCGTCCCAAGGAAATCCCCACATGGAGTCGGAATTGAACCCACCCGCGTCGAGCATCGCTAAACGGATTGCCTCACGCATACCCACCGCAGATGTGTTGAGATATCCAGATAGAGATCCTGCAAACTGAAATTGATCACGATGATAAGCCGCCAATGTCATTGCAGCTGTGCCACCCATGGAGGGGCCGATTACTCCGGTGATTGAGCGGTCCACTCCAAACCGATGTAGGTACGCGGGCAGTTCGCGGGTCAAAAAAGTTTCCCACTTGTAAGCGACTTTTTGGTTATTGAAATTACTTTTATTGTACCAGTCGGAATAGAAGCTGGACTCACCGCCCACTGGCATTACCAATGTCAAATTGTCCTGAGCAAACTGGTCAATAGCATTCGTTTCGAAGCTCCACGCGTTCCTGTCGTTCCGGGCGCGCAAGCCATCGAGAAGATAGAGCGACGCGGTACCGCCACGGGAAGCCCAACGGACTTGGACTTTGATATCACCCATCGACGAGGGAACCCATAATTCTTGATAACCACCAGCTCCGGTGTAACGGACCATGCCCGATTCCGCACTCACGGCTTGTGGTGCGAAACCGACTGCGAGTGCCAGGATTGTTGTGCCAATCACCGAGAAACGACGCCACGCCATACTGGCAGCCTTGAACACCGACGTATAACTCGCCATGCCTGATTCTCCAATCATATAGTGGGCGGGCTGTGGAGTCGCCCGGAAATTTATCGGTGATTATCGATCCGCGTTACTCCCTACTCGGTGATATATCCCACGATCGACGGCGGAACGCAGGCTTGAAAGCATGAGCCCAATGCAAGTTGGCTAAATCAACGGGGTCAACAGTCGGGCCGCCAAATCTCTTGTGCAGGATCCGCTGTTCGCTGGCTGTGATCGCCGCGGTCGACATCGTTAATCCAACCGATAAATGTTTGCACCCAAAAAACCGCGATAAGCTCCGAAAGGAGCTTCGTTGAAGCGGAGCTGATCATCACAACTGGATAGCACTGCTCAACGTCGAATTCGACTCACGAACGAGGTCGTGGGTACGCGCCCGGTCGCATGATTTACCGGCTACGTCTTAGCGCTGTCCTGGTGACACAGGTTTGCCAACCGAAGCTGGATCAGAAACGGTCGCGATCACGTTGGCTGCGCCAGGAACGTTTGACGAAGGTTACCGTTCATTTGCTCGCCGCTCGGAAGATCAAGGACACACTTCCAGGGTGGGCAAATAATGGTGGAGTTGCGCTCAACGACCGGGAACCGTCGCCGGTTCGGTGCAACTGAACGGTGGATCGACCAAGGAACACACTGCCGGCGCACGTGTAGGACGATAGTCTGCTGCAACTCCCTGGTCGGAGATTACCTCTCGAAATGCGTGGACAGCTTCCGTCGGACGACGCTCGAGGGTCGGATCGGTCTGGACGTCGACGCTATACAACCCCAAACGAGTTCTGTAGCTTCCCCATTCGTAGTTGTCGGTTAGGCTCCAGTAGTTGTACCCGATGACATTGACACCCTCGGCTACAGCCCGTTGAACCCAGTACACGCTGTCACGCAATGCGGCATCTCTCTTGTATCCGTCCGGCCGCTCCCCATTATCTGTGTACAGTCCCGTCTCGACGATGTAAAGCGGCAAGTCGGGAAATTTTCGCGAGTAGTGGCGGAGGGCATAGTAGATGCCTTCCGGTTCTGTCGGTGCGTTCCACCCTTCATTCGCTAACAACGGCGCGAGGATGTTCAGGTTGTGGGCCGAAAGGCCAAGGTAGTAATCGAAGCCGACGAAGTCGAGCTTTTCAGCGACTTTGTCGAGAAACTGAGTATCAACGGAGGCGTTGACCCCGGGAACGTACGCAACGTTGCTTGAGACCATCGCGTTCGGCTGCACGGCATGGATATGGTCGTAGATCGAGCTGTGTGCTTGCGCGAGTCGATCGAACATTAGAGGGATATCGGAGATGCCGATTCCTCCGAAGCGAGCCTCGTTAGCGACGTAAAAGGTCGGTTCGTTGATCGTGATCCACAGCGGGTCGTAGGGCGCGTATCGGTCGACCACGGTGGTGGCATTACTTAACCAATCGCCGACCATGCTCTGGTTCTTCCAGCCGCCGCGATCGACCTCCCATCCCGGATAAACCCAATGGTCGAGCGTGATCATCGGTCGCATTCCAGCATCGACGATAGCCTCAACGACGTTATCGTAGAATGCGAATCCATTCTCGTCCCATGTCCCGGGTGCAGGCTGCACTCGGGACCATTCCACGCTGAATCGGTACACCGTAGTACCGAGTTCTTTCGCCAACTGGATGTCCTGGCGGTACCGATTGAAGAAATCGACAGCGTTTGCGGCGGCGTCTTCGGTGAGTCCCCTGTCTACATACCGCGTCCAGTTGCTGTCGCGTGCAGATCCCTCGGATTGAAAGCCTGACGACGCGGTACCCCACATGAAGTCCTGTTGAAAATTCGATGGGAGTGATGCCTGCCACGGTTGGTCAGCATGCGCTGATTGAACGCCTGGTGTCACAGTCAGAAATGCAGCTGCGATTAGGAGGGGAACAAGGAGGCGACCGGATCGTCGGCGGCAAACTGTATTTGGAATTGGTGTGTGCACTTGCAACTTCCTCATGTTCGGTGGCGATGAAACTAGTCAGTGAAGGCTCCGGCCGCCTGTGATTGTCTGCGAATCGTTGTACACCCTACGCGATGTAGGTGACAACATGTAGGTACGCGTGTTCCACTGGACGGTGTGTTGCCCAAACTGGCGTTTGGTCGGAAAACAGATTTGGTGGCAACAGGTGAGTTGCTGGCAACCCGCCGCCGTATGTAGCGTCACTCGGCCGGGTACGCCGTGTCCTCCTGCTGAGCAGTCGGGGGCTGGACGACGTTGCGTTCCCCTCCCCGAGGAGATGGAGGGTAGCGTAATGCTGGGGTGCGTTGCAGGGGAGACCCTGCTGGGGGAAGCCCACGGTCCGGGCTAGAATCTGCGAAAAGATGCGCACGGGTCATGGTCACTACCCCCGCATTGCGGTGGACTCGCACTGCGGCCGCGGTTGCTGCATTTGCAAACGGAGACTCTGCAGCGACGCCGTGTTCGGTCACGCGCCGGACTTAGACCCATCGAGCAGATTCGACGCCACCGTGCCGACTACTTCGTCGTTGATGTGTAGCGGCGTCTGCTCTGTGTCTGACAGTTCGGCCCCGAAGCGCACTCCCGGGGGAGTAGCCGACTCCTTCGATACCTTTGGGTAGCTATCGCAGGATGCGACGGTGCCCAAACCCTCTCACGTTCTCTGTGAAGATCTTGTAATCGCTGACGTCAGTCCTTCGATCACATCGGGCCCCGTGAAATGAGTTCGGTGATTGGAGAGGATCGTTCAGACCAAATCGGCGAAGCAGCCGAGTAGTGAAATCGACTCGTTACTACAGTTTGAGGGAGATGCCAGCGGGCTCATCACCGTCTTTCTGCGCTGCCAGGGCGTGCAATTATCCCAGCTAAACGACGTTCCGCGCACAACCCTTCTTTCTCTATCCGCACCGAGGAAATTCGATGGCGTCCGGTCCAGCCGAGTTGGGCCCGGCATGCTTTGGACGTAACCCGTTCTTGCCCGGAGGCGGCATGTGCAAACTGCAGCCGATAGTTTTAGGGACCGGAGTTCGCTTCGCCTGACCAGGCTCAGCTTCTTCTAGCCAGGCAGAGTGCGTTGAGCCACCGTAAACGTCAACACGGAATCAAGCCCTGCATTTGTTCGCTTCTCCACCAGACAGCCTACCGCGAATTCTCTCGCGCGTGCAGACTGCGGACCCCAGACGCAATGAGTAACGATGGCTCTCCGTATGTGCGCGCAGGGAGCAATCGCCATGAACCCATACCGACAAATGTATTGGCCTCTGCTGATTAAAGAATTTTGGACTAGATTAGCACGTTCGTGAGGACATTCGCCAAACATTAGAATGGGTCGAGGCGATCACGCTTCTGCACGGTTGTGCATTTGATCGCGTTCGATGCCGCGGCCCGTGGAGGATGGGGGTCACTTTGATTGAGTGGTTAGGTTTCGCATTTGTCGATGTCCGTTGACACAATGTGCACATAGCGTCACCAAGTAATCCTGTGTACGCTAGCGTGATGGCAATGTCAACCGACCCTCCTCCGGCTGTGATGGGTCACCGGCACGGGCGGGTGCCCCGCGAGGTTCGACACAAGCAGCTTCTGGATATTTCGGAGCAGATTTTCCTGACTAAAGGATACGATGGTTTCTCCATTGAAGAACTGCGTCGCAGCGCGGGCGTCAGTAGGCCCGTCGTCTATGAGCATTTCCGGTCGAAGGAAGCGATCTTCATTGCGTGTATAACGCGAATTTGGGAGATATATGAGACGTCACTACTTGACAGCGCCGCCAACGTTCACACCTTCAAAGATGTAGTCGTGGGCGCTTCTGATGCTTACTTCAGAACGCTGGAGAGCAACCCGCGAGCATGGGAGTTGCTCAACAATGCCCGTGGAATCAATGTTACTGTTGATGGCGAATTGGATCGTTTGCGAGAATTGTCGGTGCAGCGAATTGTCGAGCTCGGTAAAGTGCTAACTCCAAATATGGGACACGAACGTATCGAGGCATATTCTCATATAATTTCCGGCGCAGCGGAAGATCTAGGTCGTTGGTGGTCACGAAACCTCGATATACCTCGTAGTCGAATAGTTGAATACCATACGGATGCCATACTGGCCTTGGCCGGGAGATTTGCTGATATCACCGATAGCGTTTGACAACCGGTTAGAGTCTTTAAACTACACACTCATGAACCAAAATTCTTGGCTGGACCTGGAATATTCGGTACGTGGCCGTGCAAGAGTGAGCTTGTCACGGAATGTTTCGGACGACTGGGTCTAACGATCGGGGAAGGCTGCGATTCTGGCAAACCAGGTTGCGCCTTGGACGAACCCAGATAAGGTTTGGGACCACCCGAGTCGCGGGATGACACCATGTTCGAGTGCACAGCTCTTGTGAGCGGTCGGTGCCTGTCCGGTGGGGGTCCTCGCGCACCGAATCTGGAAGGCCCTCAGCAATATCTATCTCTGCCTCTGTTTCCCCTACTGTCGACAAGGACACCGCACTGGCCCACGCCCGCGCCGCGATCGAGAACCGCACCAAAATACATCGAGTCACTCTTCGGCGCCCCAAGCCCACAGTGCGGCCCCATGCCCACAGTGCGATGGACGCAGTGCGGCGTGGATCGGTACGGGTGGGGCGCGCTCGATCGTGACCCTCATGGACGCTCGGACGAAGGTCGAGTCTAGATCATTCTGTGCGGCGAATCGAGTGACGAGCTGACCCAGGACGGGCGGTAACAGCACGGGATGCGCGGCGAGGGGCAAGTGGGTACCTGATTCGCTGGTGGTGAGGTCGTTGTCGGTGAGCTCAACGATTCCGGGTGGGGATGTAGCCTTAGAGCAGGACGAGGGCACCGGCGTCGCGCAGTTTGGACCCCGAAACAGACCCCCGAGTCGATCCTTCAAACAACGTAACTGCGCCCCGGTCAACCCATACGCCGCGACAGGCGCGTAGGCAACGCATGCGACCATTGCGCCCTCGTGGAAGCGCACACCGGACCGCCGTGTGCGGTTTGATGCAGCCGAGCCGCGCCAGCCTGATCAGACTCCGATTGATCGGTGACTTGTGAAGATGGGTCGGGTCTCGAAGATCGGGCCCATCAGCGACTGGGGTCCTTGCTTTGTTTCATCTAGTGATGCACAATATGGAACATGCATAGCAAACGCCTTCCGATCAGCCTGGACGGCGACGATCTGGCCGCGATTGCCGTGTTCTCCGATCCAGATCGGGTCGAATCACGGGTCCTTCACGAGTGGACGACCCAGCACCGCATCACTGTCCGCGGCAACTCGGAAGCAGGGATTGTGCGGGCGCTTTTGCGTGCTGGTGCCGAGTCACTCAGAGAAAAAGCCCTTGACGCTGCGTATGCTGAGCTTGCCAAAGATCAATCGGACGGCACCGATCAGCAGCGCGCCCGCCGCAAGCGGTATGCGGACACGGTCGATCGGATCTACGAGTGAGCGCTGCCCTACGAGGTCAGATCTACTGGGCAGACGTCGGGCACGGACGCAAGCCATGGGTGGTTGTTTCTAACAATCAACGCAATCGCAACTTGTCGACTGTTCTTGCGGCGCGCGTGACGACCACGCCGAAAACCGGCATACCTACCGCAGTGCGCCTCGGCCCGGCAGATCCTTTGGAGGGCTCCGTCCTGGCCGATGACCTCATTCAACTCTTCGATGACGAGATCGCGGCTGGACAATCCGCGGGTGCTCTGTCGCCAGCAACAGTGCTCGAGTTGAATAGGGCGCTTGGTATCGCGCTGGGGCTCCCCTGAAGCGACAGATTCTTCTGAGGTCTGCGTCAAGCATGGGCGTTGATTGAAACGACGGACTGCAAATCCGCAGCGACTCGCCAAAAGTGACAGTGGCTGTCAGTTTCAGAAGTCGACTGCACTGATTGCAGGCGTTCCGTAGATGAGTGCGCTCGTCTTCTGACATTCTGATGTCAGAAGTGCAGTGCACGGTCGTGCGCGGCTCTCGGTGGCGGGGAGGCTTGTTTTGGATCCGGACGAGTTCGATGTCGTCGAGACGGGTGTGCTGACGGCGTCGGGGGAGCGGTGGGCGCAGGCTGAGGCTCGATTCGCCGTGTTGGCACCGTTGTTGGAGGCGCATCCGGTGCGTCTGGAGGCAGTCGACGACGCAGGGCAGCGATTGGGGCTGTCGCGGCGACAGATCTACTCGTTGCTGACCAGGCTCCGTAACGGGACGGGCACGGTGACCGACCTACTGACACGCGTGTCACCGGGTGGCCGAGGCCACGGCCGGTTGTCCGACGACGTCGAAGAGATCGTCAGTAATCACATCTCCCGCTACTTTCTCCACCGCCAGAAGCTCAGTGTTGCTGCCCTGCATCGACGTATCGTGCTGGCCTGCCACCGCGCTGGTCTGCCAGTGCCAGCCCGGAACACCGTCAACGCCAGGATCGCCGCATTGCATCCGGCATCAGTGGCTCGCTCACGCGGCGGACCCGATGCCGCCCGCCCGCGTCAGTCCGCCGGCGACGTTCCGCCTCAGGTGTCGGGGATTCTCGATCAGGTTCAGATCGACCACACCGTCGTCGACGTGATGATCGTCGACGAGTACGAACGCCACCCGATCGGCCGCCCCTACCTCACGATCACCATCGATGTCTTCAGCCGTTCAGTACTCGGCTTCGTGATCACCCTGGAACCACCGTCGGCGCTATCGGTCGGGCTGTGCCTGGGCCGCGTATGCAGTGGAAAACAGACCTGGTTGGAAGCATGCGAACTGGCCGAACAGGTGCAGTGGCCGATGGCAGGCAAACCGAAGCAGCTGTACCTCGACAACGCCGCCGAATTCAAAAGCGAAGCCTTACGCCGCGGATGCGCCCAACACACCATCAAGCTCAAGTACCGTCCACCTGGTCGACCCCATTACGGCGGCATCGTCGAACGCATCATCGGAACCGCGATGACCGCAGTGCACGAACTACCCGGGACCACCTTCTCCTACCCGGCGCAGCGCGCGAGCTACGACTCGGAAGCTCACGCTGCGTTGACGTTACGCGAGCTCGAACGCTGGCTGGTGTTGGCCGTTTCCTCGTATCACGGAACCGTGCATTCGGGGCTCGGGCGCACCCCGGCATCGATGTGGAACAGCGGAGTCACCGCCGATGGCCGCGCCCCTCGCACAGTGCACGGCGAGACTGCCTTCTTGGTGGACTTTCTTCCCGTCCTCCGGCGGCGGTTGACCCGCAGCGGATTTGTCCTCGATCACGTGCACTACTTCTCGAACGCGCTCAAACCGTGGGTCGCGCGTCGAGAGCAGCTGGGACGGTTCGTCATTCGGCGCGATCCACGCGATCTGAGCAGAATCTGGGTCCTCGAACCCGACGGCGGCGGGTATGTCGAGGTGCCGTACCGGACGATGTCACACCCGGCGGTGACCCTGTGGGAACACCGCGCAGCCGTCACACGTCTTCGTGAACAAGGACGGTCGAACGTCGATGAGAGTGCACTGTTTTCGATGATCGAGCAGATGCGCGAGATCACCGACCGCTCGCAGAAAGCCACCCGCAGAGCTCGACGCAACCGTGCGCGACGTGACCACCTCATCGACACCGCGGCCGGCTCAGAACCGATGCAGCCGCCCGATAGTCGGCCATCGGACGACACACATGTAGTGCCGGTGTTCAGCGACATCGAGGAATGGTGAGGCCCCATGACGCCCAGCCCGAAAAACAACGCCGAGCAAGCAAAGCTACCCGACGCGGACCTGGAACATCTCAGAGCAGCGGTCCGGCCACTCGCAGCCCTCGACGGCCCGGACCGGATCAGAGCGATTCGGTCTGAGAGGTGGATCGGGTACCCACAGGCACACGCGGTCCTGGACCGTCTGGAGACGTTGTTGTCGTGGCCTGACCGGCAACGAATGCCGAACCTGCTGTTGCTCGGTCCGACGAACAACGGTAAGTCGATGATCATCGAAAAGTTCCGGCGAACGCATCCGTCGATCAGCTTGGCCGACCGAGAGCGTATCCCGGTGCTGTGCATGCAGATGCCCCCGGACCCGTCACCCGGCCGGTTCTACCTTGCCCTGCACACCGCGTTGGGAACACCGACCCGCCCACGCAATCGGGTCCACGAACTCGAACAACAAGCATTGATGCTGCTCCGCGCCACTGGCGTCCAAATGCTGATCATCGACGAGCTGCATAATGTTCTCGCAGGCCGCGACAACGTCCGCCGCGAATTCCTCAACGTGCTGCGCTTCCTCGGCAACGAACTCCGCATCCCGCTCGTCGGCGTCGGCACCCGCGAAGCCTACCTCGCCATCCGCACCGATCCCCAACTGGAGAACCGATTCCACCCGATGACCCTGCCGGTCTGGACCAACACCACCGACACCAGATCACTGCTGGCCAGCTTTACCGCGAGCTTCCCCCTCCGCAGACCCTCGCACCTGACATCGCCGGATATGATCGACTACCTCCTCACCCGCTGCGAGGGCACCATCGGTGAACTGGCAACACTGCTCACCGCCGCAGCTGTCACCGCCGTCGACACCGGGGAGGAAGCAATCAACGCCTCGATCCTCACGCGCACTTTGTACGTAGGACCCACCGAGCGACGTCGCCAGTTCGAACGTCACCTGGCGTGACAGCACGGCCCGAGACGGAACCCGGAGACGACCGTATTCGCCCGTGGCCGCTCCATCCGGCACCACTGCCCAACGAGTCTTTGACGTCGTGGCTGAGCCGCACGTGCGAGGTGTACTCGCTGACCAACCCCGCCCACCTACTCACCGGCTTCGACATCGCAGCGCACGAACTCGATCGCTACACACCCGAGCCGATTTTGACCGCGCTAGCCGAACGGGGCGCGGTCCCTGTGGAGAGGTTGCGGCCGATGACGTTGGCGGGGTGGACGCCGTGGCTGCTCGACAGCACCGACCCGGCCGGCTGCGACTTCGACACCTACGTCCACCAGTTCTCGATCCTGCTACCAGCTGATCTTGCTATCGAGGATCAACGACGCCGGACACCCACAGACGACGCATGGCTGCCCTGGGTGAGCGCTATGGGGAGCCGGGCATGCCCGACATGTATCGACAGCCTCGAAACCACTGCCGACATCACGGTGTGTTTGCTGCAGCAAACCTCAGTGTTGAGCAGCTGCCTCCACCACCATTGTCGACTCGAGCCCTGTTTTGTCCTCCCCGGTCACGCAGTCTTCTGGGATCAGGTCCGCTTCGGTTCGGAGGAGCGAGTGCCACCCGTCCCGGTGTCCGCGGCGGTCACCGAGCTCGATCGACGTACCACCGCGGCTCTCAGAACGGGATGGGTGGAACTTCGAACAGGCCGGGTGCATGCCGCAGTCTGGTTTCGGCTTCTCCGCGCTGTCGTCGACGAAGTGTCTACGCCTTTGTGCCGCGCCAGCCGGTGGGCTACTCGACTGGTTGCGATCTGGAAGGCCGCCGGTTACTCGCGGCCACCGAGGGCCGCCCGGGTGCCGTTCGAAGACCTGCGCGGGGACGAGCAGGCGAAAGTGCTCGGCGCTGCTGCTGCCGCCATCACGATGATCGAGAACGGTGAAATCGACGGAGGCGGCGTCGACGCATCTCTGCTGCGCCCGCGTCTGTACGAGCCGGTCGATCCTGGAACGGCTCCGACACGCTCGTCCTATCCCGTACCTGAGCGCAATGCATGGGCCGAGGTGCATGCTGCGGCCGAGGAAGCGATCGCGGCAGCCCGCGTCGATCCCGCATCCGCCAGGTCGTTGTACGACTTCCTGCGCTGGGGATGCCGCACGGCGCAGAAGCTGGACGAGACGGTGCAACTATTCGTCGACCACGGAATCCCGCTGCACCATCCGCCGACGTAGTGCTCTCCGGATGGAGCGGAAGTTGACCGCCATGCATTTCGCGGCCACCGTCTATAGGGACCCCTTTCGCGTCGAGTCCTAGTCACCCAGGCAGTATGCGCGGTGACCGACGAGAATTTTCCTGCACCATCTCCGTGACAACGACTGTTCAAAGTACTTTCGCTTCTGCATCTTGACGGCGAGAGCAAGCTCGATGCCCAGGAAGCGGGTCCAGCTCAAGGGTTAAGAGTCGCGCCAGGGCGAAAATTGGTTCCCTGCGCCCCTGCCGGGCCGAGTCGCGACTACTTCAAATGCCGATACAGCGTAGACCGCGACACCCCCAACACCTCCCGAATGTCGGTCAGCGACATCCCGCCGGCGTGCATCCGCTTCGCCTGCTTTATCTGCGTGCTCGACATAGCCGGCGGGCGACCACCCAGCCGACCCTGCGCCCGCGCGACAGCTAAGCCCATATTTGTGCGCTCACGAATCAGGTTACGTTCGAACTCCGCCAACGCGCCGAAAATCGAGTAAAACAACTTGCCGCCGGAAGTGGTTGTGTCGATCGCTTCGGTCAGCGACCGAAACCCGACGCCGTCAGCGTCGAGCTGTTCCACCGTTTGGAGTAGGTGGGGGAGTGAACGCCCGAGCCGGTCCAGTCGCCAAACCACCAATGTGTCGCCGCGGCGCAAATGAGAGAACAGATCCGATAGTTGCGGCCGCGACGTCGTCGCGCCCGACGCGGTCTCGGTCCACACCCTCGAACACCCGGCAGCGCTCAACGCTTCTCTCTGTGCGTCGGCGCTCTGATCGGTCGTCGACACCCTCGCATAGCCCAAAAGTTCGCCCACAAGAGTCGAGTGTGTCAGAACTCGACATATAGACGCATCTATTGATCGAGGTTTTGGACATGAGTTTTGATACGCGAGTTCCGCGACGACCATGCGTCATTCGCTCGGCGTGTCTAAAACGGTCGTTTAAGACACGTTAGTGCGCTTGGCTGCGGAAGCTCGCTGATCGCACCCGGACGGCGTCCAATCGTCGTCTCTAGCGAATTTCGTAGACAAAGCAGCGCCGGTTCGTTTCCTTCTGCAACGGTGCCCGGGGCGAAGCGAGAGAGTGGACGCTTTACTCAATCGCGGGGAAGAGCACCTTCACAGTCGGGGTGTGACTGTGAAGATCGGGGTGTGACTGTGAGGAAAGAGAGATCGGGAATGCAGTCCACCACCGCCTCTTCGAGCAGATTTTGTCGTATCGACTCCGTCTCTGCTATGCCGATGACGGCAAGCCCCGCTGCCCGCGCCGCCCGGGCACCCGCAGGCGAGTCCTCCACGACGACGACTTCGGTAGCGGAAGCCCTCAGATGTTCGAGCGCGAGCAGATACGGCTCCGGGTGCGGCTTTCCATATCGAACGTCCTCTGCCGCAACAAGAATACGCGGAGACGGAAGTTTCGCCGAGTTGATTCTACGGAGCACTGTGCTCCGCGATCCAGACGTGACGATGCACCGTAGATCGTGAGGGATCTTTCCGTAGGTTTGCTGGGCGCCTCGGTGTGCACGCGTCGTACCGGCGAGAGAATATTCGATCGAGCGTAGAGCGTCGGTCTCGGTCTTCATGTCCAAGTGGGGCGCGACCAAGGCAATGAATTCGGGGTCGGTGAGGGCGTGGGCTTCTTGCCTCCACGTGCGCAGGTCCACATCGCGGCTGTGTGCCCACTGCTGCAAGGCACGGTCGATCTGGGGGTGCGAATCCACGAGTACCCCGTCGAGATCGAAGATCACAGCCGCGGCGTCGGTACGGTAGTTGCCGGTGGAAACGGTCAAGCGCGTCGTCTCTCGATGCGGGGAGGCGATTCGTGTGTTCATTCGACGGTCACGCTTTTCGCGAGATTACGTGGCCGGTCCAGATTGCGGCGCAGGTGAACTGCCACGTCGTAGACGGCACTTGCAGCGCGATGCTGCTCAGGATGTGATCGAGCAGAGGATGGAGTGAGGGCAGGGTGATCACGTGCGCGGCGTCGGGGTGTGGGCGTCGCTGGGCGCGATGGTCGAAGACGATGACGGTGCCGCCGCGTGCAGAGGTCTGAGAGATGGCGACTTCACTGCGTGTTCCGGGTTCGTCGTCGGTGAGGACGACCACCGTTGCGTGGTTGGCCGAGACCAGTGCCAGCGGTCCGTGTTTGAGTTCAGCGGCGTGGTAGGCCTCGGCGTGGAGGTAGGAAATTTCCTTCAGTTTGAGAGCACCTTCGCGGACGATAGGAAGAGACCCTTCTCGTCCTAGGTAATAGATGCTCTGGAAAGTCGAAAGCAGGGTTGCCGCGTCGCGGATCACCGAGTTCGCGGCGAGCGTCTTGGCAATGTAGTGAGGGAGTTCTTCGAGGTAGGGACGAAGCCCGCGCAGTGCTTCACCGGAGTCGTTGTCGCGGTGAGAATGTCGGTGACTGTCTCGTACCGCAGCGGCGATGGCGAGTCCGGCTAGCTGCATGTTGGTGACGACTTTGGTCGAGGCGACCGATACTTCTCGCCCGGCTTCGAGGTGCAGTACGGCGGGGCTTTCGCGGTCGAGGCTGCTGCCGCGGACATTGACCACGGACAGCACCGGTACTGCGGTCGTGGAGTGCGCGGGCGGCGGTCAAGGTGTCGATCGTTTCACCGGATTGACTGAATACGACGTGGGGCAGTCGCTTTCGATGACAGCGTCTCGGTCGAGGAAGTTAGTTGCGGACTCCGCGGTGGCGGGCACACGAGCGAGGCTTTCGACGAAGTGCGCGGCGAGTTCGCCGGCGTGCAATGCCGATCCGCAGCCAAGAAATTTCACGCGGCGGGGCGCGTGTCGTGTGAGGAATGTGTGCCACCCCCGGGCCTGTTCGGTGCTGTCGTAGAAGGTGGCGATCAAGCGTCCGGCCGCGGCGACTTGGTCATGGATTTCTTTGAGCATGTAGTCGGGATAGCCGCCGCGTTCCGAGCGCGCCGCGGCTGGTTCGTACATCGTCCAGCTACCGTCGGCGTCCGGGGCGCCAGCTCTGAGGTGGGCCAGATCGATGACTTCGCCGTTGCGGATCGGGCGATACATGATGCAGTGATCGGACAGTGCCGCAAGGTCGGAGGCTACGCGAGCAGAGCCGTCGCCGAAGATGCCGATCAGCAGAGGGCTGCCGTGGGCGGTGGCGGCGAGACTGTCCGGCTCGGTACGTGAGATGGCCAGGACTGCGTAGTTGCCGTGAATGAGCGCGGTGGTGGCTTTGAGCGCCTCCGTGATCGTCGAGTGATGCTCATCGATGTGCTGTTGTACGAGGTGGGCGATGACTTCGCTGTCGGTGTCGGAGCTCAAGGCCACCCCTTGAGCGCGTAGTTGCGCCCGCAGGGCGGCGGCGTTGCCGATGACACCGTTGTGGACGATGGCAACCGACCCGGTTTCGCTGACGTGGGGGTGGGCGTTGGCGTGGTTGGGTGGTCCGTGGGTGGCCCAGCGGGTGTGGCTGATTCCTGCGTTGGCCGGCGGGCGTGGGGTGAGCGCATCGTCGAGGGCTTGGACCGGGCCGACCGATTTGCTGACCACGATTTCTCCACCGGAGTTCACCGCGATGCCAGCGGAGTCGTATCCGCGGTATTCGAGAACATGAAGCGCATCGAGAAGCACTGTCGTTGCGTGTGTGGAACCGACGAAACCTGCTATACCGCACATGATGGGGTTCTTCCTTTGCTGCCTGAAGGAGAATGCCGGACTGGGGTTGTCAGAGGGCGGGCAGTCCGTTACATCCTGCTTCGACCGGGTAGGTGCGTGCGGCTCGGAATCCTTCGGCGTAGGAGACCCCGCATTGCAACCCGCGGATCTGTCCTTGTCTGTCGACGAAGGTCACGTAGTCGATGCCGTCGGTGTTCTGCAGCCATTCGGTTCTGGCTCTTGTGGCACCACAACATCTGCCGTTTGATGTCGACGGTGGTGGGGATGTCGACCCACAGTTCCGGTGAGTCGCCGACGAGGCCGAGAGGGTCCATGTAGAACACCGACGGTGCGGCTTTCAGGGGGTGGGTTCCGGTGTTGAACAGTGGGGCAGTGGCGAGTTGGCGTGCACTCATGGCGATGGTGCTGGCCGCGCGGTGGTCGGGGTGGTAGTCGTTGGGGTCGTGCGCGAAGACGATGTTCGGGGAGAATGCGCGTACGGCATCGACGACAGCTGCTCTGGTGTCGGGGTCGTCGTAGAGCATCCCGTCGGGGCGACCGATCCAGTACAGTTCGGCGCCGAGCAGGTGTGCTGCGGCCTGGGCTTCTTCCCTGCGGGTGGCAGCGACGTCGTCGGGGTCACCCGAGGGTGCGCTGAGGCGGCCGTCGGTGAGGATGCAGACCGCGATAGCGTGGCCGCGTTCACGGTATCGAGCGAGGGTGCCGGCGGCGAGGATCTCGATGTCGTCGGGGTGTGCTCCTATGGCCATGATGCGCAGGGTCATGCTGTGACCTCCAGTGAGAGTTGTTGGAAGAAAGCGAGTTCGGCTGTCAGCTGGGTGTCCGGCAGAAAATGGGTGCGAATGTGCTCGCGGCCGTGCTCGCCGATTCGGCGACGCCGCTGGGGTTGATCGAGTAGCTCGCGCACAGCACTGCCGAACAGATCGCTTGGGGCCATCGAGAGCAACAGTGGTTCCCTGCTCCGCGCTGGGGATCTGCAAACGTATCCCCCCGACAGCGGTAGCGACCACGGGGGTGCGTTTCCACATCGCTTCGGCGACCGTGAGTCCGAACCCTTCCGATCGGCTTTTCTGCATGACGACAACGGCATGCCGTTGCAGTGCATTGATGGTCAGCGCGTTGTCGGTGACATCGGACATCGGCAGGCACACCAACTGGACCCGGCGCCGGACCTGTCGCGGCAAGGCCCGCCACCGCGATACGCAATAAGCGAGGTAGTCCGCGGCCTCGGGGTCGTCGGCCACACCGGTGACCTCCGGACCAGCGAGAGTCAGATGCGCGTCGGTGAACGGGGCGATAGTGTGCTCGAAAGAATCGAGGACACCGGCCATGTCCTTGACCCGGTCCCACCGTGAGATCTGCGCAATCATCGGAGTGCGGCTGGTGGGAGGCGGTCCTTCGCGGTAGAGCTCGTAACCGGGTGGGATCCGTGCCGGCCGGGCCGGACCGTCGATGATTCCCCACCGCTCCAGACGAGCGTGCACCTCCGACTCGGTCAGGACCCGGTTCTTTGCGGAGGTGGGGTCGATGAACGGTGCGATGCTCATATACGGCAGAGTGGACAGGGTCGGGGGCCGGAAATCGTCTGTCGTCGCAATCAACCCGTCGGCGCGGCTGATGTAGCGGTGGAGAAAGTTCCAGGGCCGCACGGAATGCTCGTTGGGGCGATCGGCCCCGTTGTGCGCTCGCCATGTCACGATCGCGCCGAGTTCGCGTAGCGCGGTGCACAGGCCCGCGGTCTGTGGATCGTGCAGGACGACACGATCACCCGGAACGACGAAATGTGCGATCTGTTCGGTCAGCACACGCGATACCTGTTCGTACAGCACGGCTTCGGGCTCTCCGAGCGGACCGCCGTCTCCGGCGATACCCGAGACGCCGTTGTCGATGCGTTTGGTGATCTCGAAGAACTCAGGCGGCCCGTCGATCACCAGCCATCGAGCCGCGATCCCTACCGCCCTGGCCAATCCGATCATGGGTGCAGCATCTCGGCGACACCTCCGCCTGCAGCGGTGGAATTGATATGCCACAGCGTCGCGGCGGGCGGGGAGCTGCGCGCGGTGTCGAACAACGAGTTCCACCGCTGTGGTGTCACTTCCGTTTTCAGAGCATCCGGCTCGTACGATTGGACGTCGACTTCGGTCACGTGGGGCATGGTTTACCTCTCGGCGAACTCAGTAGAAGGAAGGAGACGAGATGGACTGCGCCGCAGAGAAGTCGACAACAATCCCAGAACGATCGAGCACGTACAGGCAACGAGGACGAACGCAGACACCAGGCCGGTGTGATCGGCCAAAAACCCCACCAGCGGGGGACCACCGAGATATGCGCCGTACCCGACAGCGCTGACCCGCGCAGTCGCAGCGGCCACACCGGCGCTGCTGCGACGGCCGGCCTCGGTGATCAGCAACGGGAACAACGGACCCAACGCGATACCGATCACGCCCATCATCAGCACGACACCCCACGGGCCGTGCTGGACAAGCACACCGACAACAGTGGCCACCGCAACGACGGCTGCAGCACACATCATGGTCGCCGCTGGACCGAGACGGTCGATGATCAGATCCCCGACAGACCGGGAGAGGAACATCGCGCTACTGAACACCACCACCGCAGTGGCACCGACGACGCTGCCGCCGCCGAAATCCCGTGACACCAGCAGCGCAGACCAATCGGTGACCATGCCCTCGACCAACAACGCCGCAATCGCCATCATGCCGATCACCGCCGGAATCGCCAGCAGGCGTGTGACCCTCTCGACCCACGAGCCCCTGGGGCCCCCGTTGTCGAGTCGAGAGCGAATCGAATGCACCTGAGCATCCGGCCTGGGGCCCTGTCGAGGAAGGAACGTCGATGCAGTCCCCACGAGAACCAGCAAGGTGATACTGACGCCCACGAAGTGCGCGGCAGTGGTGACATCGAACTTTGCCGTCGCGGCGCCCGAGGCGGCACCGGCAAGAACTCCCAAGCTGTAACCGCCATGCAGGCGGGAAAGGATACGAAACCCGCCGCGATCCTGATATTCGATCGCGGCGGTGTTCATCGCCACGTCCAAGCACCCGCTGGCGGCCCCCAGCACCGCCAGTGACAGCCCCAGAAACCACCCGTTCGGAGCAAGTGCGATCAACGGCAGCGCGCCAGCGAACACAATGGCCGAGACCGTGCACACCAACCGTGACGGCACAGATCGCAGCAGACGTGCTGTGCCGATCAGCGCTGGTACCGAGCCTGCCGCGACCCCGAGCAGTGCCCACCCCATCTGACCGTCGGTCAACGACAGTTCGGATTTGACCTGCGGGATACGCGGCGCCCAGCTCGCAAGGACAGCACCGTTGACGAAGAAGATGATCCACAGCGCCATCGACGGGCGACGGGATCGAAAAAAAGCAGACATGGCAACCCTCGTGGTCGCCCTGTCGGAATCAGGTGCCTACACCCCCGAACGGGCAGGAGTGCTACGGCATCAACTGTGAACACAGAAAGCAAACCATGCCGTCCGAATCCCGTCAAACCAGTACGACTTCGAGGCCGGCCGTTTGACTCGTCGCATCAACGGCATGATTTCGGAGGCGTTGCGGTCGTATGGTCTCGGTCATGTGCCGTTCGATCCCGAAGCTCTCCCGACCAACCAGTACGCGCTGGTGCGGGTCTACGATGCGACAGCTCCGGTGGGCAAGGCAATCGAGTCCGCACATCTTCCCGGCGACGAGAATGATCGATTGTTGAGAGAGTCGGTCAAAGGTGATGCTGCGCAGATTCTTTCGAAGATTAGGGCGTTGGTCGAAGAGTGACCGATCGACCGTGACCGCGCTAACGATCTCGAAGGGGAGTGGTCCTGTTCGCTTCCGACATTGTGAGGTCGTCTTATGAAACCGACAAGCTAAACCGAGACACACTTGCGACCGCGATGGGCGAAAAGTGCAGTCCACTTCTGAAACAGTGCAGTCGTCTTCTGAAACTGACAACGAGCGTTTGTGATCCAAACGTGATGTGTCTCAGAAACCTGTCTCACGCCCTGACGCGTCGCCTGTGCCATGTCGGCCGTTTCTGAGACAGTCATCCTCGTGAGCGCCGTTTTGGGATACATGAGAGTTTCGACCACCGATCAGTCGCTGGATCTGCAGAGAGACGCACTGGCGGCCGCCGGATGTTTTCGGGTCTGGGAAGAGACCGCATCCGGAGCCGACCGGGACCGGCCGCAGCTTCAACTTCTTCTCGACAGTGTGCGCGCCGGCGACGTCGTCGCCGTGTGGCGGCTCGATCGACTCGGCCGATCGCTGACCCACCTCATCGAGACCGTCAACCTCATCGAAACCAAAGGCGCATCACTACGCAGCATCACCGAAGGAATCGACACCTCCACCATCGGCGGACGCTTGACCTACAACATCTTTGGCTCACTCGCCGAATTCGAACGAGACCTCGTCAAAGAACGCACGATGGCCGGCCTCGCCGCCGCACGAGCTCGCGGCCGCATCGGCGGACAACCCGCCAAGATCGACCCCGACAAAGCTCGCCACATCCGCAGAATGCTCGACGACGGAACACCGAAAACAGAAATCGCGAAAGTACTCGGCATCGGGCGGGCGACTCTCTACCGCCACCTCGAGACTCTCACGCGATAGCGGTTTCGCGCTTAGAGCAGGAGCACCGATATGGCCGAGGTGAGGGTTGCAGGTATTGATTCCGTGAACGACGTCGGTCGGGTCTGTGACCTGCGCGAACGAGCACTGGTTTGCGATACCGACCCGACTGTTTTCTGGCACAATCAGCTCTTGTCACCGCTGGACGTGGGGTCGGCCCGGTAGTTCACTATCGGGCCGCGGTGACACCTCCACCGCACAGAAGGCCCCTACCCGAACAATGCAGCTGCTTCATCGATGGTGGACCCACCCCGCCGACTACGCCTGGACCGCGGACTATTACCGCTCCAATCCACTGCTGCGGCATGTCCGGCTCGCATTGGGGACCTGGTGTTGGCTCTACGCGGTGCTGTGTGTGCTGGCGGCCTTCACCCCCGCCGGTGCTCCAGATGGAACGCCGCAGGTCCTCGCGTTCGCTCTCGCTACCACCGCAGCCGTGATCGGGGGATGGTGGATCCGCGGGCCGTGGCCCAGCGAAACCACCTCACGGCTGTTCGTGACCTACCTCGAGCTCTCTGCCGCTGCAGCTCTACTGATACTCGCCGATCCGTTCGTGGCGCTGCCGTGCGCGGCAGCGTTCGCGGTGATCGGAGGTTACATCGCAGCGGTGCACAGCCCGAAAATGATCGTCGCACACCAACTCTGGGCGGCAACGATTACGGCAATCCTGTTCGTGCGCGCCATCACCGAACCAGGCGCCGACATCGTCCTCGCCTGCGCGTACCTGCTGCTGCTGACGTTGGTGCTGTTCTCCGCCCCGATGTTGACCCATGTACTACTGCTGTTGCTGCGCCGCGACGCAGCAGCAGCGTTCTACGACCCGCTCACTGGTCTGCGGAACCGTCGTGGTCTCGCTGCCGCGATCGCCGAACCTAGAACCAACTCTGGCCTGCAGGACGGTCCTGCTGCGGTGGCGGTGGTGATGGCGATCGATCTCGACGACTTCAAAGCCGTCAATGACCGGCACGGCCACGCCCACGGTGATCTGGTCCTGCAACACACCGCGAACGCCATCTACCATCACTTTCCGCCGCCGGCGATCACCGCCCGCACCGGGGGAGAAGAATTCGTGATCGTCACCCACACCCACGATCCAGCGGAGGCCATCGCGGACGCTACCGCATTGCAGCGCTGGTTCGCGGCGCTACCGGATAGTGCAGGAACCACAGTCAGTATCGGTGTCGCACACGATGATGCATCCAGACTCGCGGCCACGTTCGAGCAGATCCAAAGCCGAGCAGATGCCGCGATGTACGCCGCCAAACACGCAGGCGGAAACACCCTCCACATCCACCGGCAGGACCGTGCACCCGCCGACGAATGACCGAAACCCAGCACACCGATCATCGTCACCCGCAGTTGACGTGACGAGCGAGGGCGACACCGGGCGTGTAGCCAGTGCCGCCCTCGGCCACAACGATTCGGGCGTCGCAGCACATCGGACTGTATCCCGCGCGGCGTGCATTCGACGGAACCGGTGAGGTCAATAGCCGCCGGAGTTGCATTTGCCGACTGCGGGTTGGTTGCTCACGAACGACGAATGCACGAACAGCCAGTTGGTGTAGCCACCATTGACGGGGACGTAGACCTGGAACCAGCGGGGAGAGCCGTTGTAGGTGTCACTGTCCACCAGCACGACATGTCCGAAACCTTGGTACGTCGGGCCTGAACCGTCGTTGGCTACCTGCCCGACCAGGCAGGCAGAGAGTTTGGCATAGCGTCGAGCTGGCATATTTGCGACGGTTTGGCACCAGCGTGACCGCTTCCACTCCTCAGGAAGGGAAGGGCCAGCTGGTGCCGCCGCGCTCAGATCGAATCGATTGTTGCCGGCCTATCACCGTCAGTCACATTGGTAACCCACGAAATCTCCGCCTTCAAGCTGTTGCCTGCACTTACGCGCTCCCTCGGCTCCAATATCAAGTATCGAGCAACTTCGGTCGCCCGCTCCTCGGGCGTCGCGTCCGTGAGACCTGTAGGAGATTCGTCCACCAGCCAATCGACACCGTACAGATCGTCCGGCCTCGTCTGGGGGAGGGGACGAAAGACAACCAGCAACCTGCGCCCGACCGTCCACGACCGCAGGATCAGGGGCTCCTGGAGGCCGAACAGTCGCCAATCACGGCGGACGACTGCCGCGACGATCTCCGCGAACTCATCGATATCGTTCTCTTGGTTCACTAAACCGGCACCTTAGCCATCCAGTCCGGGCACAACGGCGCGGTTGCCGGGTTTTCGCAGTAAATCGAAATGTTTCCTTTTCTCTTGTCTGACGTAGTCATGTTCTGATCCAACCGATTCGACTCGACTGATCGCACCCACTGGATCTCACCGGTTGCTCGGCAATTGATAATCCAGAAGGAGCATTGGACTCGCTCGAAATAATTGCGGAAGACCGCCGTGGTCGGATCGGCGTCAGGAGCGCAACCAGCCAAGACTCCAACCGTTGCAACCCATACCCCAAATTTTCTGATCTGGTGGTAGTTGTACATTTTGTCATATCCGAAGCCGGTGTTGCCCACGTAGTAACCCCGACGCAGCAACGTCTCCTGGCTTCCCCACCGCGCGCACACCACCGGATTCTTCATCAAAATCTCACTCTGATACGAAAAAGGCGGGGCAGTGGGGGTCTGCGCGACCGCTCTCGGTGCGACGCTCTGCGACAACGTGGAAAATGCGACGATTAAGGTAACGGCAAACACAGCAAAAGCGCGTACGTACTTCATGTCAGTGTCCTTTTCCTAGAATTGAGCGAGCTCAACGGCCCCAGATGAATGCAGATCCGTCGCTGGTGATTCCGGCCACGGCACGTTGAAATACTTGCTTCTGCGGAACACCGGGATTCGGCGCGGCGGCTGCAGCAGCCCTAGCCTGTGGATCTTCGCCCGCGCGTGCAACCGTGGGCGATGCCCCGATCTCGGTATCTCGTGCCGGTAATCCCATTTTGCCGGTCTCCCAACTTTGAGTACCCCAAATCTGCATCATCTCTCGTGTGAGGTAGACAGCGCCGGTTGATCCTGACCAGTAGATCGAGCCTCGCTGGAAGTGATTGAATCTCGCAGCTCCGTTCGGTGTGCCGAATTCGTCGCTTATCGGGTAACCCAGATTGCCACCTTCGTAGCCGTACGCAGCCCACTTATCGCCGATCGCACCACCCACTGGGTGGGCGTCAGTGGACGAGGACCAGTAGATCGTCGCGCCCTCGAATTGCTGCCGCTTGCCGGCTCCGTCGGGGTTGGTGAACTCGTCCGTTTTCGGATAGCCCAGAAAGCCGGTCTCCCAACGATACTCACCCCACTTGTCACCGATTCGACCGCCGACTGGATGGGCCCCAGTCCCAGATGACCAATAGATGGTGGCGCGCTCGAATAGCGTGCTACGCCCATTTCGGACCGACAATACGTTTTCATCGGACTTCGGCCAACCCACGAAACTGTTCTCTCGTCCGAGCGAGTTCCACTTCGCCAGGATTTCGCCGCACAACTCGAATCGCCCAAATGGGCCGAATACATCTTCGCACCCCGGGCGAGCACGCGCCTGGATCGGAGGCGCAGCGGCCTCAGGCGATGCGCTCGGCGTCGTGGCAGAAGTAGACGGGCTTGCAGCTGAGGGGGTTGATGGAGAGGTGGAGCCTTGCGGGGCGGTCTGGGACACGCTGGCGCATGGTGTCGGCAACACGGTCGTGCTGGACGGCACCGCAGGCGTTGTAGTGGTCGGTGAAACCGTCGTCGTGGTCAGCGGTGCGACGGTCGTCGCTGAGGCACACGGATCACCTGGTACGGGCGAAACCTCAGCGGGCGCGGATTCGATACTTGGCGTCGGTGTCGGAGCAACAGGGGTCGTCGTCGGTTGAGCCCACGCGGCCAAGCTGCTCGAGCCCACCACCAACGCCACGGTGCTCGCTGTCAGCAATGAGCCTGCAGCCCAACGCACGCGGCTTCGCGAGATTTGTACCGGCTTCTTTGCAACCAAAGTAGATACCTACTTCCCTCACTTGTGCGGTTCATCCGATTAATCCCACTCACAGCATCTTTGAACACAACTCACAGGTTCACAACAGGAACACGCAACACAGCAGACCCGAAACAAACAGATTGGTATATAAACTGCTTCACGACAGCGCTAATGGACCGTTTTCACCGAATTCACCACATCGGCAACCGATTTGCAGTTCTGAACTGGGCGGCGTCAAGGGTCAGTGCAGACCACCGCACGACCGACTTGCCGATCGGGTCCAACTCCAACCCCTCACCGACAAGGAAGCAAACGAACGACGAACACCTTCGAGAGTGCTACCGCGACACCGAGCATGGCCGGTCTCCGTCGCTCCCGCACAATCACCTTGAACATGTCCCAGCCTGGAGGTGCACACTTCAGGCGCCCGACGGCCTATTTCTTGAAGAACATGTACCAGGTGATGGCGGAGAACATCAGAGCAACAATCAGGAGCAGCAGGACATTCGACGTATGTATGTCACCGTTCAGGTACTGCGTCATATTCTCAGTATGGTCCCCATCTGGAGGCGATCACTTCAGATGCTCGACGACGTTCGAGTGGGTGGTTCGCACACGTGTTCGAGCACGGGTTACGCTGAGACGAGCGGGTCGCGGAGGGAAGCCGCGGCCCGCTTCGGGCGAGTGCACGGAGGCCATCATGGACCACTGCAGTCTCCGCAGGATCGGGGCAGGCTGGGCCGAAACCCCGCCCACATACTGCCCACGCGGGCACCGCCTGACCGCCCGAAAGGTCCTCGTCGGCTCCCACGTCTGCAGCTGCGAAATCCATCACCACTGCACCCACCGCTGACTCACGTGCGAGACCGTCACCTACACAGCAGCACTGGGACCCGACTGCAACGACAGTGCCTTCGACGGCCGAGCGAACACACAGCGTTGATAACCGGCGGGCACCAGCCCGGCAGAAGGCCTCCGCCGACACCCGGGGGGATGAGCCTCCTCGACGTTTCGAGGGGGCATGCCGCCTGGCGGCGACACTACGGCCACCCTGCGGGCGTCCACCCCTATCGAACGACGCTGCGCGCCGAGTTCACACCTATTTGAAGAGCAGTTGTTTTCGGCCGGTGTTCTGGCTCCCGGCGATCCTGCATCACCCGTACCCGCCTTACCCACCCCGCACTCCGCTATCGCTCCGGCCCTTCGGGCTCCGGAAACTTTTCACAGCGCCTCCGGCTGAAAACTTTCCGTCTGCCGGGGCAGGACAGCGTGCCCGTGCGCTGCTGTATCTCCTCACGCCAGAACACCTTCCGGCGAAAACAACGTGGCAGGACACCGGGCTTATCGGGTCGGCCAGCAGGGGAGAGGAACCCACCATGAGCGCATTCACCGTCCCGAACGAACACATCGACGTCCTCGTCCACGCCGGACGATCCGCGACACTCGGCATCCTGACCTGGGCCGTGCCCTACGTCGCAGGCGAGCTGCCCCTCGACTCGACCATCAGCAACGGAATCATCGTCAACAGCGTGTCGGGAAGCCGCGCCCGTCAACTCACCGGTGCCAGCGTCGACGCCGTCGGTCAGATGCTCGTCGAGCAGAACGTCGCCAGCGTCAACGACACCTACGACGAGGACGACCTCGCGATCTACACCCACCGCCAGCCCCGCAACATGCACCGAAGCCCCGTCGAGATCCTGAAAGCGATCAGTGCCTACCGCTACCAGTCCGACGGCACCGCCGACTGGGCCTCGAGCGAAGCGTTCAACTTCTGCGAAGCACTCGAAACGGTCACCATCCAGAAGATGCGCGGGTGGGAGGATGCAGCGTGGGTCATCGGACGCGAGACACCCACACTCGCCGAGCAGCACACCCGGACCGGCACCAACTGACCACCCTGTACCGAGTTACACCGAACCACCACCGAAAGGAGCACCCACACGTCATGCCCGCCCAAGCATGGATCACCCTCATCGTCGGCGTCCTGGCCGTCGTCGGAGTCATGGCCACCGTCAGCCAACGAACCCGCGCAGACAACAGGGCTCAGAGTTGGCAGCGCATCACCTGGTGCTTGGAGCGCACCGTCAGCGACAACGACGAGGAATCCGAACTCGGTTGGGAAGTGTTCGGCACCGTCGCATCCACGCCGTTCATCGCCAAGACCGACCGTCGCACACTGTGGACCATCGCCGACCACATCGCCAACAGGTCACCCGACCTGGCGGAAACCACCGACACCAGCGACAATGAAACCAAGACAGGAACGGAGGACCCGCGATGACCACCACCGAGAACCGCCCGACCCGACGAGGCCGGTCGATGCAAGTGCGTTCCGCCGCAGCCCGCGCCTCGATCAAGCTCCGCGAATATGACAACGAACCGGTCCCGCAGTGGCTCCGCGACGTCGCCGCAGGCAAGGACACCCCCGCACCCCGCAACGACTGACCCCACCACCAGCAAGGCCCGTCCCACATCAGGGGCGGGCCTTTGTCGTGCAGTAATGCGCGGCCACCTTCGGTGTCCACCGAATCGAGCTCCGCTGCGCGTCGCACTGTGAAAAGCGTTTCTTTCTCGTACATCTGGCTCTCGGCGAGTCTGCGTCACCCGTGACCGCCGTATCAACGGCTGGCGTCGCACGCTCCGGCCTATGGCTCCGAACACTTTTCACACCCACACTCGCTGCGCTCGCAGTGAAAACTGTCCGGCCCAGCCGTTGCCCCGTCGTCCCCGTGCACCGCTGCCTCTTCCTACGCCAGATGACGGCGAGAAAGAAATGAGCAGAGCGAGAGGCCGGGGGACCGGTCGGGCACGGGAGGAACCATCATGGGAGCACGCACCATCACCAGCGCAGCGGACAAGGCGCAGGCACGCCGCGAGCTCGCCGAGGCGCTGCACGCTACGATCACCGAGAAGGTCGAGGCCCTCACCGGTTCGGAGGCGTGGCGTGCCTACCTCGATGCGGCAATGTCGTTCCACGACTACAGTTTCCGGAATATTTTGTTGATTCTGGCGCAGCGTCCGGACGCAACGCGAGTGGCCGGTTTCCGGTCGTGGCAGGGACGCGGCCGTCAGGTCCGCAAAGGTGAGAAAGCGATCCGGATCTACGGCTACAGCTCCCGCACCGTCACCGACACCGACCCGGACACCGGCGACGAGAACAGCCGCAAGATCCCGACGTTTCCGATCCTGTCGGTGTTCGACATATCCCAAACCGACCCGATCGAGGGACACCCGCAGCCTGAAGAACTCGCGCAGCTCCTCACCGGTGCCGATCCGGCCAACATCTACGACCGCACCGCCGCTGTCATGACCGCGCGCAGCTGGAGCGTCACCCGCGAGAAGATCGCCGGGACAACGAACGGCTACACCACCACCGACGGCAGCCGCCGAATCGTCGTCGAGGCCGATCTCGAACCCGCAGCGGCAGCGAAAACGATGCTGCACGAGGCCGGGCACGCCCACATTCACATTCCGCAGATCACCGATCCCGAGGCGCGCAAAGACCTGCACCGTGGCCGGATGGAAGTCGAAGCCGAATCGGTTGCCTACGTCCTGGCAGGTGTGCAGGGGCTCGATACGAGCGCGTATTCCGTCGGCTACATCGCCGGATGGGCCGACGGTGACATCGAGACGATCACCGACACCGCGCAGACCGTCCTCAAAGCCGTTCACGAGCTCGCAGAGGCCCTCGACCGCCGCGATGCGGAGCAGGAAGCCGACAGCGCCGAAGAGAGCGGCAGCGCCGCGTAGGGGACCGGCCTGGTTCGTCCGGCCCCGCCCGAGCGGTGGGATGGGGCGGACCGGGCCACCTGCGGTGTCCACCGAATGGAGCTCCGCTGCGCTCCGCACTCAAAAGAGCCAAGGGATCTCGTTTTTTCGGCGGGTGCTGGCGCCGGCGAGTCTGCATCACCCACGTTCGCCGCCGCAACCACACGACCTCCGCTGCGCTCCGGCCCCTGCGGGGTCCGAGAACTTTTCGATCCCGTACTCGCTGGCGCTCGCTCGAAAACTTCTCGGCTCGGTGGTCTGCACCGTCGCCCGCGTGCGTTGCTGCCTCTTCTCACGCCAGCAACCGGCGAAAAAACGTGGCAAGGCAGAAGGGCCAGGTCACCAGCAGAGAAGGGACGTTTCACCATGCACGAGGTCACCACCCACACGAGCGGAACATCGGTCGAGACGGCTGTCATGGCCGCACTCGCCACCGTCCCCGCCCACGTGTGCACACACGCACTCGGCCAGGTCACCGCCTACACCGCACGGGCCGACCGCGCAGCCGTCGACCCGAACGCCAGCACCGAGACCGCGCACCGCGAGCAGGCCGCGAAATGGGCGTGCATCGCACGCGAGAACGGAGCGAGCGAGGCCCAGATCACCGCCGCCTACCAGCAAGGACAACACCCCACCGCAGCCTGACCACCGCAGCACCCGCAGAAACAAGAAACACCGGACAGGACCTAGCTGCCCGGTGTCTCCAATCCGAGAATCTACCAGGAAAGAGACACCCGCATCATGACCGCTCAGAACACCGAAACCGCTGCTGCTGCCACCGAAGCCCCCGCCGTCGACGGCGCGTCGACGGCGGGGGCGGGCGAGGAGTTCGCCCGCCTGCACCCGGCCACCCTCGAGGTCGGCCCGAACGTCCGCGATCAGGTCGACACTGAATCTCCCGAGTTCCGTGCCCTGGTCGATTCCATCGCCGTGCACGGTGTCCTGCAAGCGATCTCCGCGATCCGCGACGGCGAAACCGTGGTGGTGATCGATGGTCAGCAGAGAACTCTCGCGAGCATCGAAGCCCGCGCCGAGACTGTGCCGGTGGTGATCCGGAGCGTCGCCGGTAGCGCGAAGGCACGCGAAATCGCGCGTCTGTCGCAGCAGGTCGTCGCCAACGACCGCCGAATCGACCTCACCGACGGTCAGCGCGCCAAGGCCGTGACCGGCATGTTGGAGCTCGGTGTGTCGGTGACCAAGATCGCCAAGACGGTGCAGATGGACCGCGACACGGTGAAAACCGCTGCCGCAGCGGGACGGTCGCAGACCGCCCTCGACGCCCTCGACAACGGGCAGCTCGACCTCGAGCAGGCCGCGATCGTGGCCACGTTCGAAGCCGACGGCGACCACGCAGCGGTGTCCGAACTGCTCGACGGGCACCGTCACCACTTCCGGTACACCGCGAACCGGTTACTGGCGGACCGCGCCGAACGCAAGGAACGCGCCGAGGCAGCAGGGCCCTACGCCGAACGAGGGTTCACCATCCTCGACGCAGAACCCCGCGAGGGCAGCGGCTACCTGCGCGCCGACGATCTCGTCACCGCCGCCGACGACGCGGAGGTCACCGAGGCAGTCATCGATGCCAACCCGGCCGTGTGGTCGGTGTGGCTGACCAAGGGCGAGCAGATCACCGTCACCGAGACCGGCGAGGTCATCGAGGAGGAACAGGTCGATTGGGCTACCGAGCACGACGACGAGGCGAAAGCCGAGGAGGGATATCACCACGCCAACGCGCTCACGTTCACCGATGTGTGGACCGGGGAGTACTTCACCGCCGACCCCGTCGCTGCCGGAACCAAGCCCGGTCCTATTCTCGCAGCGTCGTTCGCAGAACCCGCAGGCGACGTGGACCCCGACGACGCCGCTGCTGTAGCTGCAGCGCGCGAGCAGGAGCGCTTGAAGGCCGAAGCTGCACGCAAGGAGGCCGAGCGTGCGTCTCGTCGCCGCACCGTCGAGCTGAACAAGGCATCGACAGCAGCGACCGAGGTCCGCACCGAATGGCTGGCACGGTTTCTGACCCGCAAGACGTTGCCGAAGGGTGCGGGTAAGTGGATCACCGACACTCTCGTCGACGAGCCGGGTCTGTTGACGCAGAACAAGGCACCGCAGTACCTCGCACAACTACTGAACGTCGACGTTGCTGCAGTGACCGGCCCGACCGCTGGTTACCCCGGCAGCGAGGACCGCGCCGCACGTGAGGCGATCGCCCCACTGATCGACAAAGCATCCGAGGCCCGCGCCCAGGTGCTGCTGCTGGCGCAGGTACTCGCCGCCTATGAGGCCCGGATGAGCGGCACTGGAAAGGATTACTGGCGGCGCACCGGTTGGGGCAACCAGGACAACTACCTCGGTTTCCTCGACCAGCACGGGCACGTGCTGACCCCGGTCGAGCAGGCCGCAGCCGGAACGATCACCCCCGAACAAGCACACGACTGGCTCACCAGCGGACAGGAGGAGACCACCGCCACCGAGTGAGACCAGACCGACCAAAGGGGCGACGGACAGCAGATGTCCGTCGCCCCTTTGTTTCGTTCCCGGCGTCGGTCGAGGGGGGCCTGCGGCGCCCCCTCGAGCACCCCCCGCCGACCGCGTACCCCCGGCCCACCATCACCGAGACCGGCGTCTCACCTACAGAATCAGTGGGCTGCTTCGAACGCCTCGACGATTTCGGCTGGAATGCGGCCGCGATCGTTGATCTCGTATCCCTCGTCGGCGGCCCACTGCCGGATAGCGCGGGTCTGCTCCGGATCACGCTTGGTCGGCGCTTTCTCCGGGCTCGATGCCGGCGCCGTCGGCGCGGCGATCGCCGGTTTGCGTTTACGGCCACCGACCCGGGTTGCGTGCTCGATGTAATAGTCGAGCTTGCGGTGAAACTCGTTCGCGTTCTTCGCTTTCAGGTCGATGACGTAATCGACACCGGACACCGAGAATTCGATTGCCTCCCCGGCTTCGTCGTCGATGACCGATCCGTCGATGTCGTCGACCAATTGCACGTACGTTTGTCTCGCCACGGCTGAATTCGCTGCCTTTCGTTCATGCGGAATCGACTGAATTTTTCTACAGCGTAACCAGCGACAATGCGCACAGAGCGCATCGACTCACGTCCGGACCTGCATAGTGTCCATATCGCCTGAAGATTCCTGTGAACGATGGATGCCGCAAACGCCCCGATGCCGATTGCTGGCGATACTCCACTATCGCCACCGCCACCGGCTCGACCCACGTCACCCCGGCGCTGTCGCTGCGCGGAACCGCTACCGAGAACGGGCTGTCCGCACGCGCAATCGCAGTCAACCTCTGGCGCAGTTCGTGCCGTATCCGATCGGTGAAACCCGTTCCGACACTGCCGATATACACCAGATCACCATTCTCGTCGTATGCTCCGAGCAACAGCGCCGCCAACGGTCCACCGGCGCGGCCGCCGGTCGGAACGAAACCGCAGACAATTCCGTCCCGACTGTTCCGGATCGGCGTCTTCACCCACATCTTCGAACGCGCACCGGGACGGTAGAGCGAATCGGCGCGTTTGGCGACGATGCCCTCGATACCGTGCTCGGCCGCTATCTCCATCAACGCCGAACCCTCGACACCGGTCATATTCGGCGGCACTTGCACACGCGTCCCGTCCACCAAGGCGAGATCGTCGAGAATACGTCGACGCTCGGAATAGGGGAGATGCCGCACCGATTCGCCGTCGACGTCGAGGACGTCGAACACGAAATACGCCACCGGCACCGACCGCAGCAACACGGCGCTAGGCCGCGCGACGTGCATCCGGCGTTGCAGCAACCCGAAATCGGGTTGCCCGGACTTGTTCAACGCCACGAGCTCGCCGTCGACGACGAACGAGCGGCCCGCAGCCGAGGCGCTCACTGCCTGCATCACTTCCGGGTAGGAGGCAGTAATGTCATTGATGTTGCGGGAGAACAGTTTCACCGCACCATCGACGCCAGCTGACCCCACGGCTCGACATCCGTCCCATTTGAACTCGAATGTCCACTCGGACAGAGCATTCGACGGCGGAGGGCCAGCAGTGGCAAGCATCGGCGACAACGGATTCGGCGGCACCACCACCGCATGCCCGAACCCGCCGCAGGTCAACCACCCGGCCGTGAACGGCCGGACCGTCCCCTCGCGGGGCCGCACCGAGTGGTCACCACAGGGTTCGTACAAGCCGCCGCCGCGCAGCACGGCGCCACCGCCGCCGGCCACGACCTCGCCGCACTCCACACCGACATCGCCTACTTCGCCGCCGCCGAGCACAAAGCGCCCGCCCGCCTCGACGAGCGGATCTGGGACGGGCTGCTCGCCAAACACACCACCACCACCGCGGCCGCCGACGCGGTCTCGCTCCGGATCGACTGACCGGCACCGGCCCCGCCCACATCGGGCGGGGCCACCACCGGTTCGAGATGTGCTCAATCCGATTGCCGCGCACAGTCTGTGGTCCGTACCGGGTCTGGGCGCGTGGCCGCGCCCGATCGCCCCCTGCGGGGGCGCGTCCAGTGGTTACCAAGGAGGTCGTACGAGCCGTCTCAGCCTGACAGGCCGGGGGCCCGACCCATCAACCCACGCTTCGCTCTTCGGGGTTGACAGGCCACCCTCAGCCTGTCCGACCGGGACGTCTCATCCGAACCTTCCGGAAGGTCCTTACGTCATGAACGATCACCAGATCATCACCAACTACATCGGCCACGCCGCACAGCTGCCCGCCGAAGATCCCCGCGCCAAGCGCTGGGCACTACAAGCGCTCGCGCTCGCCAGCGCAGCAGAGCTGCCACTGCTCATCGAGGAAGCCGAAGGAGTACTCGGACGCATCGAACACGACACCACCTGCACCTGGTGCGCCGGGCAGCCGGGTGCCGAGATCCCGATCGGATCGTTCTGGTGCACCAACTAAGCGCCACACCGCACCTGCCCAGCCCGAAAGGGTTGGGCAGGTCGCCGGCTGGCCGGCCTTCACGGCATCCGATCACTCGTCGAGCCGAACATGGCCTCCGTCGCTACGCTGCACCCGAAATCGTATTCACCATCGTTTCCGCCGACCGCGAGCGGCCGGACCGTCCCCTGGCGGGGCCGCTTCCTGTGGTCACCAACAGGGTCGTACGAGCCGCCTCAGCCTGACATGCCGGGGGCCCGACCGTTCAACCCACGCTTCGCTCTTCGGGGTTGAGCGGCCACCCTCAGCATGCCCGACCGCTGCGTCTCATCCGAACCTCGAAAGGACCTCGCTCATGTACCCCGACCGGCTCACCGCCATTGCCTCCGAAGCGCTCAACCGCGGCGCCGAAACCGCCACCCACAACCTCGGAGGCCTCCACGCCGACATCCACCACGCCGGACTACCCGGCTCCGGACTCAGCGCCACCGGCCACTACACCGCACCCGCCAACATCCCAGACCACCTCTGGGAACACTTCCTCACCAAACACCGCACCGCCTGAACACCGCCCGGCCCCGCCCACGCCGGGCGGGGCCACCACCGGCGCCACACGAGCTGCACACCGGTTCACCGGTGCCCGGCTCAATCATTCGAACGAATGAACGTTGCCGGAACCAACCCGTGACCGGCGGCGTCCAACCAGGCATGGACGACGACGAACGACAAGCAATCCGCGACGAAGGCCTCGACCCCGACAATCCGCACGTCACCGCAGCATTGCAGCAGGTCACAGCCGCACTCGCAGCCCACCGACACCTACGCCGCGGCTACCCCTGGTGGCACACCGCACCCGAACCGGACATACCCCCACCGCCGATCCCCACATTCGACATCGAACACCCGTTCGAGTCAATTCGGGGTGTCCCACCGGCACGGCGAAAGGTCAATTCCATGGCCGCAGCCGACCCCATCCCCGACCTGACCGGGCTCGACAAAACCGCGCAGCTCGACGCCCTCCGCAAGCGCATGGCCGCCATCCCCGGACGCCGCGACCACGCACCCACCGACCTCCCCGCCGAACAAGTACCCCGCGCAGCGGTCGCGATACCCGCGTCGACACGAGAGCGGCCGACGATCTCCGACGTCGACGATGAGCCCGTCGCCGGACGTGATGCCCTCACGCCCGCCGTGCGCGCACGGACACTGCGCACCCTCCCCCGTACCCCTGCCACTGGCCGAACTGCTCCCACACGGCGCACTGGCCCGCGGAACAGCCGCATCGGTGACCGGTGCCGGATCGGTCCTCGTCGGCCTCGTCGCGGCCGCCAGTGCCGCCGGCCACCACGTCGCGATCATCGGCCAACCCAAATTCGGGCTCCTTGCCGTCCACGAACAGGGCGGAGATCTCACGCGGGTCGCACTCGTCAATCCCGGGGATCCCAATACGGCTCTCGACGCCGCCAGCATTTGTCTCGACGGTGTCGATCTGGTCGTCACCACCCTCGGCGGCCGCGACGTCCCGCCCACCCGAGCGCGTGCACTCCTGGCGCGCTGTCGAAGTCACGCCGCAGTGCTGGTCGTGACCGATGGACGAATGCCCGGCATCGACTTGAGCATCCAATCCCGCACCGTCGCCGTCGCCGGCATCGAACAAGGACGAGGACGCCTACGCGCGATCACCATCGACACCAGCGTCCACGGACGCGGAACACCCTTGCGCACCGGCCGCTACACCCTCACCGCACCCACCTACGGCAACGGCACGCAGATGACGTGGACACCCGCCGGTGACCACGCCGCAGGCACAGGCACCGACATCACCCGCCGGCCACTGGCGGCCGCGCAATGACCACCCACCACGAGAGCATCGGGCACGCCGGCGAGCTGTTCGCGCGCTGGCCCGTCACCTTCGACCCACCCACACGCCGCATCGTCGACCCACCCCAACCCGTCATAGTCTCCGTCTCGCACGCCCTCCCCGGATCCCCACGCACCTCGCTGCGCGACGGCACACCTCTCCGCGTGAGAGCTGAAGGCCTCAGCGTCGACATCAAGGTCCAAGGCACCCTCTCGGCATGGGCCAGACTCGCCAACGGAGCGTGGCTCGCACGCGTGGACTTCTCCGTACCCACCGGAAACGGAAAGGGCCACCTGGACTTACATGGCCAATGGGTACCCAGCGACGCCATCACACCCATGCGCTGACCACCACCGGACATGCGAAACAATGACCACACGCTCGACCAGAAAACACAGGAGACCCATGAACATCGGTGACCGCGTCCACATCGCCCCCGGCGCATCCAGCGCCGTCATCATCCGCGACATCCAGGACAACGGCCTGGTCATGGCCTGAAACGAGACCCCCGGAACAGGCGTCTACCCGTACCTCACCACACCCGACCACTTCATCCCCGCCACCACACCGCCGCCAGCACCAACCGCAGACGACGAACCCCGCCAAACCGAGGAGCGCCCGGCCGCCGACGACGACAGCTACCTCGACGAACTCAACAACACCTGACCCGGCACGCGGGCCACGGAACGGCCCCAGCGGAATTCACGACTCCGGCGACGACGCACCCCGGCGCACAGACCGCTTCGCAGCAGCGACACCCCGAGCCCGCAAATACGCAGACAACGACACCCCCGCAGCACCCGCCGCCAGGGCCACCTCGTCATGCTCCGACTCCGTCAAACGCACCGACACCACGAAATCACGCGTCGGCCCCTCCGACTTCGGCCTACCACGCTGCGCCATGCACCGATATTACCAACTACACAAAAGCAGTTGCGCGACCCCATTTAGGCGACTACGATAAATAGTGAACGAGCAATCATAAACCGCTGCATCACAATCGTATTCGGGGGAACGAATGAATCACGAGCCGCCACTACCTGATGGTGAACCGAACCTGCTGTACGTCCTCAAAGCAATTTTATGGGGCGTCGCATTCCTGGGAATCGTCAGCTGCATAGTCGGCGGCTACCTAATGACCAGACCCCTCGACCCCGCCGACGACAAGGTCGAACTCGGCAATGCCCTCGCGGCGCTGATCGGCGGATTCATCTTCGCCCTAATGGCATCAGTCATGGCGGTAGGTCTCGAGCTCTTCGAACCCAGCTCCGACGAGGCCGCCGCGGACACACCACCCATCGACACCCCCACCACCGACATCGCGCCCGCCCCGATCGGCTCGGCTCCCAGTGGATTCATCGACTGGACACCAGCGCTCTGGATCGGCGCCGCAGGAACCGCGCTCGCCGCCCTGGCATTCACCGGATATCTCATCGTCCGCACCCGGCACCGCATCCTCGACCGCCGCGCAGCAGCCCAGACACTCGACACCGACTTCGCGGCCGCGAAAGCCGTCTACTCCCAGGTCGCAGGCGCCTACGCCGAATACCTCGCCGACCCGTACGCAATCTTCACCCGGCCGCTACTCGACGACCTCGACCAGCCCCGCACCGCCGCGTTCATCGACGCATTCGCAAGCGCAGGCGCTCTCGACACCGACACCTGCCCCGCCACCCCCGAACGCGTGAGAGCCTTCGCCGACGCCTCCCGCGCCGCACTGAGCGCGTGGAACACCGCAGACCGACACGCACGAGCCGTCGGAATGGGTGTGCTGACCGACGACAGCAAGCGCACCGTGCGACGCATACACAGCGCGCTCGAACTCGCCCTCGACAACACCGCAGCTGCAGGCGAGCGAGAAAGAGCCATCGAGGCCGTGCAGCGGCTCTCGAACGGTCTAATCACCGTCCCCGACCGCATCTACGCCACAGCCAAGACCGCCATAGAAACCGTCACACGCAAACAACTCACCAGCTGAGCACGGGCGTCAGATGGGCGCGAACAGGTAGAACCTGTCGCACCCACCTGGCAGCATCACCACAACTACGACGCCAATCGCAGGGGGAGAACCACCACCGATGAACATCATCACCGCATACACAGCCCAACGACAGGCCCGCGACACACTGTTCGCCGACTACACCGCCGCCCACGTCAGCGACTACACCGCCGCCGCACTCGCCCACAGCGACCACCGAGAACGCGCCCTACGGAACGTCGGCTTCCTGCTCTTCATCGCCGCATTCGGCCTCGCGCTGTACAACTTCACCCTCCTGTGGCGAGGCGGCGCCGATCTCACCCTCGTCGCACTGACACTCGGGACCCTGGGTGCAGCCATCGCGGTCCGCAACTGGGCGCAAAGAACCGACGCCGCGACCATCCAGGCCATCAACACCACAGTCCACACGGCCGAGACAGGGAGGAACCACTGATGAACTTCATCGACATCGCCGCAAGCGTCGCCAAACTGTTCGCCGCGATCAACATCATCGCCGCAACCTACTTCCACTACCGCTACGTCGTCGGACCGTCCTCGTCGAAGAACTTTCGTAGCGCACAGCTCCACTGGTCCCTCAGTGGATTCTTCGTCATCCTCGCCGTACTCGCCGACAACACGTTGTCCACGGCCACGACCGTCATCCTCACCATCGGAGCACTCATCTGTCCCGCCGTGCCGATCGCCTACCTCCGCAAGCTCCGCCGGCAACGCACACCGACCTTCCTCGACCAGATCGCCACCGACGACATCAACGACCGCACCCGCGCCCGCAACCGCGAGTGACCACTGTGAACATCCTCGGATACACCCTCACCGCCCTATGGCTCGGCCTCAGCCTCACCGCCGTCGCCCTCCACGGCTACACACGACTGCGCAGCACCACACCGCCGTCGGCACAGACACGAGCCCGGCTCGCAGTCGCCCACCGCCACCTCACCTGGCTCATCACGCTCGCAGGGTTCAGCGCAGCAACCGTATGGACCCAAGCAATCGACCACACCCGCTGGATCGCCACAGTCGTCTTCGGCGCACTCACACTTGCCGTCCTCACCCGCTACATCCAGCTTCTGTCAGCGCCCCAGAGGTCAGAAGCCGAACAAGAACGGGCACACGCCATCTCCTGAGGCTCGATTCAGCTCACCTGCTCGGAAGGAACCCGACAATGTTCATCATCGCGGGAGGCATCGTCCTCCTCGCCGTCACCGCAGTAGCGCTGCGCATCGACGGCACCACAGGACGCACACACCGAACCGCCATCGACCTCGCGATCCACCGCACTGATCCTGCTCACCATCGGCATCTGGACCACCCTCACCGACACCCACAACGCCGCGCACTGGGTGCTCAAAATCCTCGTCACCATCATCACCGTCTCGATCGGCGTCGCAACCATCATCGTGCGCACCAAACAGCGACGCGACGACCGACAGACCACAACCAACAACCACTGAAACCCAAGAACAACAACACCAGCGCTACCGCGACACCGAGCGTGAACCCGCTCCGTCGCTCCCGCACAATCACCTTCGCAGCCGTACCCCACACCGCGCCGCCGTCGAGCATTCCGCTCCGGCGGCGCCGGCGTCCCACCACCAGCCAGCAGCCAGCCCACAGCAGGCCCTAACGGGCCACACGCGCCCCTGCGGGCCGCCCCGAATCGAACTCCGCTGCGCTCCGCTCTCAAAAGCATCGAAGAACATCAAATTTCTTTTGACGTAGGTGGCTTCTCCGAGCATCCATCACCCGTGACCTCCGCATCAACCGCCGGCGTCCGCTGCGCTCCCGGCCCAAGGGCTCCGAAAACTTTTCACAACGCCTCCGGCTGAAAACTTTCCGGCCCGCCAGTTGACACTGCGGCCCCGTGCGCTGGTTTCTCTCCCCAGCCACCACGGCAAAAAAAATTGGCAGGGCGAAGGTCCGGCCACGAGTTCACCAGGGAGAGGTCACCATGCGCGCACAACACCCCAGCACCGCCGACGAAATCGACATCCTCGTCCACCGTCAAGGCAAGCCGAAGATCCGCCGCACCATCAAACGCGCCAGCGCCCGACGCGACCGCCGCACCGCACGCCGCGAACTCCGCAACTAACCCCACACCCAACAGACCAGCAACCCAAACTCGAACACACCGAAAGGCTTTTACCATGACGCAACACCGCATCTCCATCGCTACCGCCGCCGACACCCTCGCCGCCATCCCCGCACTGCTCGGTTTCACACCCGAAAACTCCGTCGTCGTCATCGCCCTCGCGAAAGACGCCAGCGGCGCGCACGTCATCGCCATGACCATGCGTATCGACGCATTCGGAGCCGAAACCGTCGCCCACAAGCTCGCCGCCGCAGCAGCACGCCAGGACGTCGACGGCGCACCCGTCACCGCAGTGCTACTCGCCGCGATCGCAGACCCGGGCCACGCCGGTGCTGCACTGATCGGACTCGACGCGATCCGCGAAGCAATGGCCGGATCGGCTATCGACACCCTCAGTGCCCTGCACGCCTACAACCTCACCGCCGGGACGATCTACACCGACCTCGACCGCAACGTCGACGGCATTGTCCCCGACACCGCGACCAGCCCAGTATCGACGGCAATGGCAGTCGAGAACGGCGTCTCCGGCAGCGGCCGACGCGAGGACATCGCAGCACGATTCGAGCACCGCGACCAGATTCCCGAATCGATCGCACTGGCCGCCGCAGCGACGATGGGGGAGGACTTCCTGCCCGTCACGTTCGACGAGCTCGCCGCCGTCATCGGTGCCCGCGAGATCCCCAGCGCCGACCTCACCGCCCGCGTCGGTCTCGCACTCGCCACCGGACACCCCGAAGTCCGAGACGCCTTCCTGGCCATGGCCACCCACGGCGACCGCGACGCAGGCGAGACATTCACCCGAATCGCCGCCAGAGTCACCGGAACAGCCCGCACGCACGCGCTCACCCTGGCAGCGATGTTCCACTACGCCGCCGGCGACGGCGCAACCGCCGCCATCGCGATCGAAGCAGCCGAGCGCGAAGCAGACACCGCATCCATTCCGGTGCCCAGCCTGGCCCGCCTACTGCGCGCAGCTCTGGACGGCGGCGCGCCGCCGAAACTCATCAGTGACGTGATCGCCGTGATCACCCCGCAATACGTGGCCGAGCACATCGGACGAGTCCAGAGCTACACCTGACGCGCGACCGGGCGCGGCCCTCCAGTTCGAGGTGGCCGCGCCCGGCAGTCCGGCTCACCGGCGCGGGGTCGGTGCTTCGGGCATCGAGCCCTCACACCGACAGGCGCCCAATCGACCAGCGTCGACCCAGAGGCGCGCGGCCGACGCACACCATGGCGAGCTGGGAAAAGCACTCAGAGGGAGGTCCGGCCCGGGGGCCACGAAAAATCCACAGAGTCGCCCGTCTCCGGGCGGGTCTCGTCCACCGGAACACCCGCGACGATCGCATCCATCGCCAGATCCGACGGCGGCGGCGACGCATTCACCGCAACCTTCGACAATGCATGTTCGACCTTCGAGCGCTTCATACCCGGCACACTACCGACCGCCCTGCGGCAGGCACCGACAACCGAACTCCGCTGCGCTGCGCTGCGTACCGACGGGACGAGAGAAGAAGCGTTCTTGTCGGCATCTGGCTTCGAGCGAGAATGCGGCCACCCGCCCGCCACCAGTCAACCCGCGGCTCCGCTACCGCTCCGGCTTATGGCTCCGAACACTTTTCACACCCACACTCGCACAGCTCGCGGTGAAAACTGCCCGGCCCACGCATTGACTGGTGGCACCCGTGCGTCGCTGACATCTCCCTGCGCCAGATGACGGCGAAAAGAACGTGGCAGGACCAACACAGACAGGGCATCTCCATCCGTTTCGCACAGTGGCTAATGCCCGAATGTGGTTCGTTTCTAATACCGAAAACAACTCGACAACAACCGGATTGAACTATTTACCGTAGTCGAATAAGTCTGGAAATATCGACCGATATCCGATAGAATGAAACCCATCGAGCACATCCGATCAAGGAGCCCACCATGCCGATCACCGTCTACACCAAGCCAGCGTGCGGCCAGTGCGACGCCACGAAAAGCAGACTCGACAAACGCGGCCTCGAGTACCAGATCGTCGACATCACCGAAGACGACGCCGCACGCCGCACGCCGCACGCCGCACGCCGCACGCCACTACGTCACCTGCGAGCTCGGCTACCTGCAAGCGCCCGTCGTGGTCGTCGACGAGAACACCCACTGGAGCGGCTTCCGGATCGAACGGATCGACCAACTCGCAGCCTGACGACCACCCACTACCGAAGGAGACACTCGTCATGCGACTCGTACCCACCTACACGCCGGACCCTGACTACATCGACCGCCAGCTCGACGCCGAAATCGCAGCCCTCACCGCAGACACCGGACACCGCACCGATCGGCATCCCGCCGACGTACGCAGCCCGCGACCCGGCCCGACGCCGGCCACCTGACCTTCTTCGTCCGCTCACCGACACCGGAAAGCCACCCGCCATGAACGCACTACGCGCAGTCCCGGACGAGGGCAGCGGATCCGCCGACAACGCACGCGCAGACCTCGCACCCGTCGAAGACGACTACGAGATCGCGGCCGCGTCCGAACCAGCCGCCGACCCCGAAGCGCTGCTGCTGTGCGCCCTCATGTGGAGCTTTCACCCCACCAGCGACAACACCGAAACCCGGCGCATCATCGCCACTCTCACCGCAGACGACTTCGACGACGTCGCCTACGGGCGACTGTTCACCATCATCGCCGACCACGTCACCACAGCGCAGCCGTACGACGCAGCCACCATCGCTCATGCACTGCACCGATCCGGAGCCGACGGAGCCAAAGACGCACCACTGCGCCGACGCCTCAACGGTGTCATCACCGCCGGAGCCGAAGCGCTCCTGATCACCCACTACGCCGATATCGTGCTCTCCCAGGCCTACCGGCGCAGCTTCCACGTCGCCGGCGCATCCATCACCCAAGCCGCCGAGGAACTCCCCGAGGAATACCTGATGGAGCACATGGTCGAACACGGCCGCCGCCAACGCAGCTACTTCCACCGACTCAATCAGTTCCGACAGGCAGAGACTCCCACCGGTGAGAACCCGGCATGACAAGCTCGACAGCGATGACCGACGAACACACACCCCACACCGACACGGAGACAGCAGACGCGCTCCCCGCCTCCGTCCGCGAAGCGATCACCGCCGCCGCCGACGCCGCGACGGATCTCGAGCACGCCGAACCCGGCCCAGGCGCACTGACCGTGCAGGTCTGCTCCGCATCCGAACTCGCCTACGACCCCGCCACATGGACCACCGTCGGAACCTACCTCGCCGCCGACGCCGCACTGCTCGCCGATCGACTCGTCGACGCACTCGGAGACAGCGCCAACCTGCACACCGACACCGGTGTCCTCGTCATCACCCACACCTACACCGATCCGGCCGACACCGGCACCGACACAGCGGAGGAAACGTTCATGAGCGCCAGCGACCCCACCGCCGAACCGCCGCTGCTGACATTTCACGCAGACCGCGTCCAGGACCTCGGTGACGATGCCGTGCAAGACCCGACCGGGAACGACTCGCTGCTGCGGCTGCAGCAACACTGGCTCCTGCAAGCCGCCCTCGACAGCGGCGTGATCACCTACGACCGGCAGAGGTGGGGCGATCTCACGCTCGGTGCGACGTTCACCGAATCGAACCAGTACGAGATCGTCTTCCAGATCACCTACGACATCGCCGGAGCCCCGAACGTCGTCGACGGCCGCACCACCGATTACCCCGACGACTACAACGAGCTCGACACCGACGCCCAGAACACCGTCCCGTCGACCCTCGTCCCGAACCCGCCCACCGCCGCCGGGTGGCTGCGCTTCCTCGTCGAGTCGCTCAACGAGCTCCACCGCGCCACCAGCATCCTCGTTCGAGGATGGCCGCTGTAACACCAGCACGGCGTACATCCGTCACACGTCCAGGGGGGACACCATGACCATCACTCTCACTCCGGCGCTGCGCCAGGTATTGAGCCTGACGATGATCGCGGTCGCGATCATCACCACCGGGTTGTCCGCGTCAATCGGGGCCGGCGTATTGCCTACCGACGGAGCGACACTCGGCGCCTGCGCCGTAGTGGGTGCACTGCTCGGAGTCAACCTGACATTGGTGTGGGTCTCGGTCATCGAACGCCGCACACACCGCAGGCAGCACGATCCGCAGTCCTCGCCCGCCTCGATTCACTGAATTGCCCCGCGTGCGAGCTGCCAGCACCCAGAATGCGAGGGAGACATGACCGCTCAGCCCGTACGGTCACCCACAACGGACGTAGCGCGTCCACCACAGCGCTCGGCAGCCGACCAAGCCCGGGGCGATGCACGAGGAATCAGCGTCGACGAGGCGCAGGCACAGTTGACTGCTCCCGAAGCGCCGATACCGTGCCGAAAGAATCCAAGCGGATGGGACATCGACCGCACCGGACGCGACGGACTGCGCGCAGCAGTGCGCGCTTGCAGGCTCGAATGCCCACTGCTTGCCCACTGCCGTGTCCTCGCACAATCCGGCGCGGTGCGCACCCAGTCGATGGTGTGGGCCGGAATAGTCCACGACGAACGCGGTCGGCCGATGGACCTCGACGACGCCACCCTGCGCGTCGGCACCTGGTCGCACGGCCGCGACACCCGCATCCCCGATGGCGACGGCCGAATCTTCAACGGACACACAGGGCAGTGGGAAAGACCGCTCACCGCCGGATAACACACAAGGGTGGTCCGGTCCGGGGTGCGCGGGCGCGGAGGTCGACCAGACGATGGGATTGGTTTCTCTCGCCCCGCACACCCCGAACACACTGCGCCGCCGGGAAACTGTGAGCGCAGACCCCGTGCGGTGCATCCAGGTCATTTCCCCGACACTGCGTTTCGAAACTGCGCGTAGCCACGGCGCGGCGTGGCCGCTGTGGGGAGAAGAAGCGGGTGCGGGCAGAAAGCTGCCCGCCGACCCCCTCAGTTCGTCGGGCAGCGCACCCCGCCCGCACCCGCCCCTTTGATGGCCGCACACGCCAGCTCCGCCGCCTCACGGCGACAGATGCTGCATGCGCGGCGACCGAGAACGCTACACACACGGCCGGCGGTCGGTACCGATCGAACGCTCCGGGAACCGGAACGAAGAAGAGGGGGCGCGGGAAACGGGGGTTCGTCTCACTTCCCGGGGGGGTGGGGAAGAAACGAGTTCCCCGCGCCCGTGGTCGCGTCGCCATATGGGGGAGGGCCGAACGCAACCACAGTCGAGCGTAACCACCGCCACCGACAGGTTCACACGCAGTCGGTCGGCCGCGGTCACAGCCCGAACGCTTCGCCCAACGTGGGACGGTTGTCTGCGATGGTGCGGATCAGCTGCGCGAGCGCCAACGCCCCGATCGGGTCGTCGAGACCGACGCTGTGATGCGCCATCAGCTCGACCTCACCGGTGGAGGCCACCACCTCGAGCAGTTCCGCCGACGCCTTCTCGGCGAACCCCGGACCGGACAGTGCGTTGACAGTGCGGAGCAGGTCGACGAACCGCGGCGCGGTCTCGACCCGTACAGAGCCGCACATCAGCTCGAACGCCGCCACCGCCTCCGGTGAACACAGTTGAGCCAGGATCTCCAGCTCGGCACGGTCCGACTCGGTCAGGTCGTCATTTGTCATGACCGAACCCCGTTGGTCTGTGCGGCGTGGCCGCCGGCGCGCACCGTGTGCGCGTGTAGACGCTCGTGCTCGGCAACCACGCCGAGGAGCTCACTGGCGGCGGCGTCCGCATCGAGGGCGGCGAGGTTCGCGCGTAGCCGGGTGATCTTCTCGTACCGCTCCACGGCAGCAGCGTCCGAGTCGGAGAGTTCGACGCTGTGCGAGACCCGCACGACCTTACGAGCGTCGATCTCGGTGACCGCGCCCTCGATACGCCCCGGTGCAGCGGCAATCAGCTGCTCGACGAGTGCGCCGGCGACGTGGCGCGCCGGATCGACCGGATACTCACCGAGCACAGTCGTCGAATCCGGCAGCGGATCCGGACGCACCGAGCGCACCTGGACTTCGAGCACATCGATGCGCTCGTGCTCAGCATCGAGCGGCGGCCGCGTAGCCACCACCTCCGCGACCACCTCCTGTACGTACTGCGGTGCGGTGAGTTCGGCGCCGCGGACACCGGCCGCGTAATTCGGGATCGCCGCCAGCGCGCAGACGATCTCACCGGTCGTGCCGACCAGCAGGACGTCGGTGTCGGTGTAACCCTCGCCTTGACGGGTGACGGTGACCGCGAGCTCGTCGGCCTCACGGAGCGCGGTGACCGCTTCGGCTTGAGTGATCGCGAACCGGGCCGCGGTGGAGTGGGTGTAGAAGTGGCCGCGGGTGTGCACGAATCCTGGATCGCCATGCTGATCGAGGGTGGCGATCTCGACGGACAACAGTTTGGGAACCGAGCCGGACGGGGTGTGCGAATCAGCCGGCGGCGGTGGGGGAGCGGACTGCTCCGATGTCGATGTCATGAAAGGCCCTTTCGGGAGACGGCGCGCCGCGCACCGAACCGAGGACAGGCGGTGCGGGCAGCGCAAACCGGGGGAGGAAGGAACGAACGCGACCGTCAGGCGACGATCGAGTAGGTGACGCAGAAGCCGAGTGCACCGACCGTGCACACAGCGCCCAACACAACGTCGGTCCGCGACAGGTGCGAGCACGTCGAGGTCAGCGCGAGACGCACACCGAAGGCGCCGAACGTGGCGAGAAAGACGAACGCCAGCACCCATGTCGACGCATTGATGATGGGCATGTTCAGCTCGCGTTCGCGTAGCTGGCGTCGGGCTCACGCTGTGGGGCCGACTCCCGCTCGGCGTCCGAGGTATCGGAGTCTGACTGCTGCGCAGTCACCGGCGGGCGGGGACGCGTGGTGCGCGCGCTGTTTCGCGCGGACGGCGCAGTGCCGCTGCTTTTCCTGCTGGCCGCGTGTGGGACTTTCAGGCCGGCGGCGCGGAGCTCGGGCGCGGTCCAGCCGCCGTCGAGTGCAGCTTTGATCGCGGCCAGTTCCTTCGCCGCGGCCGCGCGCTCGGCGGCCTCGGCTTCGGCGACTTTGGTCGACGCAAGTGTGCGCTCGTTCTGCGCCGCGACGATGGTGTCGATGAGACCGAGCCGGTCATCGAGCGCAGCCTGAGCGGCAGCGCGAACAGCGGACGGATCGAGTGGAGACAAAGACATATGCAGGCCCTTCGGAGACGGCGTGGAGCGCACACACACCTCGGTGTGTGGCGCTGCTTCTGACGCGGTCTCGGGCGTCCTGCATGACGTCCGAATCCAGCCCTAACGCTATCGAATCGGGCCGCTCGATGCACGCCCACCACAACCGACATGTCTTGCAAGGCATATGCCGTGCGCGGTATACTCAAGTGGTGGATGTTGATGCACCGGAAGAGTTCTTCGACTGGCTCGATCGCGTCGAAGCGAAAGCCGATGCGGGAGATGCGGCGTCGGTGCGGGTGCTTGCTCGGGTGACCGATGCGTTGGTGCAGTTGCGTGAACTCGACGGTCCACCGTCGGAGGATCGGCCGGATCTCAAGCGGGTGCGGCAGTCGAAGAAGTTTCCGGTGTGGCGCACTGCGCATCCGTTCGATGCGCAGATCGCGTTGCGGTTGATCTGCTGGTTTCCGCCCGGCAGTAACTCGGTGGTGGTGGCGTTGTTTGCGGCCGACAAGGCGCGGATGGGGGATGTGTTCTACGACGGTGTCGGCGCGAGGGCTGATGTCGCGATCGAGCGGTGGCTACGCGAGAGTGAAGGAGAGCAGTGATGAGCGAGAAGAAGACGTTCCGGCGAGCAAACGATCGGATCGAACAACTACGCACCAAGCCCGCGATCGCGGACACGGTGGCCGAGTTCGCGGCCGAACGCGACGCGATGAACCGCGTGTACGCGGAAGGGCTCGCAGACATTCGGAAGGCCGGCAACCTCACGCAAGTGCAGATGGCCGCGTTGCTCGGAACGAATCAGGGGGCGGTGTCGCGGATCGAGAGCCGCGACGACCTGTTGCTGTCGACGCTGCGGCAGTACCTCGCCGCGACCGGGGCTGTGCACCCGAAGATCGTCGTCGAAAAAGACGGCGTCGAAATCGCACTGGACCTCGACGCCTTCGCCTGAGTCGAAGGGGTATCGGGGTTGTCATAGTCTGCGTACTACTTGCCCGCGTACAGACGTACGAGGATAAGTGCGACGGAGATCTTGCGGTCGTCGTCGTCCGGTTTCCGCAGAATGTAGCGAGTACAGCTGTCCCACTCGGTTCTGGCCGGATCGACGCCTTCACACTTGGGGTGTGACTCCATAGTCGTCTTTGCAGACTTGATGATTGCCCCGACGTCTTTTCGATCTTTGATGAACACGACAAGGGCAGCTTTGGTGTCGCGCCAGGTGATGTAGCTCAGCAGTTGATCGACTGCGTCCGTCAACGACTGCGGCCCTGCCCAGAACTTGCATTCGCCAATGAATGCGACGCGGCCCTGCCACCGCAGCAAGATATCTGTCTTGCCGTCCGCATTGAAGGCCTCGCCCACTGCTTGCCCGTCGTAGTTCGCATTCAGCACAACCAAAATCAGGTCTCGAATGGCTGGCTCGTTCAGACCGAATGCCGTAGACGTGCGTTCCATCGCCACCGCCAATCGATCGATGGTCCGCACGACGTCCTCGTAGATCTCCTCTTCCAACACATGGTCTGGCTGCCCCCCGTTCGAGACGCTCACCGCAGGTACTTTCAAGCTCATCCGCTTGAGAGGCACCGGGATTTGTTCGTTGGCCGGGCGCTTGTGAATCGGAATGCCAAGGGCATCGTCCAGCGCGCTACCGCGCTGCACTATTCGGCGACGTCGTTCCAATCGATCATGCAACTCACCGCGAACGGTCGTCGTCCACACCTGCACTCGTTCGTTGCACCACCCGACGTAGGTGTTGAGGTGCTGTTCCACTCGGGCAATGTCGTCGACAATCTCGCGATCCTCCTTGTCACCGACATAAAAGACAATCAGCAATTGTTCATCGTCGAGCACCCGCACGCCGCCGAGCGGGTACTGGCCCATCGGTACCACTCCGTCGATAACTTTCGACCAGAGTTCACGAGTGCCGGCATACGGAACGAAGAGCTCCAAGGATGCCACCATTCGTCGCACAGGCGGACCTTCACTGCTATGAATCGCAGTCGGCTTTTCCGACACGCGTCCCGAAGACTTCTTTGCCCACGAAAACGAGAGCGGCTCCACACCGATGCGCTCCCATATCTCGCCTACGAGCTCGTTGAGATCTCCGCCTTCAATCCGTCGTGCGTCGAGGTTCTCGGCGGCGGTAAGCGCGTCCGATGCCCGACCGGCCAAGAACGAACTCAGCAGTTCCCCGTCCATGAAGATGCTCATCAGTCCAGTTTGCAGAATCAGCCTGGCGGTTGCCCCCAACTGTGGATCGGACGTTGTCCTCATGTGGATGTCCGAGAGTTCCCAGGCCGCTCCGCTCGGTCTCAGGCACCCACAATCGGGTCCGAGATCCACAACCGGGGACAACCGCCGGCCGCGCGCTGGTGGCGAGCGGGTGCGGAATTCGCTGCGCTCGTCCTGGCGTCTTTGGGGGTGACCCACTCCGCAGGCTCCGTGTGCCACCCCTAGTGCCCCGGGCGGAGCAAGCTATATCTTGGGTGCCCTAAATCTGGCGATTTCGGCGGGCACCTGCCACACTGGCTCGTGTGGGTCCCCAGGTGTGGGGTCGCTGCGCTGGGCCGAATGAACATGGAAGACGTGAGGAGCGGGTGATGGGTGAAACCAAAGCAGGGTGGCTGCGCACCCGTCAGTCGAACGTCGTCGGCGGGCGAATGCACCGCCACGTGGTGAAGTTGACCGACGAGCAGGAGCTCGCCGTGCAGGCTGCTGCGCGGGTGCAGGGTGTGACGGTGGCGCGGCTGCTCGCGGACTCGGCGCTCAAGGCTCCACGGGCGGCGGTGTCCCGAGAGGATCTGACGGAATTGTTCGCGGTCGCCAAGCTCATCGCTGCGGTCGGTCGAAACCTGAACCAGCTCGCGAAGGTCGCGAACGCGACGGGTGAGGTGCCGCCGGAAACGGCTGCGGCAGTGGACGCAGTGCGTCGGGTGTTCGATCGGATCGAGCGTCTCCCGCGGGATCTGGTCGGGCGTTGATTCCGAACATCACACGCGGCGCGAAGATGACCGGACTCGTGGTGTATCTCGCCGGGCCGGGCAAGTCGAACGAGCACGAGAACCCACACATCGTCGCCGGCCACGAAACCATCATGTTCACGGCGCCGACGGGGGAGCTGACCCACGAGGATGCGATCGAGCTCGCCGGAAAGTTGGACACGGCTCGGGTGGTGTTCGGTACCGAGGTAACCGTCACGAGCAAGCGGAAGATGAACGCTGCAATCGACGACGGCGTTCCCCGATCGGTTGCTCTGGCCGATGCGACATCGGATCAGAACGTATGGCACTGCTCGCTGTCGCTAAACCCGGACGAGGGCGCGCTGTCGGACGAGAAGTGGGCTGCGATCGCGTCGGACTTCATGAAGGAGATGGGGTTCGACGACCCAGAGTCTCCACGCGCGTCGGCACGCTGGATTGCCGTTCGACACGGCAAGACCACCGCCGGCGGCGACCACATCCACATCGCTGCGTCTGCTGTCCGCGAGGACGGTACGAAGGTCGACACCTTCAACGATTTCAAACGTTCACAGCAGGCCTGCAACGTCCTCGAACACCGCCACCAGTTGGTGATCCTTTCCTCGCGTGAATCCGAACGCGGAAGCCGCGGTATCAAACCCGCCGAAGCGGCACGAGCTCGTCGCGCGCATGCGCCGGAGACTGCGCGTGAAGCGATGGAGCGGACGGTCCGGGCGTGCGCGACGGCATCGAAGACAGAAGCGGAATTCGTGCGACGACTGCGCGCACAGAAGTTGTTGGTGCGACCGCGCTACGAGAAGGGAACCACAGGCGAGGTCGTCGGGTATTCCGTTGCCACGGCACCGACACCGGCCGAGCGTGCCAACGGAGGACGACCGGTCTGGTACGGCGGCGGACGGTTGTCGAAGGACCTCACTTTGCCGCGGTTGCGGGACGAATGGGACCGGAGCGAGGACGCGCGGACAGCGGCGGCCGCGGAGTGGAAGGCAACACGCCGCGGTACAGCGGTGACCGTGAGCAACGGGCGCGAACGCGCGCCGGTCGACCCGACGCTGATCGCCCGCGCCGCGCAGGACATCGGCAAGTGGAACACCTATCTGGCGTCGATACCGACGACCGATACTGCGCAATGGGCGCGTGCGGCGGGCCGCACATCGGGTGTGTTCGCAGCATGGTCGGCGCGGATGGAACCGACACCGGGACCCCTGGCAGCAGCGGCCCGCACCTTGGCCGCCTCGGCGCAGATTTCAGCGCACCAGCGTGCCCCGGTCACGCCGAAGAGACTGTCCGCAGGCGGGGCCGCACTGATCTTGTTGCAAGTGGGGACAACCGATCCGGCCGCGGGGTACATGCTGCTGTTGCATCAGTTGACCAAGACAGTGCAAGCGATCGCGGACGCGCACCGCGCCGCAGGGGATCTGGCCCGTGCGTCGACAGTGGAGACGTTGGCGCGAACCGAACTCGCGGCCGTGCGTGCACGGTTGCAGCCCGTGTCCGCAACTGCTCTAGCGACGTCACCCGTTTCGGTGGCCGAGCGCACGCGGCCGTTGACGGCCAGCGAGCAACGCAAGGCGTACAACGCGGAAGTCGATGCGCGTACTGACATCTCCGATGAGATCAAAGAAGTTCTCAAAGCGCGTCATGCCGACACTGTCGGGCGTCCTGATCTGTCTCGCACCTTGGGCCAATCGCAGTCCCCGCGAGCTGCGCCTAATCGACAAACAACGCGCCAGAACGAACCTGGTTTAGAGCGCTGACAGCAGGGCACGTCCGACATCTGGTCGTGGGAAGTTCAACCGGGGTAAGAATTGATTATGGACGCAGCGGGAGTCGCTCTGCTCATTTCAGCTCTTTCGCTCGTTCTGGCCGGTCTTTCTCTGGGATGGCAAATAGCGCAGTGGTTGCTTTCTGCCGGGCGACCGAAGGCGTCGTTGATGCACGGGCTGTCGGATGGAGCTCAGGCGTGGGTGGGCCCTGTTCGAAAAGACGGCACAGGATTTGACATGTCACGCTTGCGGCAACAGGGCGTGACCGGATCGCCGGTAGTGGGCGTTCAGGTCACGAATCACGGTCGCGCACCGGTTGTTGTGGAGACGGTCGCGATGCTCCCCCGCGGTGGGTCCGCGCGATTGGTACCGATTGGAGAACGGATCGGACCCGACCTTCCTCTGACGTTGCAGCCCGGCGCCAACGCCAGCTGGTATTTGTCCGCCGAGCACGCCGAGCGCCTAGTCCGTAGCTCTCGCGAAGTACTGCACGAAAGGGTGTCCGGGGTCTACATGACGGCGCAACTTGCTACGGGCAAAACCGTGGAGACGCCACGAACACTTCGCGTTCCATGAAGCCCTTCGACCCTATCCCCCGGTGGGGATCACCAGGTCAAGAAGGCGTGTTGTGCCACGCAGGGAATGTGTCTGAAGGTTTTGAGACAATCGAACGGAGTTGAGTCGAGTTTCGAAATCAGGAGCGTGATGCGTGTCGGAGTTCGCAGGGTACATCGACGAGCTGGAGTCCATCGCCGAAGAACTGACAGCTCTGACTGCTTACATCGAGGAGCCTAAACGCAAGCGTGATCTGAATCGTCTCAACGAGACCGTACACGCGGCGCACGAGGCTTGGTCGAAGTCCAATCTTGGCTACCATGCGTTCGTCTATTACCACGGTATTCAAGCTCCGCCGCCAGGGGTAATTTTCAGTAAAGAGTGGGGCCTGAGCGAAAGCAGCGGGTGGGAGATTCGGTCCGAAAGCGATGTCCGTGCAACCATTTTGACTGAATGCGGTGATGTGGACGTCGCTGCTCTAGGTGACATGTCGGACGCCGCCCGCAAAACCATCCTCGGCAAGAAGGAAGCCCTGATGTCGATCCTGGCAACTGTGCTCGCGGCGGGCCCCGACCCATACCTGGACAAACTGTCAACGACGATCCAGGATGTCAGCGCTCCTAGCGCCGACGCTTTCACGCGGCAGTACATCCCGCGAGGACAGCACATGAGCAGGGACATGCAAGCGATGCAGCAGGGTTTGATGGTCGCTCCTCACCAGCGGTTGTCCGCAGAGTTGCAGGCTATCGAGGCACCGTATATCTGCGCCGCCACTCTGTCGGACAAAGCTAAAGCAGCGTCCGAACATCTAGGTCGACGGGGGTCAATCTCGTCGCCGATGTTGGTAACAACCCAACCCGGTACTCGCATTTTCATAGGGCATGGCCAGTCACCCCAGTGGCGCGAGCTGAAAGAATTCTTGCAGGACCGGCTCGGCTTGGAAGCAGACGAGTTCAATCGAGTACCGGTCGCCGGTACATCGACAACGTCCCGTCTGTCGCAGATGCTCGACGGCGCGGCCTTCGCGTGTCTGATCATGACCGCCGAAGACGAACGAGCCGATGGGTCGAAAACAGCACGGGCCAACGTAATTCACGAAGTAGGACTGTTTCAGGGACGTCTGGGATTCGAGAAGGCCATAGTGCTGCTCGAAGAGGGATGCGAAGAGTTCTCCAACATCACCGGTCTGAGCCAACTTCGATACCCAGCCAACAGGATCTCCGCGATTTTCGAGAACCTCCGCCAAGTCCTGGAACGCGAAGGTCTGCTCTGAAGGAGAACGCCACTAGGATCATCCGGTGGGATTCGACAGGGCCAAAGGTGACATCGTCGCGGAAGCGTACAAACGAACATCAGGTCAGGTCGCCTACCTCGACGAGTCCTACCAGGCACCGGATGCCACAGTGACCACGTCCAACACCTTTTACATCTTCACGGCAGTGGTCGTGCACAAAGACGCCATGGAGGAGCTCAGGCACGATCTCGGTGACATCGTGGACGGAACGTGGTGGCACACCACGGACGCGTTGCTCGAAGAGGACGGCCGCGTCAAAACCCGTCGGATGCTCGAATACTTGGGGGAGGGATTCGAGGCGTGCGTCATTGCGCACAAAGTCCCTGTCGACAAGGACGATCACGACGCCGAAGAGGCACGGCGGGCGTGCTATCGCGCGTTGGCAATCGAACTCGCTGCCGGGGTCACCGGCAAGTGGGAGCCGGTGGAGCTTCTGGTTCTCGAAGAGCGCAGTCAGATGAACTTCCGGAACAAGGACAGGCTGAACCACAAAGAGCTGGTTGCCGAGAAAAAGGTTCCCCGTAACGCCCGACTTCTGCAGACTTCGCCGAAGTTCGAGCGTCTGCTCTGGCTACCCGACGTGGTCTCTGCGGCGTATCGCCGCACTCTTACCCACAGCGATGAGACGAGCACGATGTTCGACCTGATCGAGAAACAAGTGCACTTCGTCGCCATGACCGACTGAAGAGTTCGGGCGAACGGATCTGGACAAAAAGCAGCCCCCGGCTGCCGTAGCTACACCGAGGGCCAGACCGACTGTCGGGGCTCACGCCCGGAGGGTCGATTCCTTGCTCACGAACACTGTAACACCGGCGTGCCATTTTTTCATTCCCACACGGTTCGATCGGGGCGGGAACGGCCGCAGCGTGTGGGTCGACGGTCGGTACCCCCCATCTACGAATGCTCGCGTGATCTTCTAGCTGGTCCTCGGGCCTTATGGGGCACTTCGCTCGGTCGTCGCGTGCGATCCTCTTAGCTACCAGACGGGCAAGGTCGCCCATGGTCGTTGCGGCGAATCGATGGGAACAGGGGTCAATGAACCAGAGCGAAGACAACCGGTCGTTCCTCGAGCGCATCCATGCCCGATGGTTCGGACCACTGTTCGCCATTGTCGGTGTCATAGCAGCTGTGTTCGGCATCGCAGCAGGGGTACGAGCGTGCACGTCCGAGAGCGCACCGACCGCCGATACGAGTGACGAGCAGTTTGCGCCCAGTCGGTTGTACGAAGGCTCTTCGGTAGGCCGCGGTTGGGGTCCTGAGCGAGATCTATTCACAGTGAACGGACCTTCGCCGCTCGGTGCCCTCAACAGCATCACTGACAATCCGGCGATCGGAGACGAGCGGAATTACACTCGGTGCAAGCTGGCCGCCGATGACAACAGCTTCTACGAAAACGTGGTGTCGGCCGCAGACGGCGATGTGGTTCGGGTGTACGTCAACCTGGAAAACGCATCGATTCGTCCCACAGCCGCCGTCATCGACACGCGAATGCGCCTGCTCCTCGATATGAACCTGACCGACGATCCGGGCATCCAAGTGATGTTCACCGGAACACGCGAGAGCGACGGCACGAAACAAGAGGTGTGGGACGGATGCGGGGTCAATTCCAACCAACCGCTCCGACTCGTGCTGGTACCTGGGTCGGGAGAGGCAACCACTCTGTCCGGTTCGTTCGACGTTGCCGACGAAGTGATCATCGGATCTGCTCTGATTCCAGCGGTGCCCGATGTCTCAGAAGAGGGTGTAGTCCCAGGCTCGACTTCCAGCTGGGGTTACTTCACCTTCGACCTTCTGGCTGTCGGCGAGGTTTCCTGACTCCACACAGGACAGACGCCGGAGCGCATACGCTCCGACCTTGGAGAAGCAGAAAACCCCCGCGCCCGAGGCACAAGGGTCTTCTGAAGGAGAACTGCTAGCGGTCTCCGCGTTCGGTGCTCACGGATCGGGTGTTGCTGCGGTCGCCTTTGCTTGCTTTCGGGGATTGTGTTGTGGACGCAGCGGGAGTGCCGATGGGGTGTGCGTTGTCGCGGTCGGCGGCGAGGCGGGCGTCGATGGCGTCCGGGTCTACGCCGGCGGCGTGTAGCTGCGCGGAGAGTGCGTCGCGTCGTTCTTTGGAGTCGTACCGGTTCGGTGAGGCCGAGCTCGTCAATGTAGGGGCAGGCTGTATTCCTGGTGCGGCGTCGACGCGTGGGCGTCCCGCTGTGGACCATTCTTGGATCAGCTCGGTTCTCGCCGTCAGGTAGTCCTGACGGTTGGCCGAGATTTCGGTCTGCGCGAACTGCGCTGCCAGGGCCGGTGCGTTTTCGGTTGCCCAGGCTTTGGACTGGACGACTTCCCATCCGGTGGTGATGGTTTCGCGTGCGGTGTCTTTGCGTTCCCCGGAGGCGTAGACGTAGCGTTCCGCGTCGCGTGGGACGGCGGTTTTCGCCCACTCCAACGCGGCGTCGAACTCCGCGGCCCGCGTGTCGAGCTGTGTCCCGGGTGCGGGGGTGCACTGTGTTTCGCGTGCGGCGTCGACGCGGTCTGCGTTGCCGATTGCGGCGACGGTGTCTGCGCGTTCGCGTGTCGCCTTCTCGGCGGTGGCTGTGGCGGCGCGTTCAGTGGTCACCGCGGCGAGGCGGTCGGCGAGTTCGTCGGGTAATCCCCGGGAGGCGCTGGCGTCGATGCCGTAGTGGCGTGAGATCTGATCTTCCATGTGGGCTACGCCGTATGGGGCGTTGTTGTGGATGAACTGCTCGTAGATTTCGGCGATCTGATGTTCGGCGGCCATCTCCCACCACCAGTCCTCGTGAGCGAGGTACAGCGGCGGGACGGGCCGGTCGAGGCCGGCGGCTGCGACGTCGGTGCAGAAGAACTCCGGGGCCCATTCGTTCTTGTCGTCGCGAGTGAGGAACACCGCCCAATGCTGCGGCGCACTGTCGATGGCGCCGCGGTCGATGTCCTCGCCGTTGGCCTGACGCAGGTCCCAGGTCGGGATGAATCCGCGGCCGGCGGGGCGATCGTCGACGACGGTGAAGCCGCGCTCGGCGAAAGAGTTCGATGCGGCTTCCCGGGCAGCGCGGTCGTTCATCACCGCGGCCAGTCGATCCGCTACACCGGCTTGTTCGACTCCGAGCGCAGCTGTGTCGATTTTGTGCCGGGCGGCGAGTTGATCGTCCAGGCGTGCCAGCGCGTCCGCAGCGACAGGGGACTGGTCTTTCCATGCGTGGGCGGTGCGGTAGGTGTCTGCGAGGATCTCGGGTGTGGCTGCGTCCCACCACCGAGACGAGTGCACCGGGCGCAGTTGCGCTTCGGCAGATCCTCGTTCGGCGCGGAGCCGGGTCTGGAATGCGCGGGCGTGTTCTTCGCTGCGCTGGCGGGACTCCCGGAGGCGGTTCTCCCGGCGACGGGCGATCGCTTCGCCGGCGAGGAGGGCGACCTGCAGGCTGGTGCGCAATGAACGGCCGAGGTCGTCGGTGAGGGTGTCGGGTGCTTGCGTCATCGTTGTGCTCCTTCAATGGCGGCGGTGGTCGAGCGGGCGTCAGCGGATGGTGGGGCGGCGTCGACGGCTGCGGTGTCGGGGTCGGCGGGGATCGCGAACAGGGCGGTGGGCGTGGAGGGCGCACTGATTCTGATCGCTGTTCTCGACTGCGGTCTGCTCGGTGCGACGACGGAGAAGCCTCCG
>NZ_NPFZ01000026.1:0-120811 GCF_002259425.1 Rhodococcus sp. 14-2470-1a
CAAAGCCACCACCGGAACCCGCCAACCACTACAGTGAAGACCGCTCACGGGTGACGAGTTTCGCCGAGCACAACTGCTGAAATTCGCTGAGCCTCGTCATTGTCACTGTGGTGGACACCGATCCCCGGGCTGTGCTGTGCGTGGAACGCCTCGAAGAAGGTGACACCGGAGGCGACCCCGTTGTGCTCGGAGAGCGGTGGATGGCTTCCAACCTTCCCGCGGTCCCACAGATCGAGACGCAAACCCAGGCGATGTTCCCTGTAGAAGCAGGGCCGATCCCCGTCCGAGACGCAGACCGCCTTCTCTACGAGATCTTCATGGCCGATGCAGAGCTCGCGTGCGATCGGTCCGCGCTTGTCCACGGTGAACTGGCCGAGCCCTACGTTCGCTTGAACGCCGTATCGATCTGCCTCCTCTGCGACGTAGAAGTGCAACCGGGCGATCCTGAAACGGGTGTGCACGTTGCACGCCGGGACCTGCCGAGTCAGGACGTAGACGGGTTGCTGTGCGTCGAATGTTCGACGGAGATGTCGACCAGACCGTACGAAACCCTGGTAGAGCACCGAATGGCCACTCGGCACCCTCAGTGCCCGCGGTGCGCGTCGTTCAAGACCCTGTACGTCGCGCATGGCAAACTGCAGCTCCCGCCGGAATTCGCGCCGCGGTGGCCGTGGGAGATCCCAACCGGAGACGCCTTCGATGGCAGCGAGACTCAATGGAGTTGCAGCGCATGCGCTTACGGCTGGGACTACCTTTTCGCTGACCTTGCCCCGAGTCAACGTCCGATCGAGGTCGCACCTCTATGGGAACGCAACCTGGACAACCGCATTGTTCTAGCGCGCAAACGGAAGAACAGTGATCGCTTCGAACCGATGTCCGTGCTGTGCGCACCGCTCGAACCAACCGATGTCATGCGGATCCTCTCGGAGATCGTGGACACCACCTTCGCTGGAAACTGGCCCGCGGCGCTCAACGTGATTTTGGATGAGTCGGTATCTGCCTGGGAGTTTCTCGATTGCGCGGTCAACGAACACAGCGAATCGATCGGCGACCGAGCGCGTGACGTGGTGTACTCGGGCAACCCAAAGTTCATCGCGGTACCCGGAGTGGGCATCAAGACCGACTACGGCCCCTACGAGCACGGCGAGACTGGCGTCGGCGAGGCGTCTTACGACTTCTACGACGTCATGTATGCGTTCCTGATCGACGGCGACGGCAACGCCGACATCCTCACCGCCCAGACCCAGTACGAAGTCGTCGAAAACGGTCGAACCTTGACCGGCGACGACGAGACATGGTCATTCTCGTACACTCTCGTACCCGCGGACTACCGTCGTTGAACGTCGACTTGCCCGCGTAGGCAGCCTCGCGGCTAGTTCAGAGTCGCGCGGCAGAACTCGTCGGTGTTGCCCGCCTCGAGACAGTTTTGCCAGTCGATCTGGCCCTGCACCCAAGGTGAAGGTGTTTGCACCACCCGGTAGTTTGGGTTCGGGATGGTCGCACCGTTCGGGTACACGCAGACCGCGGACTCGCACGTCGGAGTATTGGCGTCCACTTCGGACTGCAACGCCTGGTCATGGACGGATTGGCAGTACGACGACCATCCTGTCTCAGTGCCATCCGACCAGCTCGTCACGATCGGGCCGAGGCCTCCGCCGCGCTGACATTCCACGATGTACGGCTCCTCGTACACCGGGGACGGTTCCACGTACGTCTCGACGGGTTCGACCGCAGTTGTCACCGGTACCGGGGGCGCCTCCGTCGTCGGCACTACCGACGACGGAGCCGTCGTGGTTGCTGTGATCGTCGAAGTCGCCGAAGCAGCAGGCGACGGATCCGCGGCCCTGTCCTCGCCGCCCGAGCAACCAGACAGAACGAACAGCACAGCGCACACAGCAACGACAGCGATTGGCAACTTCACAGCCCCTATACCGTCTGACGGGAAGCTACCGTTACGGCGCATGCGCTCCCGTCGCCCGCTCACTCCCGCGAATACCGTTGCTGCAGATACGCATCGACTGACTTGCGACTAGAACGCCATGCCCCGTCTGATCCCTGGTGCGCGTCGAGCCGTCCACGTCGCGCTGCCTGCCTCAACGCGTTGTAGCTGATTTCCGGCGTGACCAAGGCTTGCAATGGAACGAGACGAGCGGGCCCAGCGATCGATGGCACCACGAACCTGTGCAAGTTGTCGATGACCGATCGGGCCAGGAGTTCGGCCAACGGGCCGAACTCGCCCTTGTCGGCGTGGTCCAGGGCGTCGAGATACTTCACGCGGTCACGCTTGAACACGATCGCGGGTGGGAAGCCGAGGCGAACGAGAATGAGGTTGAGTAGGAGCCTTCCCGTCCGGCCGTTGCCATCGAGGAATGGGTGAATCCTCTCGAACTCGCAGTGGATCGCCGCGAGCCGAACCGGGATGTCGCGTGGATCCAACGCACCCGAAGCCAAAGAGGACAACTGAGCTGCAAACAGATTGGCCTCGTCGACCCACGTCGATAGTCGCTCCGGTACCTCTACCCACGGAGGAGGCCTCATCCCGCCGTCGAACTCGCGAATGTCGTGCCTCCGGAAGCTTCCTGGACCTTCCTCGCGCGTGGCATCGGTATGCGGGGCGACGTCCCACACCCGCTGCATGACTTGTTGGTGCACTGACCGAACCTCGGTGACGGTCACCAGACCCTCGCCCGCGTAGCCGTCCGGTGCAGTCGCTTGCGCGTAGACCCACTGAGCGGCTTCGCCGTACCCGAGGACTTCCATATAGTCCTTCAGGTCCTTGGCCCCGACAGCCTTGCGCCGATCGAGCAACGCCTCGACCTCGCGCAGGACGAGAGTATTGCCCTCGATGGCTGTGGAGTTGTGGGCCTCGAGGTGCCAGATGTCGTCCCAAATGGCCGTCGACTCATCAGGTAGCGGCATGCCGCCGAAGCGCTGTAGTTCACTTAGCGCCTCGGCAAACTGCCGGTAGATCGACTCGCGACTAGGCCTACCACGTGGCATTACTGCGCATCCCCGGAAGTTGTAGCACCTGCATGCTAGCTAAATGTACAGAACAACTTCCGAAGTTGATACACCTACGACCTAGCTAAATCAACAAAACAACTTCGACGGCGCCGCACCTTCAGTTACCTGGCACCGGCGGTTGGATCCGGCCGCACCTCACGCGCCGCGGGATCCAACGCCCGTCACCTCAGCGCGACGCGCGTCCCACCGGAGAACATAGAATCGTGCAGTTCGATTTCTGCAGGAACCGCCCCCACCGGCATGTCGAAGACCACCTTCATGCTGACGCTGTTGCCGGGGTTGATCTCGTCCCAGATGGCGACGTCGGTGTCGAGTCCGATCGCAGCGGAGGTGTCCGCACTGAACTTACGGCCGTCGGCGTCGTACATCTCCTGCGCATCGGGGCTGAGCCCCTTCGGTTCGTCGGAGGTATTGAGCACTGACACGGTGACAACCGTGAACTGTCCCTGCGCCTTCTCGATGAGGTAAGGGTTGTCGCCTACCTCGGTCAGTCCGGACACGACGTCGGTCACCGTGAACTCGAACTTGCCGTCACGAACAGGCGCCCCGATCCCAGGCAATGCCACCGGTGCTGCTTCAGGTTCGGCAGCAGCGGGCGCGTCAGGAGCGGTGTTGTTCTCAGTCGCCGCAGAAGTCGCCGCCGAAGTCGGTGCCGGTGCCGGCGCTTTCGTCTGCGGTTCGTGATCGCCGAGGTTCGCAAAGATGCTCAGGGCAATCAGGACCGCGGGGATACCGATGATCCAGCGCCACTTCTTGGACTTCTTCTCGGTCGGCGCTACAGGCTGGGTGCTCATATTCATTCTCTCTTCTGTGGGTTGGATGGGTGAGTCAGCCGAGTGAAAAGACAAGGCCTGATTCGGCTTCGGACTCGGTGTAGGTGAGCTCGCCGCGGTGGCTCACCTCGACTTTGTAGAAGGCCTTCCCGCGTGGGACGTCCGCGACGGTGAAGTCGAGCCAGCAACCGCTCGACCCGCCGGAGCTGGTCGCAATCGCTCCCTTGGCCAGCAAGGTGCCGGCCTCGTCCGTCACCGTGACCGCGGCACCAGGACCGATGTCCTTGTAACCGCCCTTGCCGGCGCACTCGAAGCCGTCGGGCAGTCCGTACGTCGTGATGCTGTCCTCGAGCGTGATCGCGCCCAGGACCTCGAACGTCTCGGGCTCGCGGTTCGCGTTGAACGCCATGACGGCGACAACGACTATGGAGATAACGACCCCCAAGGCCACCGCACCCACGGCAGCGGCGACGATGATCGTCCGACGCGAGGGCGACGTCGGTTCTGGAGGTGAATCAGGTTGTACTGCTCCGTCGTTCGGTTGGGTCATCCGCTTCTCCTTGGTCTGCTTCGGCTGCGATCTATGTTCCGGCGAAACAACCGTTGAGCAGAGTCAGAGCGTGATAACCCCCTTTATCGGTAAGGGGTCAAAACTTTCCTACCGAGTCTCATATCCTTCGGCTGACGAAGAAGTTTCAGCACCGACCGACCGTTACCGTTTATGTTGGACAGCATGGGAGCAGCGATGAACTCGTACGGACCGTCCGAGGACGACTGGGAGCACATGGCCCTCGACAACCTCGGTGAACTCGGGTGGCGTCACGTCGACGGTGTCGACATCGCACCTGGAACCGGTGAGCGCGCCGGGTGGGACGAACTACTCATCCGCCCGCGGCTGCGAGCTGCCATCGCGAAGTTCAACCCACAGTTGCCGCCGACGGCCGTCGACGACGCCGTGTCCATCGTCGCCACAGCGGGTTCGACGGATGCAATCGCGGAGAACGAAGTTGTCCACAGCTATTTGACCGAGGGCCTCCGCAAGGTCTCGTACGTAGACAACTCGGGAGTCTCGGTGACCCCGACCATTCGGCTGTCGTCGATGGATCCGGACGAAAATGACTGGCTCGCAGTCAATCAGGTGACGCTGATACGCGGAGACTACAGGCGACGGTTCGATATTGTGCTGTTCCTCAACGGCATGCCGGTCAGCGTCATCGAGTTGAAGAAGGCGGGGAGCGCGAATACGAACCTGAGCCAGGCCCATGCCCAGTTGCGAACCTATGTCCGGGAGTTTCCGCTCGCGTTCAGATTCGCCGTGTTCAGCCTTGTGTCCGACGGCATCGCCACGCGGTACGGAACTCCCTTCACGGCCTTCAACCACTTCTCGCCCTGGAACGTCGACGACGACGGTAAGCCTGTCACCTACGACAACGCCGACAACACCCCGCTCGGTATCGCGTTGTTCGGCCTGTACAACCAGGAACGATTCCTGCAGTTGATGCGTGACTTCACCGCCTTCGACAAGGGTGACACCGGCCTGGTCAAGCGTATTGCCAAGCCGCATCAGTACTTTGCCGTCAACAAGGCAGTGGGCTCGACCGTCCTCGCCGTCGAAAGCAACGGCAAAGCCGGCGTCGTATGGCACACGCAAGGGTCGGGCAAGTCGATGGAAATGGAGCTGTACACCAACCAGGTTCTTCGGCACCCCAAGCTCGCCAACCCCACCATCGTCGTCATCACCGACCGCAACGAACTCGATGGTCAGCTGTACGAGACCTTCGCCGTGTCTCAGCTGCTTCCAGGCGCACCCAAGCAGATTCGCAAGCGCGAGGAACTGCGCGCCGAACTGTCCGGACGCAACACCGGCGGAATCTACTTCACCACCCTGCAGAAGTTCGGAAAAACGAAGGGGGAGCGGGACTCCGGCGAGAGTCACCCGCTTCTGTCCTCACGTCGAAACATCATCGTCATCGTCGACGAAGCTCATCGCAGCCACTACGACAACCTCGACGGCTACGCACGACACCTGCGCGACGCGCTCCCACACGCAACACTGATCGCGTTCACCGGAACACCCATCTCGTTCGACGACAGAAATACTCAGGACGTTTTCGGTGATTACATCGATATCTACGACCTGACCCGTGCCGTCGAAGACGGTGCGACCGTTCCGGTCTACTTCGAGAGCAGATTGGTCAAGGTTTCCTTCGCCGAGGGTGTCAGTGAATCCGACCTCGACGCGTCGGCAGACGAAGCGACCGTTGGTCTCGATGACACAGAGCGCAAGCGCATCGAAGACAGCGTCGCCGTGATCAACGCCGTCTACGGCAACCCTGATCGGCTGAAGAAGCTCGCATCCGATCTCGTCGAACATTGGGAGAACCGCAGCAAAGCGATGACGTCGTTCCTGAGTACAGACGATCATCCGAGTACACCCGGCAAGGCGATGATCGTCGGGGCGACCCGGGAAATCTGCGCGAACCTGTACTCCCACATCGTTGCTCTTCGGCCGGACTGGCACTCCGACGACCTGGCCAAAGGCAAGATCAAGGTCGTCTACTCCGGTGACGCGACCGACGAGGAACCGATCAGCCTGCATGTGCGGCGCGACTCCGCGAATGCAACTATCAAGAAGCGGATCAAGAACCCTGACGACGAGCTGGAACTCGTCATTGTCAAGGACATGATGCTCACCGGATTCGACTCGCCGCCGCTGCACACCATGTATCTCGATCGTCCGCTCAAGGGTGCGCTACTGATGCAGGCACTTGCGCGCGTCAACCGCACGTTTCGCGGTAAACAGGATGGCTTGCTGGTGGCTTACGCACCCGTCGCTGACAATCTTGCCAAGGCCTTGGCGGAATACACCGCGCAAGACCAGAAGTCGAAGCCGATCGGCCGCGACATCTCGGCCGCCATAGACGGAGCCAAGGACTTGGTGTCGATCATCGAAGGGCTACTGCACGGGTTCGATTGGCGGGCCGAGTTGAATGCCGCCAAGACCGGTCGCGCGTACTACGACGCTGCTACGGCGACGGTCAACTATCTCCGTGACCCACGCCTGCCGGAGAACCAGGTCGGCGAGGGAGAGGAAACTCTCGCTGCTCGGTACCGAAAATTCTCCTCGCAACTGTCGCGCGTGTGGGCAATTTGCGGCAGCACCGACGATCTCCGTGAAGTTGCGCCGGTTGCGCGCTTCTTCGAAGAAGTTCGGGTGTACATGGCGAAGTTCGACGCCGAAGAGCGCCAGAGTCGCGGCGAGGCAGTCCCCGAGGACGTCCAGCGGGCATTGCGTCAGCTCATCGCGGCATCTGTCGAATCCGGTGAAGTGCTCGACATCTATGGCGCCGCAGGCATGCCGAAACCATCTCTCAGCGATATCAACGTCGATTTCATCAAGAAGGCCCAGGAAGCCAAGAACCCCAACCTCGCCATCGAGGCACTGCGCAAGCTCATCAATGACGAGTCCAAGGCCGCGACCAAGCACAATGTGGTCCGTCAACGTGCATTTTCCGATCGACTGTCCGAGCTGATGCTGAAGTACACCAACAGTCAGCTCACGTCCGCCGAGGTGATCGCAGCATTGGTGGAGATGGCCAAAGAAGTGTCCGCGGAGGCCGACCGCGGCGCGCAGTTCACCCCGCCGCTCACCAGTGACGAGTTGTCCTTCTACGACGCCGTGTCACAAAACCAGTCCGCAGTCGACATCCAGGGTGAGGGCAAACTCGCCGACATCGCCCGTGACCTCGTCGGCGTCATGAAGCGAGATGCCAAGACGGACTGGGCCATCCGGGCAGATGTGAAGGCCAAGCTGCGTTCGCAGATCAAGAGGCTGCTCACCCGACACGGTTACCCGCCGGACAAGCAGCCCGACGCCATCAAGCTCGTCATCGAGCAAATGGAGTTGATCGCACCAGTCTTCGTGGCGGAATCGTGAACCGGAAGAGAGCAGCCCTCATTGGCTTCCGCATCCTCGCGCAATGGCTGTTGGTAGCCGCAGCAGTGGTAGCACTCGTCGACGACCGCCATGACGCAGCGACGATATATCTCGTCCTGTTCGGCATAGTCAGCGTCATCCACGCCTTAGTACCAATCGACCAGAGGCGTGGCGACAAACACGGTGAACGGGCTGTCCGATGGTGAGAGGCGCTGCGAACCGAGGAGTCGCCCTGACCACAGGTGGAATGGGCGAGAAGCGGATGTATCTGACTCCAGAGTCGAAGAAAAAGGAGGTGACACAACCGCTTCCCAAACCCTCCAAGAAGAAAAAGGCAGCTCGGAAAGCACGCCCCATGAGCACATGCGATCTGTGCGGATCCGCATACCGAACTCGCCCTACCGCGGCTGGTAAGCGATGCTTCGATGGCTGGCAGGAGAAAGCGCGATTGGTGCCAGGCAGGGCCGACACCCGGGCACTGTGGTCGGCTTCGTCGAGTTCGCTCTTGTGCAGGTCCTCCTCGGTGTGTCGTCAGCACAAGTGCGAACTCGAGATGGATGGATCGTCGAGTGCGAGGTTGTGTACTGAATTCGTGCCGATTTCGTGCACAACCTCGCGTTGGCCATCGAGTCGGGCCTTGGGTGAATCACGAATCCCACCAGTGTCATTCGAGGGCTCGACCGAATCGTAATATAACGAGTCTGTGACGCGGGTAACAGTGTTGGTTGAATGCGCGACATACTCCTCAGGCGGCACAAGAGACCCACTGAAGACATTCCGACAGACTCGACCCTGGAGGCACCGCATGACCGTAGTGAACGATTACTCGAAGTTGGCCTTCACCGATTACGCCGACACTGCGGTCACCAACTACGCAACGCCTGCGGTTCTACCCATTCGCACCACCGGCACCCAGGCTCCAGTCTTCTGCATCCACCCGATCGAGGGCCTGACCAGCTGCTACGCCGAGCTCGTGGAGCATGTCGGCGAAGATCGGCCCGTGTACGGGGTTCAGGCGATCAGCACCAAGGCCGAGTCTCTGGCATCGCTCGCCGCGCTCTACGCCGACGAGATCGTGGCGGTCCAGGCGTCGGGCACCGTGCATCTTCTCGGTGTCTCCTTCGGCGGCGTTCTCGCCCACGCGATAGCCGTCGAGCTCCAGCGCCGGGGCGTGAGCGTCGGGCAGCTCGTTCTGGTGTCGGCCGAACCACGTCCGCAGGCCGCCGACACGGGCCGCGAACTCCTGGCACGAATGGGCGACGTCATCGACCGCAGCCGCGCCGAGGAACTCCTGGCCATCGCCGCACACAACGGCACACTGGCGGCTCGGCATTTCCCCGGCGTGTTCGTCGGGCAAGCAGTGGTAGTTGCCGACGAGTTCGGCGGCGGCGCCTGGCACCCGTTCATAAGCGGAACGGTCACCAAGTACCTGATTCCCGACGCACGCGATCTCTCCCTCGTCGGCGAATTGGCCGACCGCTTCTTCTGACCGCGAACCGCGGAGTCACTCCAACGCCGTGATCAACGGGCCGATCGGGCCGAGATCGAGTGCTCCGGACCCCGCCGCGCGCTCGTCGACTGCAGGGAGCAGGGCCGCGTGTGCGCGTCGAGCAGCGCCGTGATGCCCGACGCGGAGGGCAGCTGTACCGACCAGGTACCAACAGATTTCGGCCATCAGATCGTGCGGCGGATCGGGGACCGTCTCGAGCATGCCCGACGCCTCCGCGTCGGTCGCGAGGAGCGGTTGGGCCCACGGCGCATAGGGGCCGAAGTCTCCCCTGGGTAGTGCAGTGTCGTTCCGCAGAGCCGTGGTCAGCGCGGACATGGCGGTCAATCCGGTTCGGAATCCAGGCATTTCGTCACCGTCCGGTGGAGGTGGTCCGCCGGTGAAGGTGTAGCGGAACCACGCGGTGAACACCGACGCGAGGGGGCGATCGAATCTGGCGGCGATTCCGTCCACGAGGTCTGCCTCCGCCGAGGCTTCGTCGATGTCGTCGAGCGCGCACAACGCTTGCATGCGGATCAGTCGACCGGCGATGTCGAAGGTGGGCAACTCGGATGCCACGGCGATGTCGATGATGTCGGCACCGATGCGTTCACGATCGCGGGCCAGGCCGGTCGTCCGACACGTCTGCAGATAGCGTGCGCTCAGCGCGAGGCAGAGTAGCGCCGGGTCGGCGAGGGTCCGCGCCAGCCGCTCGGCCTCTCGTGCCTCGTCCATCCGGCTGTCCACGCCACGAGATTCCATCGCGATCGTCGCCAGCAGACGGGCCCGTACCCGGGTCGACGCCGTCGGCGGGAGGATCGCCAGAGTCCGGTCGGCGGCCTCGACGATGGCCGCTGATTTCGCCGGATCGTCGGACCGCGTCCAGACTCCCGGAACGTCGTAACCCACGATGACGCGTGCCGTCAGCTCCGGATCACCGAACTGCTCGGCAGCGCGGATCGTCGCCACGCGCTGCTCGGTGGCCGCGTCGACCGATCCGGACTGGGCAAGAAGCGGGAGAAGTGCTGTAGCACTTTCGATCTGCGATCGCGCACCGCCGCGAGCCTGCGCCGCCGCTGTCTGCATCAGGACAGAGCTGCCGTGAGAGAGCAGCCCAGAATCCCGCGTCAGAATACGCTGTTCCAGACTTGCCAGGCGATCACTCGGATCGAGGCCCAGCCCACGAACGAACGTCTCGCGAGCACGCCGCAGAACCTCGAGCGCGTCACCCTGCCGACCCGCCCCGTACAACGCGACAGCCAACAGACGCCACCCCTCCTCACGCCACGGGTGCTCGTCGACGTGGCGGTCGAGTGACGCAATGATGCTGTCCCCCTTGCCCTCGGCGATCCGCGCCTCCGCACGTCGCTCCACGGCACCGGCCCTGAGCTCTGCGATTCGCGCGCGTTCTCCCGTTGCCCACGCACGATCCGCGAACTCCTCGAACGCATGTCCGCTCCAGTGCTCGAGTGCATGCTCGGGCTCGTCGTCCCGAACCAACTGCTCCGCGCGCCACAGATCCACCGCGTCGGCGGCCAGAACGAGTGCGTATCCGGCACCCCTGGTCACCAACGTCGTCGGGGGAGTGCGCGCCGGCCTGCCAGGCTCCAGGATCTTCCTAAGCTCACCCACGAAGGTCTGCACGATGCCGAGTGCACCCGCAGGTGCGTCCTCCCACAGATCGTCGACGAGACTCGACGTGCGCACCGTCCTACCGCGAGCGATCACCAGCAGGCAGAGCATCTCGCGTAGCCGCGGCTTCGAGATGCGCACCGGCATACCGTCGATCTCCACCTCCACCGGGCCGAGAACGCGGATCCGAGGCTCGCTCACGCTGCGATTCTAGTTCGCGCTGATCGGCCGCTGATCGACGTGCACGACGATCGACGCATGGACATGAACCTCACTGGAAAATCGGCATTCGTCAGCGGTTCCACCGAAGGAATCGGATACGCCGTCGCGCGGGCGCTGCTCGCCGAAGGCGTCGACGTGACGATCAACGGCCGCGACACTGCGCGGCTCGATCGTGCCGTCGAATCACTGCAACACCACGCCCCCGACGCCACCGTCCGCGGAATCGTCGCCGACTTCGCCGTGGCCACCGACGTCGAACTCCTTCTCGACCGGCTCGGGGACGTCGACATCCTCGTGAACAACGTCGGTCTGTTCGAACTCACACCCTTCACCGACATCTCCGACGACGACTGGCAGCGATACTTCGACGTCAACGTCATGAGCGGAGTGCGTCTGGCCCGACGCCTCATGCCCGGCATGCTGGGGCGTGGATGGGGACGAATCCTGTTCGTCAGCAGTGAATCCGGAGTCGACGTGCCGGCCGACATGATCCACTACGGCACGAGCAAGACCGCGATGCTGTCCCTGGGGAACGGGTTGGCCAAGCTCACGAAAGGCACTGCTGTGACGGTCAATTCGGTCCTCGGTGGACCCACCTACTCCGACGGAGTCGCACGGACCGTCGACGCCCTGGCCGCGGCGCGGTCCATCCCCGTCGACGACCTGAAATCTGCGATCGCGAGCTCCAACACGACGTCCCTGCTGCAACGTTTCATCGAACCGGCCGAAATCGCGAACATGGTGACGTTCCTGGCCAGCCCGGTCGCCTCGGCCACCAACGGCGCAGCGGTCAGAGTCGACGGGGGAGTCCTACCCACGCTGCTCTAGGGCACCGGCGTCGGCGCGAGGCTGTTGCCCGGGGGAATCGTGGCGCAATTGCTGTGCGTCGGAGCCCCCGAGAAACGCTCGGTCATGAACAGCAGTCCCTGGGCCTCGAACGGCGGAAAAGCCTCGCCGTGGGTCAACCCGTCGTACTGCGAGTACTGGACGTCGACGCCCTGGCTGCAGTACTGGTGTGCAAGCGCCTGAACGTCGGCAGTGATCATGATGGTGTCACCGATCGGATCCGCGTGGCCAACGGCCAAGAACATCGGAACACGCGGTGTACCTGCGGTGCCCATGATGTTGTCGTTGATCGCCTCGACTACCTCCGGCACATCCAGAAGTGACGTGTACGGCGCCTTCACCATGTCTGCATCGGTGAGGGTGGGGTAGTCGTCGGCGAACTGCGCGATGCACTCCTGATCCACCTGGTCCATCACCTGCAGCCCGTAGTCCGAGACGAATTCGCTCGTGTTCAGTCCGTACGCCCGCTGGTACGCGACGATGAGTGCCGGAATCACACCCGCCCACTGCGCGCTTCCGCTGACGTAAGGAAGATTGTGCGCGAGGTCGACCGGGAGACCACCCGCCGCGACGCCGACAAGGTTGAGCTCCGGCGCGTAACTCGGTGCAACCTCGGCACCCCACTGCGTCGGAACCGAGCCGCCCGAGTATCCGATCATCCCAACGGGAGTCGACGTCGGCACCTGCAGGAACTGCTCGGCCGCGCGAATACCGTCCAGCGCGGCGTATCCGGACTGTCGTCCGATCGTCCACTCCAGTTCTTCACCTTCGTAATCCGGCGCGACGACGGTGTATCCCGCAGCGAGGTAACCCGCGATCACTGCCTGCTCCGCCTCGGCAATAGGACTCGTCGCACCACCGCTGAGGGTGTAGGACGGGTCGCACTGCGATCCGAGAGCGTCGTACGCCATGTGGTACGAGACGATCTTGGTCGGGCCGGGAATCAGCGGTCGGAGAACGGCCGCCGCGGTGACCGCGCCGCGACCCTGTTGATCGGTGGTGCGGAACAGCACCTGATCCCCGGTGATCGGCGTGGTCAGGGTCGGCGTTGCGAACACCATCGGCCGACTCCGCAGCACCGTGCCCGGCGCAACGTCGAGAGACCCGTCGTAGCTGTAGAACGGATCGTTCGCCGGAATGGGCGACCCGGGCCCCGGATCCGCCTGGGCAACGAACGCACTCGACCCGACGACCACGGCAGCGACCACGCCGACCAAGAAGCCTTTACCAACTCGTGACATGAGACAGATTAAAGCGCACCCATGCCCCCTGTGGCACCGCTGATCGCAAGTCTCATCCTCAAAGGATGGGTCCACTCGGTAGGGGATTACTTCAGAACGATATTGACCATGCGCCCCGGAATGACGATGACCTTCGTCGGGGCTTTTCCGTCCAGCAGGGCTGCGATCTTCTCGTCCTCCAACGCGATTTTCTCGACGTCGGCCGGAGCTGAATCGGCAGGTACGGAGACACGGCTACGGACCTTTCCGTTGACCTGGATCGGATAGTCGACGGTATCCGCGACGAGCCACTTCTTCTCCACCCGCGGGAACGGCCCGTGGGCGAGAGAACGATCGTGGCCGAGCAGCTTCCACAGCTCCTCGGACAGATGCGGAGCCATCGGCGCGAGCATCAGGACCAGCGGCTCCACGACACCGCGCGGTGCACCGTCCGGATACGCCTTCGTGAGATGGTTGGTGAGCTCGATGAGCTTGGCACCGGCCGTATTGTCGCGCAGCGCAGTGTAATCCGCCTCCACACCGTCGATCACCCGGTTGAGGACGCGCAACGTGTCCTCGGTGGGCTTGTCGTCGGTGACGCGCACAGCGCCGGTCTCCTCGTCGAGCACCAGCCGCCACACACGCTGCAGGAAACGCTGCGCGCCGACGACGTCCTTGGTCGCCCACGGACGCGAGGTGTCCAGCGGACCCATCGACATCTCGTACACACGCAGGGTGTCGGCACCGTACTCGGTGAAGATGTCGTCGGGCGAGACCGAGTTCTTCAGGCTCTTGCCCATCTTCCCGTACTCGCGGTTGACGGGTTCGCCCTGGTAGAAGTACCCGCCGTCGCGTTCTTCGACCTCCTCGGCCGGAACGTAGACGCCACGCGCATCGGTGAACGCATAGGCCTGGATGTAGCCCTGGTTGTAGAGGCGACGGTACGGCTCGCTCGAGCTGACATGCCCCAGATCGAACAGCACCTTGTGCCAGAACCGCGAGTACAGCAGGTGCAGCACCGCATGCTCGACACCGCCGACGTACAGATCGACGCCGCCCGGATCGTTCGGGCCGTGGATCTCCGGACGCGGCCCCGTCCAGTACTTCTCGTTCTCCGGGTCCGCGAACGTCTCCGAGTTGGTCGGATCGATGTACCGCAGCTGGTACCACGAGCTACCCGCCCACTGCGGCATCACATTGGTGTCGCGGCGGTACGTCTGCAGCCCGTCGCCGAGATCCAGCTCCACCTCCACCCAGTCCGACGCCTTCGCCAAGGGCGGGGAGGGCTCGGAGCTTGCGTCGTCCGGGTCGAAGGAGACCGGTGCGTAGTCTTCGACCTCGGGAAGCTGAACGGGGAGCACACTGTCCGGGAGTGCGTGGGCATTGCCGTCGGCGTCGTAGACGATGGGGAACGGTTCGCCCCAGTACCGCTGACGGGCGAACAGCCAGTCCCGCAGCTTGTACTGGATCTTGCCGGTGCCCGTGCCGTCGGCTTCCAGCTTCTTCACGATGGCGGCCTTGGCGTCGTCGACCGAAAGCCCGTCCAGGAAGCCGGAGTTCACCAACGGGCCGTCGCCGGTGTATGCGGCCTCGGTGACGTCTCCGCCCGAGATGACCTCGCGGATGGGCAGACCGAACTTCGTGGCGAATTCCCAGTCACGCTGGTCGTGAGACGGCACGGCCATGATCGCGCCCGTGCCGTAGCCGGTGAGCACGTAGTCCGCGATGAACACCGGGACCTGTTCACCATTGACGGGGTTCACCGCGTAGGAGCCGGTGAAGACACCGGTCTTCTCCTTGTTCTCCTGACGCTCCAGGTCGGACTTCGCGGCGATCGAAGAGCGGTACGCTGCAACGGCTTCCGCGGGAGTCGCGGCGCCGCCGGTCCAGATCTCCGACACACCGTCGGGCCACGAAGCAGCCACCAGACCGTCGACCAAGTCGTGTTCGGGCGCGAGCACCACGTAACTGGCACCGAACAGCGTGTCCGGCCGCGTCGTGAACACCGTGATGTCACCGAACGACACCTCGGCGCCGCGCGATCGACCGATCCAGTTGCGTTGCATCGTCTTGACCTTGTCCGGCCAATCGAGGTATTCGAGGTCGTCGATCAAGCGGTCCGAGTAGGCAGTGATACGCATCATCCACTGCTTCAGGTTCTTTCGGAACACCGGGAAGTTGCCACGGTCGCTGCGACCGTCGGCCGTGACCTCCTCGTTCGCCAGCACCGTACCCAAGCCGGGGCACCAGTTGACCAGCGAATTGGACTCGTACACGAGGCGGAACGAATCCAGCACCGCAGCCTTCTCCGCCGCCGTCAGAGCCGACCACTCCCGGCCGTCCTCGAGCGCCCGCGAGCCGTCGGCGAACGACGATTCCAGCTCCGAGATGGGGCGCGCCTTCTGCTGCTCCTCGTCGTACCAGGAGTTGAAGATCTGCAGGAAGATCCACTGCGTCCAGTGATAGAAGTCGACATCCGTCGTCGCCAGGGATCGACGCCGGTCATGACCGAGGCCGAGGCGTCCCAGCTGGCGACGCATGTTCGCGATGTTCGCCTCCGTCGTCGTCCGCGGATGCGTACCCGTCTGGACGGCGTACTGCTCCGCAGGCAGACCGAAGGCGTCGTATCCGAGCGCGTGCAGAACGTTGCGGCCGTGCATCCGATGGAACCGCGCGAACACGTCCGTCGCGATGTACCCGAGCGGGTGACCGACGTGGAGGCCGCTTCCCGACGGGTACGGGAACATGTCCTGAACGAAGAGCTTGTCCTTCGGGACGTCACCGGCAAGCGCACCGACCGGGTTGGGAGCGTCGAACGTGCCCTGCTCTTCCCACAGGTCTTGCCATTGCTTCTCGATGCGCGCGGCCACATCCGCGGTGTAGCGGTGCTGGGGCGTTGCGTCCACTGGAACAGTCACCCACGCAGTTTAGTCGTAGCCACCTGCTGCCCTTGTGAGCGGGAATCCGCCCAGCTCAGATGCGCGTACTACGGGCGCGCGCAGAAGACGTATCCTTACCAGCGTGATCGTCGTGTCCATACTCATGTTCGTCCTCGCGCTCGTCGTCGGCTCCGTTGCCACGGCCTCGCTGACAGGCAAGCTCCCCCGCAACCGGTGGGCGGGAGTCCGAACGGCGGAGTCCATGCGCGACGACGAGACCTTCGTCATGGCCAACAAAGTCGCAGGCCCCACCACGGCAGCGTCGGCGCTACTGCTGCTCATCGGCGGTGCAGCGGCACTGATGCTCGGCGGCGCATTCTCGGTCATCGCCGTCGTCGCATGCCTGGTCGCCGCGTTCGTCACCGCCGGTGTCGGCGGATCCATCGGTGCGCGTGCGGCCGCCGCCACACCTACCCCGGAGACGGGTGGGTGCGGTCACTCCTGCATCTCGTGCAGCCTCAAGGACGCGTGCGCCCCGAGCTGAGCTTAGAAGCGGAGCCTGCGGAGTGACCAGACCGACAGCAGTGAAGCAGCGGACGTTCGACCCGGCTGGAGTGATCTTCGGCGTTGTCGTGCCGATCGCTGCGGCCGCACTCGGACTCGTGGCCGTGCAGGTCTGGCGCACCCGGCTTCCGGATCAGATCGCCACCCACTGGTCGGGCACCGAACCGGACGGATTCATGAGTCCGTCGACGAGCGCTTGGACTCTCGCGATCGTCATCGTGCTCGTCGGCGGTGGATGCAGCGCCGTTGCAGCGCTGTCCCACGCCCTGCTCATCCTGCGCCGGACGATGCTGATGATCGGCCTCACCGTCGTCGGCCTCATCACCGTCCTGCAACTGGCGATACTCGCCAGGCAACTCGATGTCACGACCGTCACCAACGTCGAGATCCCCGGCTGGGCGATCGGAGTAGGAACGCTCGTCGGATTCGCCGTCGGACTCCTCGGCGCAACCCAGCTGCGTGACTACCGAGACCGTGTCGACGCCACTTCACCGCCGCCGGCGACGTTGCCGCGCGCGAGGGCCGAACTCCCCATCGTCGAACCCATCGGCGCGAGCCGCACATCCATCGCGATCGTGTTCACCATCCTGGCCGCGGCAGCCGCACTGACCTGCTGGCTGTCCGAGTCCTGGTGGCCGGTCGCCGTCTTCGCACCGATCGCGGCGTTCACCTCGTCGCTCATGCGGTACGAGCTGATCGTCGACAAACTCGGCATCCACGTCCGCAGCCTCGGCATGCCCGCCTTCGAATACTCCATCGGCGAAGTCACCGGGGCCTCGGTTCGCGAGGTGGACCCGTTCTCGGACTTCGGCGGATGGGGCCTCCGCGTCAAAGGCCGCGGCAACTACGCGGTGGCCACCCGTAAAGGTCCCGCCGTGTTCCTCACCTTCGCGAACGGACAGAAACTGACCGTCACGGTCGACGGCGCGGACGCAATCGCGGGTACCGTCAACTCGCTGGCGTCCGAGCGTTGAATTGCGCTGAAACAAACCGATCGCCGCTTTTTACATCTAGGCTGTGATCGTAAAGGGGTAAGGGCTGGAGGCCGGCACGGACGACACACGATCATCAGCGGACGACAAGCCCGGATCGGTCCGCACCGGCAACCACAGGAAGCCGTCGACCGATACCGTGTGGACCACGCTGCAGGAGTGGTACCAGCAGCCGTTCGATTACGAGTGGATCATTCACCACCGCTCCACGCGGGGCCTGCACCGATCGCTTCAGAACATGTTCGGCGCGGCCACACTGCTGTACGCGGCCGCGTCGATCCTCATGCTGTTCAGCTCACGCGGACCACAGGGACTCCTCGCCCAAGCCTGGGTCGGCCTCGTTCTGCTTCTTCAGGTCGCCGTCGCTCTGCGCTGGTTCTTCGGCCCGCTACCCACACGCCGAGACTTCATCGCCTTCGCCATCTTCGGTGACGTCGGCCTGACGTCCGTGCTCGTGCTGTACGAGCCGTTCGGTGCACTCATCGGATCCGGCTTGTTCGTCGTCACCGGTGCGTTGTGCACCTACTTCCTCAGCCAACGCTGGCTGCTCGCCCACCTCGCCTGGTGCGTCGTGTTCGTCTCCATCACGGCCGTCAGAGCAATGTTCACGGGGTCCGAGGACGTACCGACAGCCCTGGCCGGCGGACTCGTCGCCATCGCCATCAACTCCGCGATACCCCTGCTCGCCCACATCGCGTGGACCGCGATCGGCCGAGATGCCCGACGCTCGCTGCTCGACCCACTGACCGAACTGCTCAACCGTCGCGGTGTCGAAGACGCGGCCCTGACCCTGATGTCGCGCAGCCACGCACGAGGTCACTGCCTGGTGGTCGTCGTCGTGGACATCGACCGATTCAAGGCCGTCAACGACTACTTCGGCCACGATGCAGGCGACGACGTCATCGTCACCGTCGCCCACCGTCTACGAGAACTCTTCGAGGACGACGGCGTCGTCGCCCGCACCGGGGGCGAGGAATTCCTCGTCGTGTTCACCGGCACGATCGAACATGCCCACGACATGGTGCACCGAATCGGCCACAGCCTTTACCGCGGCGACGATCGGATCCCCATCACGGTGAGCGTCGGAGCCGCCGTGGTGTCGAGCCCGTCGGACCTGTGGAACGACAATGCCGCCACCATCACCAAGGCCACCCGGGCCGCCGACTCGATGATGTATCGAGCCAAGTACGACGGCGGCAACCGCACCGCCTCGATTCAACTCTGACACCCCGAACCCGGACGACCCCAGCAGAGAGCCCGGACTTCACCGTGGAAGCCCGGGCTCGGTTCTGATTGCCGGCCGGCCTAGCCTCCCGTGACCGGAGCGTTCCACACGCACGGGACGTCACCGACCGGGAAGCCGTCCGGGTCGAGTGCGTTCTTGATGTACCCGATGGTCCGCGGGGACACCGACATCGACAGATGATCGGACAAGTCGACGCCGCAGCCGTCCTGCAACAGAACGTTGTTCACCGTGGCATCGGGTCCGGCTTCGAGGAACGTCGTCCGGAACGGAGTCACCACCTCGTCGAACCGAGTGGCGATGGCCGTGTAGTCGACACCGCGCTCGGTGTCACCGCCCGCCGTCAATGCCTTGATGAGGTCGGAGTCGACGACCTGGTCCGACGCCGCGGGCCCGGCGACAGCACCCACGAGCCCGAGCACGTTCAAGCCGAGATTGTTGATGGTCCGCCCCAGGGTTCCGATTCCGACGAGGGTCGTCCCGTGATTGGACCCACCGAGGCTGACGATTCTGCCGACCTTGTTCTTGCTCGGATCCGACGGATCGGCGCCGCCCTCGAACCGCATGTACTGACGCGACGCCAGGCTGCCCTGGGAATGCCCGACGATGTCGACCTGCGCCGCCCCGGTCCGTTCGAGGACCGCATCGATGTAGAAGGCGATTTCCTTGGCGCTCTCGGTGATCGGGCCCGTGCCTCGCAGCGCCTTGACGTGGCCGAGTGCACTCGAATCCTTGTCACCGGTGTTCGGCGCGAAAACGCAGTATCCCTCCGCCTTCAGTGCCGGGGAGATGCGAGCGAAGTTGTTGTATGCGTTCTCCCAAGTACCGTGCAGCAGCACAACAGGATTGGGGTGTTCTTCGGTCGGCTTGCAGCTCCAGTCGTTAGCGCCCGGCGGCGCGACATCCGGCTTGACGATGCTGTAGAGGAACCCGGCGAGAAAGTTCTTCTGCTCGGGCCCGTACCCGATGGTCTCGGTCTCCGGATCGTCGGTCACCCGCGCCGGCGCGGCGTCGGCGACATCGGGTTTCTCGATGCCCTGCTCTTCCGCCTTCGGTCGCTCCGCCTCCGACCCCTCGGGAGGAATGACCTCCGTTCCGTCTTCGCTGATCGTCGCGGGCAGTGCCGTCGCCGACGGCACTGCCGAGTCGGTGGGTTCGGTTGGCTCGGCGGGTTGCGCAGAGGCAACCGACAGGCCGGCGAACATGACGGCCGCGGACAACGCCGCGATGGTCGTCATGCCTCGTGCTCGGCCTCGTAGTCGTGAATGGTCGATCGACATCGACCGAGAGTGTTGAACCATGCGCGTCCCTTTTCTTCTTCGGCATCGCTGGCGAGAAGGCGTGACTCGATTGCAGCGCGATGCTGTTTGCTGAATCACAGCAGACGGTAGAAGTAACATCGATCACTTACCACACCCGCGCCACACGTCTGGAAACGTGGTCGTCCGACGGCAGCGACATTTGGGTCCAGTCACAACCCAGCAACAGCCGTCCGCGCCGATCAGCGGCCGAGACGCGTCATGATCGCGTCACGCAACGCTCCACGAGGCGATCGGGCCGTGTCCTTCGTCAGCAGCACGAACTCGATACCTCCGAGGTCCGGGAGATCCTGACCGTCCAAAGCCACAACGCCTTCGGGAAGCGTCGACTCCGCATGCACCAGGTAGCCGAGGCCCGCCTGAACGGCTGCACGCAACCCCAGCTCGCTGTCCGTGACGCAGGTGAACCGCCAGCCCCTACCCTCCCGACCGAGTGCAGCCAACGCCGCGGACCGCGTGATGCTCGGTGGTGGATACGTCACGAACGGCACCGGACCCGGTTCCACCCGCGTTCCCGGAATACCTGCCCAGACCAACCGATCCGCCCACACCAGATCACCGTGCGTCTCACCGGGGCGACGCTTGCCGAACACCAGGTCCAGCTCGCCGCCGTCGAACTTGGACCGCAATGTCTCGCTCAACCCGACGGTCAGCTCGAGGTCCACGCCGGGATGCGCCCGACGGAAGTCGTAGAGCACGTGCGGCAACTCGGTCGAGACCAGGTCGTCGGACACCCCGAGCCGGAGCCTGCCCGCCAACGGGGCTTCGGCGAAGTAGTGCTCCGCCTCCGCGGTGGCGTCGAGGATGGAGCGAGCGAATCCGATCATCGCGGTGCCGTCGGCCGTCAGCTCCATGTTTCTGGTGTCCCGGAGGAACAACTCGCGCCCGACGGCCTTCTCCAGCCGCGTGATGTGACCGCTGACCGTCGACTGACGCAGCCCCAGCAGATCGCCGCCTGCGGTGAAGCCGCCTTCCCGTTCGACAGCGAGGAAGGTTCGAAGCAGAATCGGATCGAGATTCACCCGTCGTTCCTATCACGATTCACGTTCACAATTAACGCAGCTATCGACTTTCGCGATCAATCGCCGACCGATATCGTGAGCCCAGTGAACTTTCTGCGGCAGATCCGGCCCGACGGCTTCGTCCTGAGCATCATCGCGATCGCGGTGCTGGCCAGCATCTTCCCGGCGTCGGGTACCTCGGAAACCGTCCTCACCTGGGTCACCCGAATCGCCATCGGACTGCTGTTCCTGATCTACGGCGCCCGCCTGTCGCCGCAGGAAGCATGGCAAGGCGTCAAACACTGGCGACTCCACTCCGTCGTGCTGGCCACCACGTACCTCGTGTTCCCCCTCGTCGGACTCGGCCTCCGCCTGCTCGAACCGACTGTCGTCACAGCGGACCTCTACACCGGCATCCTGTTCCTGTGCCTCGTGCCGTCGACGGTTCAGTCCTCCATCGCCTTCACCTCGATCGCACGCGGCAACGTCGCCGGAGCAGTCGTCAGCGCCTCGTTCTCCAACATCATCGGCGTGTTCGTGACACCGCTGCTGGTGATTCTGTTGATGAACACCACCGGGGACGCGCACGTCGACGCATCGTCGATCCTGAGCATCTGCGCTCAGCTGCTCCTGCCCTTCCTCCTCGGGCAGGCCCTCCGACCGCTCGTGAAAGGCTGGCTCACCCGACATTCCGGGCCGACGAAAATCGTCGACCGCGGCTCCATCCTGCTGGTGGTCTACGCCGCCTTCAGCGAAAGCATGAATCAGAACGTCTGGTCGTCCGTGACGCCCCTGCAGATCGTCGCGGTCGTCCTCGTCTGCATCGTCGTCCTCGCGCTGATTCTGGCGTTCACGTACTGGATCGGCCGCGCCATCGGCTTTCCCGTCGAAGACCGCATCGTCCTCCTGTTCTGCGGCTCCAAGAAGAGCCTCGCGAGTGGACTACCCATGGCCTCGGTCCTCTTCGTCGGCGGGCCCGTCGGCCTGATCGTCCTTCCTCTGCTTCTGTTCCACCAGATCCAACTGATGGTGTGCGCCGTACTCGCCCAGCGATACGCGCGCCGAGCCGAAGCCCGGCTATCGCCTGACAAGGATGATGCGCAATCCGCCCTGGCGGATTAGCGTCGGCACCACAGACGAAGAATGTGGAGGATCGACGTGCGGAAAGAGTTGTCGAAGCCAGGCAAACACCCAGGCGGAGTCATCGCCGCGGCATACACCGGGAGACTCGCCACCGATCCCATCCCCGCACTTCGGCTCCCCGACGAGCAACTCGACCCCGAAGCCGCGTACCGCTTCATCCACGACGAACTGATGCTCGACGGCTCCTCCCGCCTCAACCTCGCGACGTTCGTCACCACCTGGATGGACCCGCAGGCCGAGAAGTTGATGGCCGAGACGTTCGACAAGAACATGATCGACAAGGACGAGTACCCGGCGACGGCGTCGATCGAGGAACGCTGCGTCAACATGGTCGCGGACCTGTTCCACGCGCCCGGACTCGACCCGGAGGATTCCAAGTCCGCGACGGGAGTGTCGACGATCGGATCGAGCGAAGCGGTCATGCTCGCAGGCCTCGCCCTGAAATGGCGTTGGCGCGAAGGCCGCAGCGACACCTCGCGTCCCAATCTGGTTCTCGGAAGCAATGTTCAGGTCGTGTGGGAGAAGTTCTGCCGCTACTTCGACGTCGAACCCAAGTACCTGCCCGTCGAACCGGGGCGGTACGTCATCACCCCGGAGCAGGTTCGAGATGCCGTCGACGACAACACCATCGGCGTCGTGGCCATCCTCGGAACCACCTTCACCGGCGAACTCGAGCCCGTGGCGGAGATCTGCGCGATGCTCGATTCCGTCGCCGCGTCCGGTGGACCCGACGTCCCCGTCCACGTCGACGCGGCCAGCGGCGGGTTCGTCGTACCGTTCCTTCATCCCCACCTCGAATGGGACTTCCGCCTACCGCGGGTGAAATCCATCAACGCCAGCGGTCACAAGTACGGATTGACCTATCCCGGAATCGGTTTCGCGGTGTGGCGGACACGCGAGGACCTACCCGAGGACCTGGTGTTCCGGGTGAACTACCTCGGCGGCGACATGCCGACCTTCACCCTCAACTTCTCACGCCCCGGCAACCAGGTGATCGGCCAGTACTACAACTTCCTCCGGCTCGGACGCTCCGGATACAGCGACATCATGCACGCACTGCGCGACACCGCCGTTCGCGTCGCCGGTCACCTGTCCGAGCATCCCGCGTTCCACGTCATCACCGACGGCAGCGCCATCCCCGTCGTCGCATTCGAACTCGCCGGCGACCGCGAGTACACCGTGTTCGACATCTCCCACGAACTACGCGCACGCGGCTGGCAGGTTCCCGCGTACACGATGCCGGACGACGCCACCGGAGTAGCGGTGCTCCGCATCGTCGTGCGAGAGGGATTCAGCGCAGACCTCGGCAGGCTGCTGTGCGGCGCCATCACCGAGGTGATCGATCAACTCGACGCATCGGCCGCAGGAGGTGGACACTCGTCGGCCACCCACTTCGCGCACTGAATCCTCAGTTGCGGTCGACGTCGATCGGGTGAGAGGCGAGCATCGCCAGCGGCAGGGGTTGACGACGCAGCACGTGGGCCCACAGATCGATCTTCGGTGGACCGATGACATCGGAGGCGAGGGCGGAGACGACCATCCAGTCGTCCCGCTCCAGCTCGCCCTCCAGCTGCCCGAGCGTCCAGCCGGAATACCCCGCGAAGATGCGAACCCCCTCGACGTGCGGCGCGATGTCGGCCGGATCCGAATCCAGATCCACCATGACGACCCGACCGTCGACGCGGCGCACCCCGGCGATCCCGTCGATGTCCACCCCCGTCCTCACCGTCGCCAGGCAGAGAGCGGAATCCCTCTTCACCGGACCGCCCACGTACAGGGCCTTCGGACGTGCCGCGAGGTCGGTCCACTGCGGTAACACGTTCTGGACCGCGGTGTCGCTCGGCCGATTGATCACGACACCGAGGCTGCCTGCGTCGTTGTGCTCGATGACGTACACGACAGTGCGCCGGAACGTGGGCTCGACCAGCTCGATCGACGACACCAGCAAGCTCCCCGGTCGCACCGATTGCGGGGCCGGTGCCGTCTGGTCTTCGGGTTCTTCCGCATGCGCCGCCATGCAACACATTGTGGCACCGCGCACCTACGGATGTAACGCAAGGAAGCTCAGGTGTTGTTCGGCGCCCCATCGAACCCCGAGAGCTCGGCCAGGCTCGCCAATTGGTACTCGAACAACGCATCTCGGCTGCTGAAGGTGTCCGAACCGTACTGATCGAACACATCGAAGCTGACGGCACCGAACAGTGCCGCCCACACCAGAACTCCGCGAGCGATCACCTCGTCGGACATTTCCGTTCCCATTTCGTTACGAACGTCCGTGAAATTCCGGCTCAGCGCAGCCAGCGACACCGGCTCCGTACGTTCCGCCAGCGTTCCCGCGGTCCACGCCTGATCGAAAATCGACACCAGCTTGACGATCACCCTCGTACCAGGACCGGTCGTCTGCTCGGCCGGAGCGTTGTATCCGGGCACCGGGCTTCCGAACAACAGCGCATACCGCGCCGGTTCCCGCAGCCCCCACCCACGGACCGCCCGACCGAGCGCGAGGAACTTCTCGAAGGGACCGGCGACCTCGTCGACAGCCTCGTCCACGACGTCGCCGAGCTCGGTGTACGCGTCGACGACGAGCAGGGTCAGCAGCTCGTCCCGACTCTTGACGTACCGGTACACCGCCGAGGACACGACACCCAGATCCCTGGCGACTGCGCGCAGTGACAACGCCGCGGCACCGTCGGCAGCCAGATGCTCCCGTCCGATACGGGTGATGTCGGCGAGGGTCTGCTGTCTCGCTCGAGCGCGGGGCGTGGTCGGCATGGATTCACAGTATCGGCCCGGCCGACACGTACCCGGCGGCGAAACCGTCCCGCCAGAAACGAGAGCACTGCTCTTGCTTTTCCCAGCCGACGAGTGCACACTGGAGAGAACAGAGAGCAGTGCTCACATTTCGAACGAGGGAGACACCATGAACCAGCTACACGTCGTCATCGGAGCCGGACCGGTGGGCTGGACCGTTGCAGAACAGCTTGCTGCACAGGGACATTCGGTACGGATCCTCACCAGGTCCGGATCGGGCCCGGAACACCCGGCCGTCGAACGTCACCGAGTGGACATCGAGACCGACGACCTGACCGACGAGTTCGCCGGTGCCACCGCCATTTATCTCTGCACTCACGTCGCCTACGAGAACAAGGTCTGGCGCGAGAAGCTCCCCGCGATGGAACAACGGGTGCTCGACGCCGCCGCCGGAACCGTCGTCGTCTTCCCCGAAAGTCTGTACTCCTACGGCAAGGTCGTCGGCCCCATCCGAGAGGACAGGCCACGCACGGCGACTCACCGCAAACTGGGCGTCCGAACCCTCCTGTTGGCCGCCCGCGACGCCCACCGCACCCCGACCGTCAGCGTCGCCGCATCGGACTTCTACGGTCCTCGCGTGAGGACGTCGCACATGGGCGAACGAATCGTCCCCAAGGTCACGACAGGCAAATCCGTCAGCGTCATCGCGAAGGCCGACGTACCCCACTCCTTCACCTACATACCGGACTTCGCCGCAGCGATGATCGCCGCCGGAGCAAGGAAAGACCTGTGGAACACGTTCCTGCACGCCCCCACCGCACCTGCCGTCACGCAACGACGCATGATCGAACTCTTCGCCGACGCCGCCCGAGTACCCGCACCCACCGTCACCGCGATCCCGGCATGGATCGTCCGAGCGCTGGGCGTCGTACCCGGGCAGATGAAAGAACTGGGCGACACGCTGTACCAGTTCCAGTACCCCTACGTCCTGGACAGCACGCGCAGCGACACACTCCTCGGCCTTCACCCGACCCCGCTCGACGACGGCACCGCAGCCACCGTCGCATGGTGGAACGCCGAGGAGCTGACTCCGACCTCGTAAAGTACGTCAGGCTAAAGTTCAGCGAGTGAGCGAGACGACATTCCTGGCGCGATTGCGCGATTCGCCGGGCGCAGGCAAGCTCACCGCCATTCGTTTCGCAGGCCAGTTCGGCGACGGACTCTTCCAAGCCGCACTCAGCGGCGCCATCCTGTTCAACCCCGAGCGGGAATCGAATCCGGCTGCCATCGCAGCCGGGTTCGCTGTCCTCCTCGTCCCCTACTCCGTCATCGGCCCGTTCGCAGGCGCCATGCTGGACCGCTGGGATCGCCGCGCAGTCGTACTGTGGGCCAACGTACTTCGCATCGTTCTCATCGCCGTCACCGCAACCCTGCTCTGCGTCGGCGGCGGTGAGACACCCCTGCTACTGCTTGCCCTCACCACCGTCGGACTCAGCCGATTCGTCCTCGCCGGCGTCTCGGCGTCGCTCCCGCACGTCGTACGAACCGAATGGCTCGTACCCATGAACTCCCTCCTCGCCACCATCGGTTCCGGCTTCGCCGCTGCCGGGGCGGGCGCAGCCGTCGGAATCATCGGATACGTCGGGGCGGGAGACTTCGGCTCCGGAATGGCCGTGGCCGCGGCAGCGTCGGGCTCGATCGTGGGCACCGTCGCCGCCGCTCGATTCGCACGTAGGTCACTCGGCCCGGAAACACTCCCCGAGCGTGGTGACCACGGCGCGATGAAAGCCGCGGTGGACATCGCCCACGGACTCGGATCCGGTGCCGTGGCCGTCTGGAGATCGCCGACGGTCACCGCCGCCATGACCGGCATCGGCGCCCACCGAATCGTGTTCGGCGTCGACACCCTCGTCATGGTGCTCATCCTGCGCGAAACCACGTCGAGTTCCCTGCCCGGCGGACTCGCCGGATTCGGCATAGCCGTCGGCGCCACGGCAGCCGGAATGTTCGTCGCTGCCCTGCTGACGCCGTTCGTTCTGCCACGATTCGGCCGTGTTCGCTCGATCATGGTGGCTCTCGCGGCCGCCGCGATCGTCCAGGTCACGTTCATCAACACCCTCACTCAGACGAGCCTGCTCATCGGCGCGTTCCTGCTCGGTGTCGCAGGCCAGACGATCAAGCTCACCGGCGACGCATCGATGCAGACCGAAATCGACGACGATCACCGCGGACGTGTCTTCGCCCTGCAGGACACCGTCTTCAACATCTTCTTCGTCGCCGCTCTGGCGGTCGCGGCGTTCGTCGTCGGTCCGGACACCACCGACCTCGCTGGTGAAACCTCTGCACACGTCGTCGTCCTGGCTGGTGCCGCGGTGTACCTGGTGGGAGTGGTAGCGATACTCCGCAGGTGAGTGGAAATGTAGGCCCTGGCCTACATTTCAACTCACAGGACGTTTTTCCACCAGGCCAGCAGTTCCTTCTCCGCCTCCTCGCGGGGGAGGGGACCTCGGTCGAGTCTGAGCTCCTTCAGGAACTTCCAGGCCTTGCCGACCTCGGGGCCCGCCGGGATACCGAGAAGTTCCATGATGGCGTTGCCGTCGAGATCGGGACGAACCCGCGCCAGGTCCTCTTGCGCCGCCAGGGCGGCTATCCGCTGTTCCAGATCGTCGTAGGTGGCCTGCAGTGCCGCCGCCCGACGCTTGTTACGCGTCGTACTGTCGGCGCGAACGAGCTTGTGCAGCTTGGGAAGTAGATCTCCGGCGTCGGTGGCGTAACGGCGCACGGCCGAATCCGTCCACTGACCTTTGCCGTATCCGTGGAAACGGAGGTGCAGAAACACCAACTGCGACACGTCGTCGATCATCTTCTTGGAGTACTTCAGCGCGCGCATCCGCTTGCGCACCATCTTCGAGCCGACTACCTCGTGGTGGTGGAAGCTGACGCCTCCGCCCGGCTCGTGCCGACGCGTATCCGGCTTCCCGATGTCGTGAAGCAGTGCAGCCCAGCGCAATACGAGGTCCGGGTCACCGTCCTCCAGCTCGATCGCCTGCTTCAGCACCGTCAACGAATGCCAGTAGACGTCCTTGTGCTGGTGATGCTCGTCGATCTCGAGCTTCATCGCAGGTACCTCGGGCAGCACGTACCCGGCCAATCCCGTCTCGCACATCACGTCGACACCCTCGAGCGGGAACTCGCCGAGGATCAGCTTGTCCAACTCCACCTGAACACGCTCGGCCGTGATGCGTTCGATCTGACCGGCCATCTCCGTGATCGCCTGGTGCACCCGCGGCATCAGCGCGAACCCGAGCTGCGACACGAACCGTGCGCCGCGAAGCATCCGCAGCGGGTCGTCGTTGAACGACTTCTCCGGGGTCGACGGAGTGTCCAGCAGTCCCTCGAGCAGTGCGTCCATGCCGCCGAGAGGGTCGACGAACTCCTGCGAGCCATCGGCGCCGAGACGAACGGCCATCGCGTTGACGGTGAAATCACGACGAACCAGGTCCTCTTCCAGGCTGGTGCCGTACCGAACTTCGGGATTACGCGAGACCTGGTCGTAGGAATCGGTGCGGAACGTGGTGATCTCGACCAGCTGATCGCCCTTCGCCGCACTGATCGTGCCGAACGCGATACCGGTGTCCCACTGATTGTCGGCCCACCCGGTCAGGAGCCGCTGGACGACCTCAGGCCTGGCGTCGGTCGTGAAGTCGAGGTCCGTGCCGAGCCGACCCAGCACAGCGTCGCGCACACTGCCGCCGACCAGGAACAATTCATGTCCCTCGGCGGCGAACCGACCGGCCAGCGGCGTCAGGATGTCCGACAGTTCTTTCAACGACACGGCAGCCGACGCCAGCAATCGTGCGCGACGGTCGGCGGACACGTCGGGCTGCTGGGGAACAGGAGACTTCTCGGCCACGTCGACAGAGCCTATTAGCAGGCGGTCCGACCGGGGGAAGGGCCCCACGTGAACAGGCTCGGTATGGCCGCGAGTGGAGCCCGCGGAACGAGCTCGGAATGGCCGCGAGTGGAGCCCGCGGAACGAGCTCGGAATGGCAGCCCGAAGCATTGGTTCTTTCCCTCTAGTATTGGTTGGGTGTCTGCTGGCGAACGTGCGAACAGGAGCCGCCGCAACCCGCGGCGGCGGAATTCGCGTGCCGAGACGGACAAACCGCGGCTTCGAACGGTTCGGGAGACGTCTGCTGGTGGGTTGGTGGTGGATGGGCTGGACGGCCCGCCTGCGCAGCGTTGCGCGGCGTTGATCGGCAGAACGGATCGTCGGGGCCGGTTGTTGTGGTCGCTGCCGAAGGGGCATATCGAGCAGGGCGAGACGGCGGAGCAGACGGCGATGCGTGAGGTCGCCGAGGAGACCGGTATCCAGGGTTCGGTGTTGGCGTCGCTGGGAAGTATCGACTACTGGTTCGTGACGGAGGGCCGTCGCGTCCACAAGACCGTGCACCATTACTTGCTGAGGTTTCTGGGTGGTGAACTCTCCGACGAGGACGTCGAGGTCACCGAAGTGGCGTGGGTCCCGCTGAGTGAACTGAACTCGCGATTGGCGTACGCGGACGAACGGAAGTTGGCGGCCATCGCCAGCCGCCTTATAGACGGTATGAGCGGCGAGACGAACGACCCCGAAACGCCCGTCGGCAAGCAGTGATGGCGCTACGTTCCAGGATCACTGCAGCGACGTCGGTGCTCGTTCTCGGTGCGTCGCTGCTGCTGGGGACCGGTGTTGCTGCTGCACAGGATCCAGCCGCGCAGGATCCAGCCGCACAGGATCCATCGGAGAGCTCGCAGAGCGAGGACGGGACCGTCACGTATCAGTCGTCGGCGTCCGATCTTCCTCGGACGACGCGCGGTACTCAGTTTCTCGAGATGTCGATCGACGCGGTTGCTCCCGGAACGGTGACGACGACGAGCGAGCCGTTCGTGACGGTGCGCGCCACTGTCCGCAACACCGGGGACCGCCGGGTCGACGACATCAGCGTCCGTATGCAGAGCGCGGACGCTGTGGAGTCACCGGACGAGCTTCGGACGTCGCTGTCGTTGGATCAGCAGGAGTACGCCGACGTCGGTGAATTCCAGGTCGTCGCGGACAGTCTCGAGCAGGGCGCCAGCGCTCAGTTCACGGTGTCGATGCCGCTTCGCGGAACGCAGTCTCCGTCGTTGGGCATCGACCGCCCCGGCGTGTATCCGCTGCTTCTCAACGCCAACGGAACGCCGGAGTACGGCGGAACGGCGCGGCTCGACGACGCCCGCTTCCTGCTCCCGGTCACCGGGGTTCCACGCGATCCGACGGTGCCGGACCCGATGGCTCCCGACGCCGTCCCGCTGCCGCCGAGCACCGCGGACCCGGTGGCGACGACGGTTCTGTGGCCGTTGGCGGACAAACCTCGCCTCGCGGCGGGCATTCCGGGTTCGATCGACGACAGGGTTCGACTCGTCGACGACGATCTTGCCGGTGAGTTGGCGTCGGGCGGACGGCTCGATCAACTTCTGGAGGCAGTGGAATCGGCGACCGCGTCGGACGTCGACCCGGGCGGCAAGCTCGCACAGAGCCTCTGCATCGCGGTGGATCCGGACCTGCTGGTCACCGTCTCCAACATGACGCGCGGATATCTCGTCGTCGCCGATCCCGCCGATCCTGCGGGACCGAGCAGGGAAGGCAACGGTCGCGACGCAGCGACGGCATGGTTGTCGCGGCTCGAGACCCTCACCGAATCGATGTGCGTGACAGCGCTGCCGTTCGCGCAGGTGGATCTGGACACGCTGGGGAACGTGGGCGACGCGTCGTTGGCGTCGACCGCCCTCGAGTCGCCGGCCGAGGTGGTCGACGCGATCCTCGGCGTGACGTCGGTACGCGGTGTGGTGTGGAGTTCGACGGGTCAACTCGGTGAGGCAGGCGCGGCGACGGTGCGGTCCGTCGGCCAACGCACCGCGCTCGTCGCCGACAACAGCATCGCTCCCGGAGCCGCGGGGGCCGTGGCCCGCGTCGTCGGAGACACCACCGTCGCAGCCGAGCTGAACGCGACCGTGTTCGACGGCCCGACGGCGACGGCTCTGGCCGGCGTCGGGACGGATCCGTCGACGCCGCGTTTCACGCCCGACGACCAGCGGTACGACCTGGCCGGCGACTCGCGGACCGCTCGCTTGCAGGATGCGCTCGGCGCGGTGACGTACCACGCGTTGACGCCGCCCGACGGCGCTCCTCGAGCACTGACCATCGCTCCGCCTCAGTACTGGACGGCAGGCGGTGACGAACCCGATGCGATTCTCGGCACGGTGTCCTCGCTGCTCCGGACCGGTCTGGCGACGCCGCGCCCGTTCACCGAGCTGGCCGAGGAGCAACCGACCGGGCTGCCCGTCGAGACCGTCACGACGAGTGTGAGCGATCGGGACCAGAACCTCGAGGATCGCATTCGCGCACAGAGCAAACGCATCGAGGCGCTGCGTGGATCGCTCGTCGAGGACCCCCAATCGGTGTTGACGCCGCGCCGGTTCACTGCACCGCTACGTGAGGACCTGCTGCGTGCCATCGGGACCGCCGACCGATCGGTGGACCCGGCGGCCGCGTCGAACACGGCTCGAATCCGTCTGGACACGTCCGAGGCCGGGCTGAACTCCACCTTCGAAGCCGTGACGGTTCTGGCTCCCGGTGGCGTCTACACCCTGGCGTCCGAGCAGAGCCCGCTGCTGTTGGTCGCCCGCAACGATCTCCCCATCGGGGTCAACGTTCGGCTGAAGGTCGACGCTCCCCCCGAGATGACCGTCAGCGACGTCGGAGCGATGGCACTACCGGCGCGCGGAAGTCGAACGATCACCGTGCCCGCCCAGGTCGACGACAGCAGAAACCTCGCCGTCGACTTCTCCTTGACCACTCTGGACGGCCAACAATTGGGCGAAGCGTCCACGGTGTCCGTACGGTCGAACGCGTACGGACAGGCGTTGGCGATCATCACCGCCTGCGCCGGGGTCCTTCTGTTGCTGCTCGCCGGCCGCAGATTGTGGCATCGGTTCAAGGGTCAGCCGGATCCTGCAGACGAAGGGTACGAACGACCATGACGGGTAGCGACTTCCCGTATTCGGGAAACTTGCCCTATAAGGGAGCGCCGCCCGCCGGCGGCGGGCCTCGCGAACGGCTGCCCGCAGCTCAGGTTTTCCGACGCACCGAGCCGCCGAGGCCTGCGCCGTGGGAACGCGACGGACGGACCGCGGTACCGCCTCGGGAGATGCGGAGCTACCCGGCACCGCCGTCCCCCGACGGTGGCCCTGCCCCGGACAACTCGGTCACCCAGCTGATCCCGCGATTCCGCGACGAGGACTATCCGCAGCCCCCTCCGCCGGAGGCGGCACCGCCGCAGATGGACGAGCCGAAACCGCAGAAGAGCCTGCTCGCCGCCACCGGTTCGATCGCGGTGGCGACGCTCGTCAGCCGTATCACCGGCTTCTTCAAGCAGATGATCATGCTGGCGATCCTCGGCGGAGCCATCGCGAGTTCGTTCACCGCCGCCACGATCCTGCCGAACATGATCTCGGAGTTGGTGCTCGGCGCAGTCCTCACCGCGATCGTCGTACCGGTCCTCGTCCGGGCCGAGATGGAGGACCCCGATCGGGGAGCGTCCTTCATCCGTCGGCTCTTCACGTTGGCGTTCACGATGCTGTTCGTCGTATCGGTCGCCGCGACGATCAGCGCGCCCCTCCTCTCGCGCGTCCTGATCAAGGACGACGCCAAGGTCAGCAGCGACCTGACCACCGCGCTGTCCTTCCTGGTTCTCCCCGCGATCCTCTTCTACGGACTGTCCGGCCTGCTGACGGCCGTGCTGAACACCCGCCAGAACTTCCGGCCCGGCGCATGGGCACCGGTGTGGAACAACCTGATCGTGCTCGGTGTCTTCTCCCTCTACTTCTTCGTCCCGGGCGAGATCACGCTGAATCCGGTCGAGATGAGCGATCCGCACATCCTCATCCTGGGCCTCGGCGTCACCGCCGGTGTGGTGACGCAGGTCGCGGCTCTGATCCCGGCGTTGCGGCGCGAAAAGATCGACCTACGACCACTGTGGGGATTCGACGCCCGCCTGAAGGCCTTCGGTGGGATGGCCGCCGCCATCGTCCTCTACGTGGTCATCAGCCAGGTCGGCCTGGTGTTCGCGACGAACATCTCCGCCGGCGCCGACGAAGCAGGCCCGGCCATCTATTCACAGGCCTGGATCCTGCTGCAACTGCCGTACGGCATCCTCGGCGTGACGGTGTTGACGGCCATCATGCCGAGACTGAGTCGCAACGCCGCCAACGGTGACACGCCGGCCGTCGTCGACGACCTGTCCGTCGCGACTCGCCTGACACTGGTCGCCCTGGTGCCGATCGTCGTGTTCCTGACCTTCACCGGCCCGTGGGTCGGCGAAGCTCTGTTCGGTTTCGGCAACTTCAAGGACGAGGCACCGCGATTGGGAGAAGCGGTGAGCTGGTCGGCCTTCACCCTCATCCCGTACGCCCTGGTGCTGATCCACCTCCGCGTGTTCTACGCCCGTGAACAGGCTTGGACACCGACGTGGATCATCCTCGGCATCACCGGAATCAAGATCGCCCTGTCCGCGCTCGCCCCGGTCGTCGCCAGCTCGGACGAGCAGGTCGTGCTGTGGCTGGGTGTCGCCAACGGCATCGGTTTCGTCGTCGGCGCCTGTATCGGCGGATTTCTGCTGCACCGCAGCCTCGGAAATCTCCGCATGGCGAACGTCGGCAAGACGATCTGGATGGTTCTGATCGCGTCGGCCGCAGGCGGGACGGCGATGCTCGCGATCGACCGAATCGTCGATCTCGGTGGCCTCACCGAACCGTTCGGCATGATCGGTGCCATCGTCCGCGTCGGCATCTGCGCAGTGCTGATGCTCGGCATCACCTTCGGGATCCTGTGGTTCGGACGCATCCCGGAAGTCCTGGCCGTCACCGTCGCGATCCGCAGAATCGTCGACCGCGTCCTGAAAAGGTCAGCGCCCGCCCCCGAGCCCGTCGTCCCAGCACATCCCGATTCCATACCGGTCGTCAGTTCTGTTTCTGCATGGGACACTGCACCCGACCGACTCCCGTACCCTGGACGTCGGCGGACCGGGACGCCGTCCTCGTCGCGCCTGCCTGAACCCGGCGGGCGCATGGGGCTACCCGGGGCATACACGCGTGAAGGAGTGAGAGTGACCGACGACGAAGTGGCTGGGGGGCCGGCCGAGTCCGCACACAAGGGCGGCGACCGAGCACAAGGTGGCGTGGAGGTGGACGAGCGGCAGGCCGCATCGTCGGACTCCACCGAGCCGACCACAACAGCGTCGTCCGACAGCACTGCCACAGCCAAGCTCCCGGTGAACAAGCCCGATTCCGACAAGCCCGATTCCGACAAGCCCGCTTCCGAGAAGAGCGCCGGCGAGAAGACGTCTCTGATCAAGGGTGCGACCGCGGCCGAGTCCGAGTCGGCTTCGACGCCTGCTGCCGCCGAGCCGGCAGCGAGCAAGACACCTACTTCGAAGGCACCGCAGGCCGCGACAGCGGACTCCGAGACAGCCTTTACGGCTGAAGATGCAACCGAGAAATCGACGTCCGCAGCAGGCGCGGAATCGGCCGAGAAGGCCGCAACCCCAGCCAAGCAGGCTCCGGCCAAGCAAGCTCCGGCCAAGGACGCTCCGGCTGCCGAGGTGACGCCGGTGAAGTCCGGTGCCCCGACCGAGAACCCGCGTTCGCTCCGCGGTCCGAAGCTGATCCCCGGCGCTTCGGTTGCCGGTGGCCGCTATCGACTGCTGGCACCGCACGGCGGTGCACGTGGCCTCAAGTTCTGGCAGGCGCACGACGTCAAGCTGGACCGCGAGGTCGCGTTGACGTTCGTCGACTCCGAGCAGCAATCGACCGACGTCTCGGTTGACCGCCCCGAGGGTCCGCAGGCCATCCTGTCCCGCACACTGCGCCTCGGCCGCATCAATTCCCCCGGCCTGGCACGCGTGCTCGACGTCGTGCGCGGAAGTTCCGGCGGAATCGTCGTCGCCGAGTGGACTCCGGGTCGCTCGCTCCGCGAGATGGCGGACACCGTTCCGTCGCCGACGGGTGCAGCACGGGCCATCAAGGCATTGGCGGCCGCGGCCGAGGCTGCCCACCGCAGCGGCGGCGCACTGTCGATCGACCATCCGGACCGCGTCCGTATCAGCACCAGCGGCAACGCCGTTCTGGCGTTCCCGGCAACGTTGGCCGACGCCGATCCAGGTTCCGACGTCCGTGGTCTCGGCGCGATGTTGTACGCGTTGATCACGGCGCGCTGGCCCCTCGTCGACGCCTCGTCCGGCGGGCAGCCTCGATCGGTCGGCGGCATGAAGCCCGCAGATCGCGACTCGAACGGAAACGCCGTCGAGCCACGCCGAGTCCGTTCGGACGTACCGTTCGAGATCTCCGCGGTGGCGGTGCGTGCCCTCGAGCAGAACAGTGGCATCAGGACCGCCGCGACGGTTCAGCATGTCCTCGACCAGGCAGCCGTCGTCAACGACAAGACCGATCTGATGCCCGCATTGAGGCTCGGACAGCGGGCACCCGGTGCATCCGGCCATTCGCTCGCCGATCCGGAGGAGATGGCGGCGCAGCAGGAGCGGTCCCGTCGCACCAACATCGCCTTGGCGGTGCTGGGCGTTCTCACGGTGGTCGTGCTGGGATTCGCGGGGTACTGGCTGTTCACGTTAATCGCGGGCGGCAGCTCGGACGAGCCACTGACGTCTCAGGAAGCCCTCGGTCTGACCACCGAGGAGACGGCACCGCCCGCACCGGGTGCGCCCGGTCCTGCGGCCCCGGCGTCGAGCCCGGTGGCAATCGATTCGGTGGAGGTGTTCTCGCCGCAGGGCAGCGCGGACAACGCCGGATCGGCATCCAATGCCATCGACGGGGACCAGTCGACCGTCTGGGCGACGGACTCCTACTTCCAGCCGTTCCCGTCGCTCAAGGACGGTGTCGGCCTGATCGCAACGCTCCCGTCGTCACAGGTGCTCACCAGCGCGTTCGTCAATTCCCCGTCACCGGGAACGGTCGTCGAGATCAGGTCCGCACCCAGCGATTCGCCGAGTCTGAGCGACACCACCGTGATCGGTCAGGCAACTCTGGGTAGTGGAGTGACCGATATCCCGCTGCAGGTCAGCGAGCCGACAAGCCACGTTCTGCTGTGGATCACCGGGTTGAGCTCGGACAGCGGCCGCAATCAGTCGTCGATTGCGGACTTCGGGTTCACCGCACAATCCTGACGAACAGTCTGCGGGATCTCCCCTCACCTGCAGAATGCTTGAATTCGACAACGTTTCGTACTCCGCGGTCTCTATGGCTTAGGCTCTCCAGCAATGCGGTAACACGGGGGGAGCCGTTTTCGTATGGGGAGTGCAGATCTAAGCGGCGTCGGGGATGTTCTGAGTGGGCGTTCCGACGTGGAGTTGTTGGCTGCGCACGTTGCAGGCGACGAGCGGGCGTTCACGACGCTCGTGCATCGACACCACGAGCATCTGTGGATGACGGCGCGGCGAACCAGCTACACCACCGAGGACGCCGCCGACGCCTTGCAGGAAGCTCTGCTGTCCGCGCATCGGACCGCAGCGTCGTTCCGAGCGGATGCGGCCGTACGTAGTTGGCTCCACAAGATCGTCGTCAACGCCTGCCTCGATCGCATCCGACGCAATCGCTCGAGGCCGACGGTTCCGCTGCCCGAGGGTGACTCCGCCGAACTGCCGGACGTCCGCGATCAGATGTCCGCGGTCGAAACGTCGATCGAGGTGCACAACGCACTGATGGAGTTGGCCCCGGAGCAACGCGCGGCGGTCGTGGCGGTGGACATGGAGGGATACTCGGTGTCCGACGCGGCCCGGATCCTCGGTGTTCCGACGGGCACCGTCAAGAGCCGATGTGCGCGCGGCAGATTGAAGCTCGCGGGGCTTCTCGACTTTCTCCGCGAGGAGGGGAACCGATAACCAGGTCGGTGCGTCTTACAGTGTGTAGGACCGAATCATGCGTGGAAGGAGATCGGCATGACTTCATCCGACGCCGGTCTCCTGGAGCCTCCGTACTCGCCGGATCTCCTGGCCGATCTCCATGCAGGCGTTCTTCCGGATGCAGTGAGTGCGCAACTGTGGCCACGCGTCCGACAGGACCCCGATGCGGCCCGGATTCTCGACGCACTCGACGCCGTCACCGGGCGGTTGGCTACCGCAGGCCGTGAGCTGGCCTCGGGCGAGCCGATGCCTCCCGAGGTCGCGGAACGTATCGATCGCGCACTGTCCGCCGCACCCCCGGTTCAGGCTCCGACGGACTCCTCGACCCAGAACCGGGCGCCGGTTCCACTCGCGTCGCGTCGTCGTATGTCACGCACCGTCCTGGCGGCCGGGATCGCAGCGTCGGTCGTGTTGGTGACGGTGGTCGCGGCAGCGGTGGTGGTGGCGACGTCGGACAAATCGGGCGTCACCGACGGCGGGTACGCGGATGATCTTCGAGCGGATGCACCTACGTTGGTGCTGAGCTCCGACGATCTGGACAGCTCCCTCGCCTTCGACGTCATGGCGACGCGGGGGCGAAACGAGGTCACCGACGCGGGCAACCTTCGCGAATGCCTGATCGCCAACGGCTTTCGCTCGAACAGCACGGTGCTCGGATCTGCGCCCGTGGAACTCGACGGCAAGCCGGGAGTGATGCTGGTGATCGCGACCGCCTCGGCTGCCGACGGCATGGTGCTGTTGGCGGTCGGACCGGACTGCGGGGCGAACAATCCGGCCACGTTGGTTCGACGCGACATCGAGTGACTGGCCCGATACGAGTGGGAACAACACCCCTTACCCTGGTGTTGTCACACACGTCTGAAGTTCACTTGCTTCACGCGATTGCTACCCGAACATCTATCGGAAGGTCCGCATGACTACGCCCAAGGTTCACGATCTCATCATCGTCGGCTCGGGACCGGCCGGCTACACCGCTGGTGTCTACGCAGCCCGGGCCGAGCTCGAGCCACTGCTGTTCGAGGGCACTCAGTTCGGTGGCGCATTGATGACCACCACCGAGGTGGAGAACTTTCCCGGTTTCCGGGAAGGAATCATGGGACCGGACCTCATGGAGCAGATGCGCGAGCAGGCCAAGCGCTTCGGAGCCGACATCCGCACCGAGGACGTCGAAGAACTCGACCTGACCGGCGACATCAAGACCGTGTCCGCGAACGGTGAGACCTACCAGGCACGTGCCGTCATCCTCGCGATGGGCGCAGCAGCCCGCTACCTGGGCATTCCCGGGGAAGAGAAATTGCTCGGCCGCGGCGTCAGCGCCTGCGCCACCTGCGACGGCTTCTTCTTCCGCGACCAGGACATCGCCGTCATCGGCGGCGGGGACTCCGCGATGGAGGAGGCGACATTCCTCACTCGGTTCGCGCGCAGTGTCACGATCGTCCATCGCCGCAGCGAATTCCGTGCGTCACGCATCATGCTCGAACGTGCGAAGAAGAACGACAAGATCCGCTTCCTCACCGACACCAAGGTCAACGAAGTCCTCGGTGACACGTCCGTCACCGGCCTGATCATCGAAGACGCCCGCACTGGCGAGACCAGCACCCTCGACGTCACAGGTTTATTCGTCGCGATCGGCCACGATCCCCGCAGCGAACTCGTCAAAGGCCAGGTGGACCTGGACGACGAGGGCTACGTCAAGGTCACCTCGCCGTCGTCGGCAACGTCGCTGCCCGGCGTTTTCGCCGCCGGAGATCTCGTCGACCACGTGTACCAGCAGGCCATCACCGCAGCCGGTACCGGATGCACCGCCTCGATCGATGCCGAGCGTTGGCTCGCGGAGCAGGGTGACATCACCAGCAATACGCTCGAACACGCTGACCAGCCGGTCGACGCTGTTTCCGCCTGATCGACCCTGCTTCATCTTTCGTCCCAACCCTCAGGAGCACACCGAATATGTCCGATGACAAGAAGACCGTGACCATCACCGATGCGTCGTTCGTCGACGACGTGCTGACCAGCGAAAAGCCGGTCCTCGTCGACTTCTGGGCGACATGGTGCGGACCGTGCAAGATGGTCGCCCCGGTCCTCGAGGAGATCGCCGCCGAGCACTCCGACAAGCTCACCATCGCGAAGCTGGACATCGACGCCAACCCCCAGGCCGCGCGCGATTTCAAGGTCATGTCCATCCCGACGCTCATCCTCTTCCAGGGTGGCAAGCCCGTGAAGCAGATCGTCGGCGCCAAGGGCAAGGCAGCACTGCTCAAGGACCTCGACGCCGTTCTGTAGCAGGTACACGGTCATACCTCATCCACGCCCGACTGCGCAAGGTCGCTCGTCCGGGTCCACTCGGGCGTGGATTGCGGTCCGTCGGCTACTTTCTGCGACAATCGTCTGATGTGCCGACGCAGTGTCGGCACATCGACTGTTGTTCGTCGGCGTCGTAGCCACCGGTGGTCACGGTTCCTCCGGAACGCGACGCGGCCGACGATCAGCGTTCTTCAGCAGGAGGTCTTGGGGTATGCACCGACTCGGTCACGGCGACAGCGGTCCCGCCGTCGCAGAGGTACGGAGCACGCTGGTTTCTCTCGGATTCCTGCTGGACACCGCGTCGCCCACCACCGATGACGCGCTGCACTGGAGTGCACCCACCTCGGACTTCGATTCGTCCCTCGATGGCGCCGTCCGTGCATTCCAGCAACACCGCGGTCTACTGGTCGACGGCATCGTCGGGCCCGCGACGTACCGGTCTCTCAAGGAAGCGTCCTACCGGCTCGGCGCTCGCACTTTGATCTACCAGTTGTCCGCGCCGCTGTACGGCGACGACGTCGCCACCCTCCAGACTCGTCTGCAAGATCTGGGCTTCTACAGCGAACGTGTCGACGGCTACTTCGGCCCCAAGACACACGAGGGTCTCTCCTCGTTCCAGCGTGAAATCGGACTGTCTCCCGACGGCATCTGCGGGCCCGCCACACTGCGTTCCCTCGAGTTGCTGGGTGCTCGGGTCACGGGTGGATCCCCGCATGCCATCAGTGAAGAAGAATTGGTACGGCAGTCCGGGCCACAGCTGACCGGCAAGCGCATCGTCATCGACCCCGATCTCGGCGGAGCGGATACCGGTCTGATCGTCGACGGCTTGTACGGCCGAATCTCCGAAGCCGAAATTCTGTGGGACGTGGCAAGCCGACTCGAGGGCCGCATGGCGGCAACCGGTATGGAGACGTTCCTCTCGAGGGCGCGCGGCACCAATCCCAGTGTGGCCGAACGTGCCGAGACTTCCAACGCCTTCAACGCCGACCTGATGATCTCGCTCCGATGTGCGTCGAGTTCCAGCACCGCCGCCAATGGTGTCGCGAGCTTCCACTTCGGTAACTCGCACGGCTCCACCTCGCTCATCGGCCAGGTCCTCACCGGCTACATCCAGCGCGAAATCGTCGCCCGCACACCGCTTCTCGATTGCCGTAGCCACGGCCGAACGTGGGATCTGTTGCGGCTCACCAACATGCCCACCGTTCAGGTGGACCTCGGCTACCTCACCAACTCGGCAGACGTAGCCGTCCTCGGCGATCCTCGCTCACGCGACATCATCGCCGAAGCAATCCTGATCGCAGTCAAGCGTCTCTACCTTCTCGGTCAGGACGATCAGCCGACGGGCACCTTCACGTTCGCGGAACTCCTGGCCGAAGAACTGGCCGCAGCCGACAGGCGCTGAGAAACCAGCCGACAGGCGAATGTCGGCGGGTGTGTCAGCGGACTCCGACGGGCGTTTTGTGCTCGATTTCCACCATTGTCAGGCTCGCTGCGATGAGGAGCTGCTCGAGCGCCGATTCGACGTCTTCCTTCCAACCGTGGTCACGGTCGAGCTCGAGGCGAAGGCGAGGGTAACGGTGATGAGGCGCAACAACTTCGAACCCTGCTTTTTCGAGGAAGTCCGCGTCGATCATGCACGTGGCCTCCGTGCACACCAACGACGCCGATGCTCTCGGCCCCTGCACCTCGTCGTCGTCGGTGCGTCGTAGGCCGAATGCCTCGAGTGCCCGTACGCCGCGGTTGACCAGATCTGCGACGACAGCTTGAATCAGCGCTGCTGAGTTTCCTTCGCTGTCGACATCGGATTCGGTTCGGAGGGTCGTCAACAGTACGGCGTCGGCACTCACCGGCGACGTCGGGAATTGCGCGGCTCGGGGGACAGCACTCGGAGGGGCATACAGGGCACAGCCCGCTGTCGCACCGTCGAGTGTGAGCAGTTGTCCGCAGGATCCCCACTCGAGCATGATCATCGACAACCATGCTTCGTTCTCGAGCTCGAGATCTACGGCACCGCCATCTGCTTTGTCGGTAGCTGGATCGAGTACCCAGAAGCGGCATCGCCGTGTATGGGTCGGTAGTCGATCGAAGGAGTCCAACGTGACTCCCGTGACGAGCGGCGACACTGCTTACCTCAGCTTCCAAGCCCTAGAACTTTCGGCGTCCCGCACAGAACATCGGGCACGCACGTCAAGAATATGCGATCGATCTGCCCGTCGCGCCTCATGTAGCGGGCGCTGAGCCGATTGAACTCGTCCGGTCACACCTCGAATCGACGTGTTCGCTGTAAAGTTCTGCACTGCAGTACTTTTCACGTTCTCGACATACATCTTCGTCCGATCTTCCAGCACTTACGTCACCGTGACGTAATGACCGTGTGTGTCTGTACCTGAATTTTCGCGGCTACTTCTTCTTCTGATTTTCCATCATCTCGACGATGCGCTGAAGATCATCGACCGAGCCGAACTCGACCACAATCTTGCCTTTTTTCTTGCCGAGGCTCACCGTGACTCGGGTGTCGAACGAATCGGAGAGACGATCCGCGACATCCTGGAGCCCCGGCATCTGAATCGGCTTCCGCCGCGGAGCCGGATTGGGACCCGAACTGTCCTCCCGATTTGCGAGAGTGACCGCTTCCTCCGTTGCTCGGACGGACATGCCTTCCGCAACGATCCGTGCCGCGAGAGCCTCCTGAGCGTCGGACCCAGCGTCGAGCGACAGCAACGCACGCGCATGGCCGGCGGACAGAACACCCGCTGCGACGCGTCGTTGCACCGCGATCGGCAGCTTGAGAAGACGAATCATGTTGGTGACAACCGGCCGAGATCGGCCGATCTTGGCCGCCAGTTCCTCGTGAGTGACGTCGAATTCCTCGAGGAGTTGCTGATACGCCGCGGCCTCCTCGAGTGGATTGAGTTGAACTCGGTGAATGTTCTCGAGCAGGGCGTCGCGCAACATCGCGTCATCCGCGGTCTCTCGAACGATCGCCGGGATGGAATCCAGTCCCGCTTCCTGGCTCGCGCGCCACCGACGCTCGCCCATCACGAGCTCGTACTTGCCGCCTTCGAGCGTGCGTACGACGATCGGTTGCATCAACCCGAATTCACGGATCGAGTGAACCAGCTCGGCGAGCGCCTCGTCGTCGAAGACGCTGCGCGGCTGCTTCGGGTTCGGCTGAATCAGCCCCGGAGGAATCTCGCGGTACACCGCGCCCGCGGGGGAGAGGTCCTCGTCGGAACTCCGTACCGGCGGTGTCGGGGTGGGCGCCGACGCCACCTCTTCGGCCGATCCCGCGGCAGCCGGCTTCGGCTTGGCCCGTGTGGCCGAGTTGTCCTTACCGATGACGACGTCCGCGGCTGCGTTGCCGAGCCTTGGTCCTGCGTCGGGTCCGGTGGGAATCAGTGCGGCCAGTCCGCGGCCCAAACCGCCTTTACGTGTCTGACTCATGGTTCCTAGTGCTCCTGCGTTCCGTCGGTTGCTGCGCCGGCGGACCGCGCTGCCAGTTCTCTACCCGCGTCCAAATAGCTCATCGCGCCGCGCGAGCCGGGGTCGTAATCCAAGACGGTCATTCCATAGCCAGGCGCCTCGGAGACCTTCACACTGCGCGGAATCACCGCACGGAGGACTGCATCTCCGAAGTGTTTCCGAACCTCTTCGGCGACCTGATCCGCGAGCTTCGTACGACCGTCGTACATCGTCAGGATCACGGTGGACACGTGCAGAGCGGGGTTGAGATGTGCCTGAACCAACTCGATGTTGCGGAGCAACTGACCCACACCCTCGAGGGCGTAATACTCGCACTGGATCGGGATCAGTACTTCCGTCGCCGCGACCAACGCGTTGACGGTCAGCAGTCCGAGCGAAGGCGGGCAGTCGATCAGGACGAAGTCCGCGTCGATGGAGTCGAGGTCCGCCAGTGCCGTCTTCAGGCGTCCCTCACGGGCCACCATGGAGACCAGTTCGATCTCCGCACCGGCGAGGTCGATCGTCGCCGGAATGCAGTACAGGCGCTCGCTGTGGGGGCTCTGTTGGATGGCTTCGCGGGCGCTGACCTCACCGATCAGAACCTCGTAGCTCGAGGGCACTCCGGAATGATGCTCGACGCCCAGAGCGGTGCTGGCGTTGCCCTGAGGGTCGAGATCGACAACCAGGACAGTCAGCCCTTGAATCGCGAGCGCAGCAGCCAGGTTGACGGCCGTCGTCGTCTTACCGACGCCACCCTTCTGGTTGGCGATCGTCAACATCCGTCGCTTGTCGGGCTTGGGGAGCGTGACGCTGCCCGGGTGCAGTACCTGACTCGCTCTGTGCGCCGCCGCACCGATAGGAGTGTCGTCGGGAGAGATACTGCTGTACGCGCCGAAACCAGATCCGTCCGTCGCTTTCGATCCTGCGCCATTCCGAGAACTTCGTGAACTGGGCGCAGATGATTCTGTTTCACGTGAAACGTTGCCTTCTGTTTCACGTGAAACAGTGGGATCGGATCCACCCGACATATGTGCTCCTTAATGCGGAACGGATTGAACTACGTGGATTGAGGGACCTGACTCGAAGCCAAGTGCAGTGTCATGAACGCGGAAAGCGACGGGGGACTCGTTCGGCACGAACCACGATCGTCGGCGTCGGAACAATGTCCACGCCACACTTGACGACCTCCAGCTTGCCAGCACCCATGCGACCAAGGGAAGAGCGATCGCGCTCGATTTCCTCTTCGGCGCTACTTCCCTTGAGGGCGAGCATCCGCCCGCGTTCATGGATCAGCGGGAGAGACCATTTGGCGAGCTTCTCGAGCGGGGCAACGGCGCGAGAGGTGACGACGTCGGCCCCACCTGCTTCCTTCTTCACGCCCGGCTGCTCGGCGCGGCCCCGGACCACCAACACATCCAGCCCGGCGCCCTCGATGAATTCAGCGAGATAGACGGTGCGTCGAAGAAGCGGCTCGACGAGTGTCACGTGGAGATCGGGACGCGCAATCGCGAGAGGGATACCGGGCAACCCCGCTCCGCTTCCAATGTCCACCACACGCTCGCCCTCGTCGATCAGTTCACCGACTACGGCGCAATTCAAGATGTGCCGCTCCCACAACCGAGGAACTTCGCGCGGACCGATCAGCCCTCGCTCGACACCGAGCGTCGCCAACGACTCGTGATACTGCTGTGCCAGATCGAGCCGCGGACCGAACACGCGCTCGGCGATGGCCAATACTTTGTCGTCATCAAGCGGCTCTGGTTGCACGTCCTCCATCCTCCCGTGTAGGGGGTCGCTTCACCAAACCCTCGAGGCGTATTGGCTCGGAAATCACCCAAATTCGTACGATCGGTGGCGTTTCACGTGAAACAGTTCCACCCGACCGGATGTGACCCCGTGGATGTCGGCCGCCGACAAGAGACGCCTGCAGCGGCATGGCTGCCTCGGAGCCGAACTCTGGAGATTCGACCGCCGCCCCGCTGGACGGACACACAGTGCTTGACAGTTCGGCAATCATTCCTGGACGCCTTCGACCCAGCTTGGTTCGGACCCACTCGTCACCGTTCAGTGACCGGTTCGCTCGCAGTGGACGGACGCACTTCAACTTCATATCGCTCAGGCGCCCCGGCGGGCTCACTGCGACGGTTTCCGGAGACCGTCGATGAGCTCAAGGAAGTTGGCAGCGGTCGTGTACGAACACTGACGGGGGAGTTCGCCTGTCTTGAAACTCGTTGCGCATCCGCGACGATCCGGCACCCGTGGGATCGTAGCAACGCCCGTTTTGACGTTTCACGTGGAACAAGGCAACAGGGTCGGCTCCGGTGTGTTCATCTACAGATCGCGACCGACCAGACTCGATACCGCCGGTCTACAGTGAGCTACCGACTTCGGGTCCGTCACGACACGACTTACATGGCTGCCCACTGACCCGCCCATCGGGTCGCAAAGCCGCATCCTGGTTTCACGTGAAACAGGCGCAATCGGGCTTGGGCATTCCCAACTCGGTGTTTAGTCTCTACCCACTCGACCACGTCCATCGCGCACACCTCTTTGCGCGATAACCCTCGACTGCGAATCCGGCCTTCTTCGCGGAACCAACGCGTCACGGCCGGACCGACCGTTCCAGACTCGATCGTGCATCAGCACCGCACCGCCCCCCGAGAGTCCGCGGCCGGTTCCAGCCGGTGCCTGGTTCCGACCCGAACCGGCCTCTTGTCATCGGGCGGACCCTTACAAACAAATCCCGCCACGTAGACACCAAACTCTCTTCTTCGACCTTCGTTCGATACATAAGGCCGCCGGATCACTTCACGACCGGGCGCACTCCTCGCAGACCCGCCGGCCCCGATGTCTCGCAATCGGACTCCCACCGTCGATTCTCCGATCATCGCGTATGGGGTTGTGTGGCCGACCGTTCGTTCCGACGCCGGCGAATCCGCGGTTCGCCGTCGAGTCTCCCTCTCGCATTCGGATCAATGCGCTACCGAGCCGATGCGACCATCAATGCAACATCAGCAGTCGGCTGTCAGACGTGACCCAGTATCGGTCGGATCCTGCGAACCGGACCCTGAGTGGACAGAGACGATCGGGCGACGCTCGACTGATCCTCTCGAACAATGATGATTTCGAACCATAAATTATTCGTACCTCCACCAGTCACCCAAGTTTCACGTGAAACACGGTGACGACGTGACTCCGGCGGTCTCGGATCTCACAGCCAACACCGCCTACAGCCGGGGGAGTGGGAGACGATCCGACGACGGACCACGACCCACCGACACCTACGGCCGCGTACGTCTCCGACCCCAAACCCGAATCCCGTCGGCACGCCCATCGGGTTTCACGTGAAACAGGCCGTCCGAACGACGACCCGTCCCGACTCTCGATATCGACGCGGCGCCGAATGGTCACCGAAGAGTCGACGCCCTCGCTAGGGTCGCCGTGATCCGGCTCCTCTATACCCGGCACCAAACCGCCGCCAATCACCGAAGTCTGGATCCAACCTCGCTGAGATTCCGACACGGTCAGTCCATCGATAACCGATCCGATGCGTCGAACCGACCAAGGCGGCTCCCAGTTTCACGTGAAACACACCCACTCCGCGCATCGGCGCCGACGCTATGTCGATGATCGAGCTGTCCGACACGGCGTGCGTAGGAAACTGTCACAGTGACGTTTCACGGCCACACTGGACTGCACCGGAAAACACTTGTAAATGCGAACCGGTCCACGAATAACATCGATGCAATTCGACCTAGTCCTGACACACGAAAGCCCCCGGCTGATTGCCGGGGGCTTTCGGTTCGAGCTGACATCTTCGTCGAGAGACTCGACTCGACGGGATCTACGTCGGTGACTACGCCTTCACGACGACCACTCGTCGGGACGGCTCGACGCCCGTACTCTCGCTGTCCACGCCGTCGATCTTCGCGACGGCGTCGTGCACGATCTTCCGCTCGAAGGGAGTCATCGGCGTGAGCTCCTCGCGTTCTCCACTTTCCAGAACACGACGTGCCGCTTCCACACCCAAGGTGCTCAGTTCACTGCGTCGGTTGGCGCGCCAACCGGCGACATCGAGCATCAGCTTGCTGCGCTCGCCCGTCGACTGCTGAACCGCAAGACGAGTCAGCTCCTGCAACGCGTCGAGGACCTCGCCCTTGCGTCCGACGAGCTTCGACAGATCGGAGCCACCGTCGATGCTCACAACCGCGCGATCGCCCTCGACGTCCAGATCGATGTCGCCGTCGAAGTCGAGAACGTCGAGCAACTGCTCGAGGTAGTCGCCGGCGATCTCGCCTTCTTCGACGAGGTAGTCTTCCGAATCCTCGTCGTCGATGTCCTCGTCGTCGACCTGTGTGGCATCGACATTCTCGGGTTCGGCAACTACAGGTTCTTTGTCCGACTGCTCGGTGTCGACCACCACGACCTCACTCGCTCCATCCCCAGCGCTCACCGCGTTGTCCGTGTTCGTTTCTTGATCGGTATCTGCAGACATCTCTTGATCCTCGGTATCCCCGCGTCAGCGACGCTTGCGCTTGGACTTGCTTCGGTTGGCCTGTGGTCGCGGCTTGGGCTTCGCGGCGCCGGAGGAACTGCCGGTCGAATCCGCGTCGCCGCCCTCGACCTGTTCGCTTGCCTGAACATCGTCGGGAGCCAATTTCGAAAGCTTCGGACGTGCACCGGGCTTGGGCTTGCTGACGGGCTTCACTCCGGGCTTCGGCGCGTTCTCCGATCGCTTCTCGAGGGCAACCTGCTTCTTCGCTGCTTCCTCTTTGTCGATCTTGCCGAACACGAGGTGCTGCTGACCGTAGGTCCACGCGTTGTTACTCACCCAGTAGAGCAGGATGGCGATGGGCAGGAACGCACCGAACGCCAGGACGCCGAGGGGGAAGACGTACAGCGCGAGCTTGTTCATGATCGCGGACTGCGGGTTGGCCGCTGCAGCCTCACTCTGACGCGCGACCGACGCACGCGAGTTCAGGTGTGTCGCGACAGCCGCAATGATCATCAGCGGCACCGACACTGCGACGATCGTCCACACAGCCGGGATCCCGAGACCGAGGTCTGGGTTGGCGTAGGCGTCGAGCTGATCCTGCGGCATCGTGATGAAGGCCGAGATCGGAGCGCCGAACAAGCGGGCGTCCAGGAACGAGTTGACGTCGTCGACGTTGAACGCGTAGTTCGGAAGCGATCGAGTCTCTTGTGCGCTCAGACCGAGCTGACCGAATCCGGTGCCGGTTCGGTTGAACGACCGAAGCACATGGAACAGGCCGATGAAGACGGGCGCCTGCGCAAGGACCGGGAGACAACCCATGATCGGGTTGAAGCCGTGCTCCTTCTGCAGCTTCTGCATTTCGACGGCCATGCGCTGCTTGTCTTTGCCGTACTTCTTCTGCAGGGCCTTGATCTGCGGCTGCAACTCCTGCATCTGCCGAGTCGTACGCACCTGCTTGACGAAGGGTTTGTACAGAATCAAGCGAAGCGTGAACACCAGGAACACCACGGACAGCGCCCAGGCGAAGCCGTTGTCGTCGCCGAGAACGGCGCCGAACACCTTGTGCCATACCCAGAGAATCCAGGAGACCGGATAGTAGATGAAATCGAGCACGGGTCTATGTACTCCTCTGTTCGTCCACTCCTACGAACGAGTGGATGTCTTCGGTCGAAGTCTGTGTTGCGTCGCTGCTGGTTCGGTGTCGCCACGAACCGCGCTCGGGCACCGGATCCCAACCTCCAGAGTGCCAGGGGGCGCATTTGAGCAAGCGTGCGCAAGCGAGGATCAAGCCTTTGATTGCACCGTGGGTCTTCAACGCGTCGACGGCGTACTCACTGCAGGTGGGGGTGAACCTGCAGGTCGGCAGCCGAAGCGGAGACACGTAATTGCGGTACAGCTCGATCGAGAAGACAAGTGTTCGCACCGGGAGCGAACGAACGAGAGGGAGGAGGCTCATTTACGATGCATCTTTCGACGCAGTGGGGCCGGATGCATCCAGGTAGCCCATCTTCTTCAGTCCGGACCGGACCTGACGATGCAGTTCTTTCGACGTCAGCACCGAAGCTCCTGGTAGAGCTCTGATCACCACGTCGGTGCTCGGCGGCACATCCACCACGAGCTGAGCGCAGATATGCCGAAGCCGGCGCGCAACTCGATGACGAGTTACCGCCGGCCCGACTGCCTTGCTCACGATCAGTCCGAATCTGGGGGAGCCGACAGAGAAGACCGAACGTGCGTCGTCTCGCGCGAACGCGTGAACAACCACGTCTTGTCTTCCCATTCGACGGCCTCGACGCACGGCACGCGAGAAATCCGCGCTGCGGTGCAGTCTGTTCGGCTCAGGTAACACCCCGAGCTCCGTAACTCAGACGAACAATGATTTAGGCGGTGAGTTCCTTGCGGCCCTTGCCGCGACGCGCAGAAACGATTGCACGACCTGCACGCGTACGCATACGAAGACGGAAGCCGTGAACGCGCGCGCGGCGTCGGTTGTTCGGCTGGAACGTCCGCTTGCCCTTGGCCACGGTCAACACTCCTCGAAAATTTTCGGCGCCCACTCCAGGCGCCTACTGGCGGTAGTACCGAGTTCGGTCGAACTCGAATTACATCCCACAGCGAGAAGGCCGACCACCGAACTGTAAACACCCAGCAAGCATCGGTCACCTCGCTTCGGGTGACTGTTCGAGAGTACTGATGGAGCGCGGACGGGTCAAACTCACCCAACCGGGTGGGGAGCCCGGAGGAACGACCCAAGCAATTCGTCTCCCAGAAGACTACATCGGTGTAATTCATCCACAAGGGTGGGGACAGAGGTGTGTGAATAACCGCTCGGACGCGTGCCGGCGACGCCGTCGACAGGATTGTTCCGTAGCTCGAGGATTTCGTCGAACGCAACAGTGCAGCTCAGGGACCATGAGTGGCCGTTCTCCGACGGATTTCGACGTTCGGGGGTAACACCGGTGTCGTTCATCCACACCTGTGGATAATTGTGTGGAAACAGCCCGCAGGTGGCATATTCGTACCGGGCGCGCGCAATGTCCGTCTTCGAACTCGCCGGCATCCGTTCGCCGTCGGTGACGCTAGTCGACATCGAAGCGCCGCATGACCGCTTCGGCGATCTTCGTTTCGCTGAAATCTGCACAGTTCGGTTTGGTCTAGTAGGAGGCGCCGTGAGCGACGATCCGGGTGCGCTGGCGCGCGTCTGGCCAGAGGTTGTCACGGAGTTGACGTCCGACAGACACAGTGGTCAACCGTTGACCAAAGGTCAGAAGGCATGGCTCGCTCTGGTCGAGCCGCTCACTCTGACCCAGGGGTTCGCGCTGCTCGCGGTGCCGTCGTCCTTCGCGCAGGAAGCGATCGAACGCGACCTACGTGAGCCGATTCTGCACGCACTCGGCCGTCATCTCGGCCAGGGAGTCGAAGGCCTCGGCGTCAGAATCTCCGCTCCCGAGGACGAGAAGCCCGAGCCCGAACGGACCGGCTATCCCGAGACTCCGAGCTCTCCGACGTATCGGCGCCGCTTCCTCACCAGCTCCGACGACGAGCCGTCGGACTCGGAGACCGCGGACTACGAGGAAGTCGACGACGAGCGAGAAGCGCTCGCGAGTGTGCAGAACTCGTGGCCGACCTACTTCACCAAGCCGCCGGAGACGACCACCACCACCCCGGGTGCGGGAAGTCTCAACGCGAAGTACACCTTCGACACCTTCGTCATCGGTGCTTCCAACCGGTTCGCTCACGCGGCCGCCGTCGCGATCGCCGAAGCTCCGGCCCGCGCCTACAACCCTTTGTTCGTGTGGGGCGCGTCGGGTCTGGGCAAGACTCACCTGTTGCATGCCGCCGGGCACTACGCGCAGCGACTCTTCCCCGGCATGCGCGTGAAGTACGTCTCCACCGAGGAATTCACGAACGACTTCATCAACTCGCTTCGTGACGACCGCAAAGTCGCCTTCAAGCGTCGCTACCGCGAAACCGACGTGCTGCTGGTCGACGACATCCAGTTCATCGAGGGCAAGGAAGGTATCCAGGAAGAGTTCTTCCACACCTTCAACACCCTCCACAATGCGAACAAGCAGATCGTCGTGTCCTCCGATCGGCCACCCAAACAATTGGCCACCCTCGAGGAGCGCCTGCGTACGCGATTCGAATGGGGTCTGATCACCGACGTCCAGCCGCCCGAGCTCGAAACTCGGATCGCGATCCTCAGCAAAAAAGCGAGAATGGATCGCCTGGACGTTCCCCACGACGTCCTCGAGCTGATCGCCAGTCGAATCGAACGCAACATCCGTGAGCTCGAAGGTGCGCTGATTCGCGTCACAGCCTTCGCCTCGCTGAACGGACAAGCACTGGATCTGACGCTGGCCGAGGTCGTACTCCGGGATCTGATGCCGGATTCGACGAGCCTCGAGATCAACGCGGCAACGATCATGGCGGTCACGGCCGAGTACTTCAACACCACCATCGACGACCTGTGTGGCCCCGGCAAGGCCCGCGCCCTGGCCATGGCCAGGCAGATCGCCATGTATCTCTGCCGGGAACTGACGGATCTGTCGCTGCCCAAGATCGGCCAGACCTTCGGCCGCGACCACACGACCGTCATGTACGCCGACAAGAAGATCCGCAAGGAAATGACCGAGCGTCGCAAGGTATACGACCAGGTCCAGGAGCTCACCGCTCGGATCAAGCAGCGCTCGAAGCGCTAGCGACACCGCTCGGACACCTCTCGAGGAACGATCACGGCGCGAGTCACCCGGAGGTACGGGGCTCGCGCCGTTTCACGTCGTGACTCGAGGGATGTGGTGTGTTCCAGGTCATGTTTCGATCTCCGGAAACAACCCTCGAGTCGGTACCGAGGAGTTTTTTTCGTACTTCACTCCATTGATTCACACCTGTGGATAACCATGTGGATAGTGGAGGACTTCTGGGGATGAACTGTGAGGGCCTGTGCACCGCCGAATTTCGTCCACAGGCGGTCCCGAGTTGGCCACCGATTGGTTCAGAGTTCATCCCCACGACACCACGCCTGACGACCAGCGCCGCATGGTGTGTGTGCACAGATTCCACAGGACCTATTAATAAGAAGATTTTCTCTTCGAAGGAATCTCTTCTAAAACAGGTGTTGGGGACCAATCCGTTCACAGGGTCGCTCGAGGGTCTCCGTCGGCGCTCGCCGTCGGGACGTTCCGCTTTCAAGTTGGTCACGAAGGGCATACGGTGTTCATCACCGCAGCCTGTGTCAGACTCTTTGACGCACCGGTAAACGAGCTCACCCGATGCTCGACGAAGACCCCTTCGAGACGATCCGCTGCCGAACGAGAGGAAAAACCGAGCGATGGAGCTTGGAAGTCTGAAGTTTCGCGTTGCTCGCGAAGATTTTTCCGATTCCGTTGCCTGGGTTGCTCGTAGCCTGCCGTCCAGGCCGCCGGTACCAGTGCTCGGTGGTGTACTGCTCGCCGCGGACGACCAAGGTCTGACCGTCTCCGGTTTCGACTACGAAGTCTCGGCTCAGGTCCGCGTCTCTGCGGAGGTGGCGACGTCCGGTCGCGTCCTGGTGTCCGGCAAGTTGCTCGCCGACATCACGAAGTCGCTTCCCAACAAGCCCGTCGACGTCAGCGTCGACGGCACCCGGGTGCTCATCAACTGCGGAAGCGCGAAATTCTCGCTTCCGACGATGCCCGTCGAGGACTACCCCCAGTTGCCCGAGCTGCCGACGCAGACCGGGTCGATCGCAGTGGATGTGTTCTCCGAGGCAATCGCGCAGGTTGCCATCGCCGCAGGCAAGGACGACACGTTGCCGATGCTCACCGGTATCCGCGTCGAAATCCACGGCACGACGGTCGTCCTCGCGGCGACCGACCGCTTCCGGCTCGCAGTCCGCGAGCTCGAGTGGCTGCCCGTCGGCGGAGAGACCAAGACCGAGGTCCTGATCCCGGCCCGTACGTTGTCGGAATCGGCAAAGACGTTGACGGGCAACGCAAGTTCGCCGGTGGAGCTCGCTCTGGGGTCCGGATCGTCGATCGGCGCCGACGGCCTCCTCGGCATCATCAGCGGAGGTCGTCGGACGACGACGCGCCTCCTCGATGCCGACTTCCCGAAGTTCCGACAGCTGTTGCCACCCGAGCACACGGCGGTTGCCGTCGTGGAGATCGCACCTCTCGTCGAAGCGATCAAGCGTGTGGCGCTCGTCGCCGAGCGTGGTGCGCAGGTTCGCCTCGAGTTCTCCTCGGAAGGCGTCCTGCTGTCGGCCGGTGGTGACGATGCCGGTCGGGCCGAGGAGGCACTGCTCGCCGACTTCCAGGGTGAGCCGCTGACCATCGCGTTCAACCCCGGCTATCTGATCGACGGGTTGTCGTCGCTGCACAGCGAGAAGGTCACATTCGGATTCACGACTCCCAGTAGGCCTGCGGTTCTCCGGCCGACGACGGATGATGAACTGGTACCGGATTCCTCGGGTAAGTTCGCGGCACCGCAGAGCGCCTACACGTATCTGCTGATGCCGGTGCGCCTTCCCGGCTGATCGGGTACCACCCGCGAGGACGTCGGTGGACGCCCTCATCATCGGCAGCATCTTCGACGCAAAGGACACTTCGCATGCAGCTGGGACTGGTCGGCCTCGGAAAGATGGGCTTCAACATGCGCGAGCGGTTGCGCTCGCACGGCCACGAAGTCATCGGTTACGACCCGCGGCCCGAGGTCACGGATACCCCGTCGCTCGAGGGTCTGGCGCAGGCGCTCACCGCGCCGCGCATCGTCTGGGTGATGGTCCCGTCGGGCGAGATCACCCGAAGCACCATCGTCGGGCTCGCGGATGCCCTCGAGGAGGGCGACCTCGTCATCGACGGTGGTAACTCGCGCTTCACCGACGATGGACCCAACGCGGAACTGCTGGCGAAGAAGGGCATCGGCTACATCGACGCAGGCGTGTCCGGCGGAGTCTGGGGCCTCGAGAACGGCTACGGCCTGATGGTCGGAGGATCGGAAGACGATGTCGCACGCGCTCAGCCGATCTTCGACGCGCTTCGTCCGGAAGGTGAGCGGGCCGACGGTTTCGTCCATGCGGGCCCTGTCGGTGCCGGCCACTACTCGAAGATGGTGCACAACGGCATCGAGTACGGGCTGATGCAGGCGTACGCCGAGGGGTACGAGCTGCTCGAGGCCGAGGAACTCGTGCAGGACACTCATGGTGTTCTTCGTGCGTGGAGCAAGGGCACCGTTGTCCGGTCGTGGCTGCTCGACCTGCTGGTTCAGGCGCTGGCCGAGGACCCCGAGTTCGCTGAAATCTCCGGTTACACAGAGGATTCCGGCGAAGGAAGGTGGACGGTCGAAGAAGCGATTCGGCACGCGGTTCCGGCACCGGTCATCTCTGCGGCCCTGTTCGCTCGATTCGCATCCCGCCAGGACGATTCACCGGCGATGAAAGCCGTGTCCGCGCTGCGCAATCAGTTCGGTGGTCACGCCGTCAAACGTGCGTCGACCGAAGAAACTCTTCGCGCACCCGATCCCAAGAAATAGATCTTGTTCGTTCGCTCTTTCACCGTGCGGGACTTCAGGTCCTGGGACGACGTCACCGTCGAACTCGAGCCGGGTTCGACGGTGTTCGTCGGTCCCAACGGTCACGGCAAGACGAACCTGCTCGAGTCGCTCGGCTATCTGTCGACGCTGTCGTCGCACCGGGTGTCCTCCGATGCTCCGATGATCCGCGCGGGTGCACAGCGTGCGTTCGCCAGTGCCTCGGTGGTCAACCTCGGTCGAGAACTGACCATCGACATCGAGTTGCTCGAGGGAAAAGCCAACAAGGCCAGGATGAATCGCTCCCCGGTGCGCCGACCGCGGGAGATACTGGGCGTTCTGCACAGCGTGCTCTTCGCTCCGGAGGACCTGTCCCTCGTGCGGGGAGATCCAGGGGATCGACGTCGCTATCTGGACGAGTTGCTGACCACCCGTAGGCCTCGAATGGCTGGTGTGCGAGCAGATTACGACAAGGTGCTTCGGCAACGGTCGGCGTTGCTGAAGACCGCGGGTGGGGCATTGCGTCGTGGCTCACGGTCGACCGACGGTGCCAGCGCGCTCGCCACGCTCGACGTGTGGGACGGTCATCTCGCGGCGCACGGTGCCCAGTTGCTGGCCGCGCGCATCGGCTTGGTTCACGAACTCGAACCGTTGGTGGCCGAGTCCTACGCATCCATTGCGCCTGAATCACGCCCTGCCGCAGTGACATACAGAAGCAGTCTGGGGGACGTACTGCCGCCGGAGTTCGCGGATGTAGCCCGTGTACCGGAGCCCGACGACGTCGATGTGCTCGAAGCTGCGTTTCTCCATCGGCTGAACGAGATGCGTCAACGCGAGATCGAGCGCGGAGTCTGTCTGGTGGGACCACACCGAGACGACCTCGAGTTGATGCTCGGTGATCAGCCCGCGAAAGGGTTTGCCAGCCATGGTGAATCGTGGTCGTACGCCTTGTCGTTGCGGCTGGCGTCCTTTCGGTTGTTACGGGCGGAGGGGACCGACCCGGTGTTGATGCTCGACGACGTCTTCGCCGAGCTCGACCGCAAGCGTCGCAGTGCCCTGGCCGCCGTCGCGGCCGAGGCGGAGCAAGTGTTGATCACCGCCGCCGTCGCGGAGGACATTCCGCCGGAGATCGATGCTCGTCGGTGGAAAGTCGAAGCAGTGCAACATAGTTCGGAACGAATCTCGACGATAACCCCGATCGACGCCACCGTCGACTCCACCGAAGGAGTATGAGACGTGAACGAAGAATCAGGCGAAGGAACGGACGAGCTCAAGGGCGTCGACTTGGCGCGCCGTGCCCTCGAGGACGCGCGAGCTGCCGCGAAGGCGAGCGGCAAATCCGTCGGGCAGGGGCGTTCTTCGCCGAAGGGAGGCGTCCGCGCACTTCGAGGTCGACGTAAGCGCGGATGGTCCGGTGCAGGTCCCGACGACCGTGACCCGCAGACTCTGGGTTCGCTCGCCGGGTCGATCGCGCAGAAACGCGGATGGTCGGACAAGGTGGCGGAAGGTACGGTGCTCGGGCGGTGGCCCGCGGTGGTTGGCGAGGACATCGCGTCCCACGCGACGCCGACGAAACTCGAGGACGGTGTTCTGAGCGTCACCGCCGAGTCCACGGCGTGGGCGACGCAGCTGCGCTTGATGCAAGCGCAGATTCTGGCCAAGATCGCCGCGGCAGTGGGACACGGCGTCGTGAAGTCCTTGAAGATCCACGGACCCACGACCAAGAGTTGGCGTAAGGGCGACCGCCACATCAAGGGCCGCGGGCCGCGAGACACGTACGGGTAGATTCAACTCCTACCGAAGCGGACCGACGCTGTAAATTGTCCCTATTGCTTGGATCACACTGATGAATCAAGGTGATCTTGGTTGCTCTGCACAGCCTCGGTGCGTAGCGTAATTCGGTGATCGATCACAAGCAACGAGATCGGGATCGTTGCTCGTGATCCGACCCGCTACGACGAAGGGACCGTGTGTTCTCACCCGACGCCAAAGAAGAATCCGACAGGTCGGCGATCGACCGACAGCCGGAGGACCGCGTGGTGCTCCAGGCTCGAAACGTCAGATTCGACTGGTCTGCTCTGCCGCTGCACTACGTCGACGGCGATCCGCTCGCGACTCATCTGGTCAACGTGATGCATCTACTCCTGCCCGAGGGTGAGGAGTGGTTCGTCCGTACCTTCAAGGAAGCGCTTCCTCTGATTCACGACGAGCGCCTACGTGAAGACGTCATCGGTTTCATCGGCCAGGAGGCGATGCACGCCACGGCCCACACCCAGGTGCTCGATTCGTTGACCGCCCACGGTATCGATGTCGCACCGTACGTCGAGCAGATGCAGTTCCTGTTCGGTCGCGCGCTCGGAAACAGGCGCACGCACACCAGGAACAGCTTGGTGGAACGAGTGGCGCTGATCGCAGCCGTCGAACATCTGACGGCGTTCCTCGGTGACTGGGTGCTCAACGCGCGTGCGCTCGACGAGGTCGATTTCGATCCAACCATGCTCGACCTGCTTCGGTGGCACGGGGCCGAGGAAGTCGAGCACCGCTCGGTGGCATTCGAGGTCATGCAGTACTTCGATGTTCGCCCCGCCCGGCGCATCCGAACCTACGTCGCGATCGCACCAACGTTGGTGTGGTTCTGGACTCGTGGCGTGCGGTACCTGATGGATCGCGATCCGACGCTGGCTCACCTGCCCGCGAAGCAACGCCGGCCGTCGCTTCGAAATTATCGCGCGGTTGCTGCACGTGGTCTCTTCCCCGGCCCCAAGATGATCTGGAAGGCCTCGCTTCGCTACTTCGCCCGTGACTACCACCCCTCGAGCGAAGGGTCGACCGAGCAAGCCGTGCAGTACCTTGCAACGTCGCCCGCCGCACGAGCGTGCGCACGGTGACCGCGGTTTCGAATCCGGATTCGAGAGTCGAGCTCGTGGTGTCCAAGAAGAAGCAGGGACTGCGAAAGCGGTTGTCCGACATGGCCAGAACGGTCGACACCTTTCGTGAGGGTCGTCAGGTTCCACAGGATCTGTACGGGCGCGCTGTACCCGATCAGACGATGTCTCTCGTCACCGACGCGTTGGACAAGTGGTTCGCGTTGCTGGACAACGGCGAGTTCGACGACAGCCACGCGGCGGCGCCGGTAGTCCGCGACATCGCATTGACGCTCCGCTCGCGCGAGGTTCTGTGCGTGGACCAACAGGTCGTCCGGCTGGAATTCGAAAGTGCACTGGGCGAGGAACTTCCGGCATGGGCTCCGGGAATGCACCTCGATTTCGTCCTGCCGTCCGGTCGACGCCGGCAGTACTCGTTGTGCGGTGACCCGTCGGATGCACGCGCGTACACCGTTGCGGTGCGGTTCATTCCGGACGGCGGCGGTGGTTCGGCGGAGATGCATGCACTCGAGATCGGAACGCCCGTCACCGTGACAGGTCCGCGCAACGGATTTCCGTTCGTCGTCGACGGCCGGGCGGTGTTCGTCGCAGGCGGAATCGGTATCACCGCCATCCTTCCGATGGTGCGGGCAGCCCGCGCCTCCGGGATGGACTGGTACCTGGAGTACCGGGGGCGCTCGCGGGAGTCGCTGCCGTTCCTCGACGAGATTCTCGCCTTGGACAGCGAACGGGTGAACGTCCGCACCGACGACGTCGACGGGATCGCGTCGGGTAGTGAACTGCTCGGTCGCGTGGCGGGCGGTGCCGTCTACTGCTGTGGCCCGCCGCCGATGATCGACGCGGTGCGCGCGGCCGTCGACGGCACCGACGCCACCCATTTGTACTTCGAGCGTTTCTCTCCACCTCCGGTTCGGAACGGTGTGGAGTTCGAGGTCCAATTGGTCGATTCCGGTGACGTGATCACCGTCGGCGCAGAACAGACAGCGTTGCAGGCGATCCGTGAGGTGAAGCCGTCCGTGGCGTACTCGTGTCAGCAGGGCTTCTGCGGAACGTGCCGAACCCGAGTGCTCGTCGGCACTCCCGAACACCGCGAGACTCGGCTGACCCCCGAGGAGCAGGAGAACGAGATGCTGATCTGCGTGTCGCGGGCAGCGGGTGGACGGATCGTCCTCGATCTGTAGCCCTCGGAGCTGATTCTGCTGTCCATATTTGCCGTCGGGACGCGAAAAAATGCGTCTGTGAGGCAACCAGGGGGCATTTCGGGGTGTCATCGTCCCCATGCCGTCGGTACGTACCAGTAGTATGGACGGGTAACAGAGAAGCCCTTCGGATCTGCTCACCGTCACGGCCTACCCGCAGGGTGAGGCAGGACGGCCGAGCAGACTCGTGCGGTGGCACCACCCGGTGCCCACACGGCAGCACCCATTCGGTGCGAGGGGGACCTTGACGCTGAAGGAGAACAACCGAATCGTGGCTGCCGAGAAGTCGGGTAAGACCGAGAACAAGGATTACGGCGCTTCGTCGATCACCGTGCTCGAGGGACTGGAAGCAGTTCGCAAGAGGCCCGGTATGTACATCGGATCCACCGGTGAGCGAGGCCTGCACCACCTGATCTGGGAGGTCGTCGACAACTCCGTCGACGAGGCCATGGCCGGATACGCTTCCACCGTCGACGTCACCATTCACGAGGACGGCAGCGTCGAGGTCAAGGACGACGGTCGAGGAATTCCCGTCGCCACGCACGCCTCCGGTGTTCCCACCGTCGAGGTCGTCATGACGCAGCTGCACGCCGGTGGAAAGTTCGACTCGGACTCGTACGCCGTGTCCGGTGGTTTGCACGGCGTCGGCATCTCCGTGGTCAACGCTCTCTCCACCAAGGTGGAACTCCAGATCGCTCGCGACGGTCACCGCTACACGCAGGCGTACGACTACGCCAAACCAGGGCCGCTCGAGACCGTCGGCGACACCGAGGACACCGGCACGATCGTCCGCTTCTGGCCGGACGGCAAGATCTTCGAGACACTCGATTTCAGCTTCGACATCGTGCACCGTCGCCTCCAGGAGATGGCGTTCCTGAACAAGGGACTGACCATCAACTTCACCGACGAGCGCGTGGCAGCAACCGACGCCAGCGAGGAAGAGCTGGCCGAGACCGCGGAGGCACCGAAGTCCGCGTCCGAGGAAGAAGCTCAGGCCGTCGAGGCCAAGCCCGCCAAGGTCAAGAAGCGCACGTACCACTACCCCGACGGCCTCGTCGACTTCGTCAAGCACATCAACAAGACGAAGACATCCATCCACAACTCCGTCGTGGGCTTCACCGCCAAGGGTGAAGGCCACGAGGTCGAGATCGCGATGCAGTGGAACGCCGGTTACTCCGAGTCGGTCCACACTTTCGCCAACACGATCAACACGCACGAGGGCGGCACGCACGAGGAAGGCTTCCGTACCGCGCTCACCTCGACGGTGAACAAGTACGCAGCGGACAAGAAGCTCGTCAAGGAGAAGGACGGCAAACTCACCGGCGACGACATCCGCGAGGGTCTCGCCGCGGTCATCTCCGTCCGGGTGGGGGAACCGCAGTTCGAGGGTCAGACCAAGACGAAGCTCGGCAACACCGAGGTTCGCTCGTTCGTGCAGAAGGCGTGCAACGAGCACCTGGCGCACTGGTTCGAGTCCAACCCGGCCGACGCGAAGACCATCATCAACAAGGCCGTGTCCTCGGCTCAGGCCCGTATGGCCGCGCGCAAGGCGCGAGAGTTGGTGCGCCGCAAGAGCGCGACGGACATCGGTGGCCTGCCCGGCAAGCTCGCCGACTGCCGCTCCAACGACCCGAGCAAGTCCGAGATCTACATCGTGGAGGGCGACTCCGCCGGCGGCTCGGCCAAGTCCGGTCGTGACTCGATGTACCAGGCGATCCTCCCGCTCCGCGGAAAGATCATCAACGTCGAGAAAGCTCGCATCGACCGCGTTCTGAAGAACAACGAGGTCCAGTCGATCATCACCGCGTTCGGCACCGGTATCCACGACGAGTTCGACATAACCAAGCTCCGCTACCACAAGATCGTGCTGATGGCCGACGCCGACGTGGACGGCCAGCACATCTCGACGCTGCTGATGACGTTGCTGTTCCGTTTCATGCGTCCGCTCATCGAGCACGGCCACGTCTATCTGGCCATGCCGCCGCTGTACAAGTTGAAGTGGAGCCGCGGCGAACCCGACTTCGCGTACTCCGATCGCGAACGCGACGGACTGCTCGAGGCCGGTATCGCCAACAAGCGCAAGATCAACATCGAGGACGGCGTCCAGCGTTACAAAGGCCTCGGCGAGATGAACGCGAAGGAACTGTGGGAGACCACGATGGATCCATCGGTGCGCGTGCTCCGATTGGTCACCCTCGACGATGCCGCCGCCGCGGACGAGCTGTTCAGTGTCCTGATGGGCGAGGACGTCAGTGCCCGGCGCAGTTTCATCGCCCGCAATGCCAAGGACGTCCGCTTCCTGGACGTGTGACGAACTTTCACGCACTACTTGAAATTCGTTACACCTCTTAGACTTTCGCTGAAGGAGATTCCATGTCGGACATAACCGAGCCTCCTGTCGGGCCTCCCGGACAGACCACGAACGCCGAGGGCGGCGACCGCATCGATCCGGTCGACATCCAGCAGGAGATGCAGCGTAGCTACATCGACTACGCGATGAGCGTCATCGTCGGCCGCGCACTTCCCGAAGTACGCGACGGCCTCAAGCCCGTGCACCGTCGTGTGCTGTACGCGATGTACGACTCCGGCTTCCGCCCGGACCGCAGTTACGTCAAATCCGCACGCCCCGTTGCCGAAACGATGGGTAACTACCACCCGCACGGTGACACCTCGATCTACGACGCGCTGGTGCGTTTGGCTCAGCCCTGGTCCATGCGGTACCCGTTGGTCGACGGCCAGGGCAACTTCGGCTCCCGTGGCAACGACGGCGCGGCTGCCATGCGATACACCGAGGCACGTCTGACGCCTCTCGCCATGGAGATGTTGCGGGACATCGACGAGGAAACCGTCGACTTCATCCCCAACTACGACGGCAAAACCCAAGAGCCGACGGTACTTCCGTCGCGGGTGCCCAACCTGCTGATGAACGGCTCCAACGGCATCGCCGTCGGTATGGCCACCAACATTCCGCCGCACAACCTGCGTGAACTCGGCGACGCCGTCTTCTGGGCACTCGACAACCACGAGGCCGACGAAGAAGCGACCCTCGCCGCGTGCATGGAACGCGTGAAGGGCCCCGACTTCCCGACCCACGGCTTGATCGTCGGCGGGCAGGGCATCCAGGATGCGTACTCGACCGGACGCGGATCCATTCGCATGCGCGGCGTCGTCGAGATCGAGGAAGACTCCAACGGCCGCACCACGATCGTCATGACCGAGCTGCCGTACCAGGTCAACCCGGACAACCTGATCACGTCGATCGCGGAGCAGGTGCGCGACGGCAAACTGGCCGGCATCTCCAAGATCGACGACGAGTCCTCGGACCGCGTCGGCATGCGCATCGTCGTCACCATCAAGCGCGACGCCGTCGCGAAGGTGGTGCTGAACAACCTCTACAAGCACACCCAGCTGCAGACGAGTTTCGGCGCGAACATGTTGTCGATCGTCGACGGTGTGCCGCGCACCCTGCGTCTGGATCAGATGATCCGCTACTACGTGGCTCATCAGCTCGACGTCATCATCAGGCGCACGCGATACCGGCTGCGCAAGGCCGAGGAGCGCGCTCACATCCTGCGCGGACTGGTCAAGGCACTCGACGCTCTGGACGAGGTCATCGCCCTCATCCGTCGTTCGCCGACCGCCGACGACGCCAAGGCCGGCTTGATCGAACTGCTCGACATCGACGAGATCCAGGCCGACGCCATCCTCGCGATGCAGTTGCGTCGTCTGGCTGCCCTCGAGCGTCAGAAGATCATCGACGAGTTGGCCGAGATCGAACGCACCATCGCCGACCTGCAGGACATCCTGGCCCGGCCGGAGCGTCAGCGTCAGATCGTCCGCGACGAGCTCGGTGAGATCGTCGAGAAGTACGGCGACGACCGTCGTACCCGCATCATCGCCAGCGACGGAGACGTCAACGACGAGGATCTCATCGCCCGCGAGAACGTCGTTGTCACCATCACCGAAACCGGCTACGCCAAGCGCACCAGAACCGACCTGTACCGCTCGCAGAAGCGCGGCGGCAAGGGAGTGCAGGGCGCGGGGCTGAAGCAGGACGACATCGTCAGCAAGTTCTTCGTCTGCTCGACGCATGACTGGATTCTGTTCTTCACCACCAAGGGCAGGGTCTATCGCGCCAAGGCGTACGAGCTTCCCGAGGCCAACCGGACGGCCCGCGGGCAGCACGTCGCGAACCTGCTGGCGTTCCAGCCCGACGAGCGCATCGCGCAGGTCATTCAGATCAAGACTTACGAGGACGCGCCCTACCTGGTGCTCGCCACCAAGGGTGGGCTGGTCAAGAAGTCCAAGCTCACCGACTTCGACTCCAACCGAAGCGGCGGCATCGTCGCGGTCAACCTCCGCGGCGAGGACGAACTGGTCGGCGCTGTGTTGGCGTCGTCCGACGACGACCTGTTGCTGGTGTCCGCTCAGGGTCAGTCGATTCGCTTCTCCGCAACCGACGAGGTTCTGCGTCCGATGGGTCGCGCGACCTCCGGTGTCCAGGGCATGCGGTTCAACGGCGAGGACGAGCTGTTGTCGCTGAACGTGGTGCGGGAGGGCAAGTACCTGCTGGTGGCCACCTCCGGTGGCTACTCCAAGCGCACCGCGATGGAGGACTACCCGGCGCAGGGCCGCGGCGGAAAGGGCGTGCTGACGATCCAGTACGACCCGAAGCGTGGCACCCTGGTGGGGGCTCTCATCGTCGACGACGAGGACGAGCTGTACGCCATCACCTCCAGTGGTGGTGTAATCCGGACCGCAGCGAAGCAGGTACGGAAGGCCGGTCGACAGACGAAGGGCGTTCGGTTGATGAATCTCGGGGAAGGCGACACACTGCTCGCTATTGCCCGTAACGCCGACGAAGCCGAACCCGAGCCCGGCGCCGCCGGAGACGAAGACGACGCACCGAAGGAGTCGTAAGTGAGCACTCCCAACAGGCCTGGTAGCAGGCCCGTTCCGCCCAGCGACGCCGAGCAGCCACGCACTTCCGCGCGGCCGCAGCCGGCGGTTCGCCCCGGAACGCCGCAGAACGGCGGCGGGCGTCCTCCGTCGCGACCCGGTGCGCCGGCCCCTCAGCAGGCCGGTCCTCAGCAGGGCGCTCCACAGCAGTCCGGTTCTCAGCAGTCCGGTTCTCAGCAGTCCGGTTCTCAGCAGTCCGACCCACGGCAAGGGAACGGTGCGCGTCCCGCCGGCGGCGATCGGCAACCGCCGAGCCAGCCGGCGCGTCAGGCACCCGAACGCCAGGCACCCGAACGCCAGGCACCCGAACGTCAGGGAGGTGCTCCGGAAACCGCGAGGACGTCCGACGGCTCGGCGCGTGAGCAGGCCACAGCTCGGCCTCCCCAGCCGCCGACTACTGCCCAGCCGCCGACGACTCAGCCGCCGACGACTCAGCAGGCTCCGGCATCGTCACCTCAGCGTCCGGATCAGCGTCAGCCGGAGAACCAGCGGCCCGCGGAGGCACCGAAGTCGCAGCCGCAGAATCAGCCGCGTCCGCCTGCACCGGCACGCCCGGCTGCTGCCCAGCAGCCGCCCACCGAGGCGGCACCACGGGTGGACAACGAGCGTGCGTTCGATCCACTGGGTGCGGGTGATGTCACGCAGCCGCCGGCGGGTGGCTACCAGAACGGTCCGGGACCGGTGCGCAGTGCGCCTGTCCAGAACGGTTCGGGTCAGGGCAGTGCCTCGGGACAGGTCGGTGGTTCGGGTCAGGGCGCACCTCCGTGGCAGCGCGGTCCGGCGAACGGCGCACAGAGCCAGCCGCAGACCAACCTGTCGGCGCGCGGCGGAACGCTGCCGCCGGTCGGACCGGGCGCTCAATCGGGCCAGCCGGGACAGTCCGGACAGCCAGGCGACGATCGTCGTGGAACCCAGGCAGGGGCCGCAGCAGCAGCCACCGCCGCAGTGGGCGCCGAGAGTTCGGCGGACAGTTCACAGCGTCGAGAAGCAGCCAAGACGAAGGCCGCCGGCATCGACGGACCGACGCGGCACATCGAACGCAAGGATCTGGCGAAGGACATGCCGGACCTGTCGGAGGTCCGGCACACGGCACCGGCGTCGGAGACGCAGCAGATCGCTCAGCCGGTCGCCATCGCAGCGCGTGAGGACGGAACTCCTCTGCGTGCCACGATTCAACTGCGCAAGATCGATCCGTGGTCGACGCTCAAGATCTCCCTCGTCATCGCGGTATCGCTGTTCTTCGTGTGGATGGTCGCAGTCGGGCTGCTGTACGCGGTTCTCGACGGAATGGGTGTCTGGGATCGCTTGAACAGTGCGTTCACCGACATCGTGTCCGAGTCGGGTGACGGTGGATTGGTCAGTGCCGGACAGGTATTCGGCTACGCCGCAGTGATCGGTGTCATCAACGTGGTGTTGTTCACGGCGTTGACGACCATCGGATCGTTCATCTACAACTTGTCCTCCGACCTGGTCGGGGGCGTCGAAGTAACCCTCGCGGATCGGGACTGAACCAGGTCGCTCGAGAGTGCCGGATCGAGCCGTTTTGGAGTACGGCGGTTCGATGCGGTAATCTCTCTCCTCGGTTCGGAAAGAGAAATCTTCTGTCCGAATCGAGGTTCACGGGCCTATAGCTCAGGCGGTTAGAGCGCTTCCCTGATAAGGAAGAGGTCGGAGGTTCAAGTCCTCCTAGGCCCACACCGAGCAATACGGAAGAGGGACATGATCATGAAAATCCTTCTTCTGATCGGTGCAGTGATAGCAGTCGTGTCGGCAGCGTCGAAGGTGCGGTCCCTCCGCAACAGTGACGGTGTGTGGCACGAGGTTTCCACTCGCTGATCGTCCGCACGGAGGCGTCAGGACCAGGAAATTTCGAGTTCGAGATTTCGTAAGGTACTGTTCGCTTGCACCACCCCGGGGCCTTAGCTCAGTTGGTAGAGCGCTGCCTTTGCAAGGCAGATGTCAGGAGTTCGAATCTCCTAGGCTCCACAATTAGATAGCTCCACAATTAGATAGCTTTACAGATCGACAGTGACCCCGATACGCGAATGCGTGTCGGGGTCACTGCGTTGTGGGATCACTGTGTTGTGGGTCCGATTTCATCCCGAGGTGCGTGTGTCAGGGTTCAGGTCCCTGATATGCAGTCGGCAGTAACACGGCTGTCCGTCCGGGTGCGGTGGGTGGGAACGGATTCCTCGTCGGGACGGAAGTAGTTGTATCGGTAGGGGCTGGCCCAGAGTCTGCTGACCGAGCTCGAGGTCTGGTGCCGCACGTAGGTGGTGGCGGCGACGTGGATGAATCCGAGTACGAGTACCAGTGCGAGGAAAGTTGCCATGGTGCAAGTGTCGATCGGTGCAGGCCACGTCGAACAGTGGCAGTTATGTCATGCTTCCGCGAAAAACTGCCAATGTCTGTGACGGTGGCCAAGCGGCCGCGGTCCGGATGTGGAGATTCCCAGACAACCGGCGGACGGGGGACCGGGCGCCGGGGACTGCTCTAGCGTCAGCGCGTATCAGGCCACCTCGGACGCGACGTGCGTATCGAACTCGTGAACAGGAATCAGCGATGCGCAACCTCGATCACACCGAATTGCTGACCGAACTCAAGGCGACGATGGAGCTGAACCTCGACCGCCACCTCGCGATAGCGAAGGAATGGCATCCCCACGACTACATTCCGTGGGACGAAGGCAGGAACTTCGCGGCGATGGGCGGTGACGACTGGGACGAGTCGCAGTCGTCACTGTCCGACCTGGCGCGTACGGCGATGATCACGAACCTGCTCACCGAGGACAACCTGCCGTCGTATCACCGAGGTCTGGCGGACAACTTCTCGCTCGACGGGGCCTGGGGTACGTGGGTCGGTCGGTGGACGGCAGAAGAGAACCGGCACGGCATCGTGATGCGGGATTACCTCGTCGTGACCCGAGCGGTGGACCCTGTGGAGCTCGAACGGGCACGGATGCAGCACATGACCACAGGCGTCGACGCTCCGATGGACGGTGCGAACTTCCTGCATTCGGTCGCCTACGTGACGTTGCAGGAGCTTGCGACGCGTGTGTCCCACCGCAACACCGGCCATGCGTGCGGTGACCCGGTGGCGGACCGAATGCTGGCTCGAATCGCCGCGGACGAGAACCTGCACATGATCTTCTACCGGAACCTCGGCGAGGCCGCGCTCGACCTGACACCGGATCAAACGGTGCGGGCAATCGCCGACGTGGTGACGGACTTCGCCATGCCGGGACTCAACATGCCCAACTTCCGCAAGAATGCGATGTCCCTGGCCAAGCACGGAATCTACGATTTACGCCAGCACCTCGACGAGGTACTGATGCCGGTCCTGCGGAAGTGGCGCATCTTCGACCGCACCGACTTCGGGCCCGGCGGCGAGCAGGACCGGGATCGCCTCGCGGCATTCGTCGAGCAACTCGGGGTGAAGGCGACCAAGTTCGAGGAGTCGCGCGATCGCCTCCTTGCCCGCGAGTCGGCTCGAGCCGAACTGGTGTCCTAGCTTTCTCCCCCTCGGCTCGTTCCCTACGGTTCACCGGGTTCGCTTCGCATTCGGATGTCGGCGGAAGGTGTTAAAGTCCCGCACGACAGACGTCGCCGTCGACGCTGGATGCGATGTTCTGGGGGAGGTGGGGCGGCAATGCTGGATCGTCTGATGGCGAAAACTCGAAAGCTGGACGAGTCCGCGCTCACCCTTCTGGTGTACATCGGAGGCACGACGGTTCTGTACGCGGCAGGGGGAAGCGCGTACTGGCCGAGCGCAAATACCTGGGCGCGGTGTGCGGTTCTCGTGTCCCTGATTCTCGGTATCGCGGCGACCGTCATGTTGATGCGGTTGAAGGGTCCGAGCCCCAAGCGCACGATCGGTCATGTCACCTTCATGGGGATCGTTGCTGTCGCACTGTCCTTCTCGGCCAGCAACACCTTGCCGACGTACCTGATCTGTGTCCTGGCGACGATGTTCCTCGGCATGCACATCGGCGCTTTCTGGTCCGAGCGCAACGCCGGGATGTGGGTGGGCGCGCTTGCGGTGTTCGCGGTACTCGGCGCCGCGGCGGGCCCGTTCGAGTCCTCGTTCATCGCGTACGTGCTCATCGCCCTCGGCGTCGTGGGTGCCACCGAAGTGTTCGGCGCTTTCGCCAGGCGCATGCGGTACACCGCCACGCACGATGCGCTCACCGGATTGTTGAACAGATTCGGCTTCGAGTCCAAGGTCGCCAAGATGTTGCCCGTATGCGCGGCGCGCGGTCTGTCGGTCAGCATGGCCGTTCTGGACCTGGATCATTTCAAGGACATCAACGACGAGTACGGGCACATCGCAGGTGATGTCCTTCTCGCGCGCGTGTCGAAGGCCTGGAAGGCGGAGTTGAGCCGACGGGACGTGCTGGGCCGTCTGGGCGGCGACGAGTTCGTGCTCTTCATGCCCGGAGTGCTCGAGGCCGAGGCGTGGCAGATCATCGACCGTCTTCGGCGTGCACATCGTGCCGAGTGGAGTGTGGGCATCGTCTGCATGCCTGCTGCGCGTCGCTGGGCGGAGATCTACCGCGCGGCCGACGCCGATCTGTATCGAGCCAAGCGAAGCCGTCCTCCCAAGTCGGCCCGCCCGTCCGCACCGTCCGCACCGCCCCGCCCGTCCACACCGCCCCGGCCGGGCACGTCGGGGCCTGAACAGTCGGAATGGAGAATAGCGCGCTGACGTTGCTCCACAGATTTCATCCACAGGCTGTGGACAACGCTCCGCAGCCTGGCGCCGGGCGGGGTTGACTGTCAGTCATGTCGATCGCGTCCGCGTCGACCTGACCGACATCGGGGTGGATGTGTTGTTGTGGAACGAAATTCAGCGATGGCAACCGTCGGAGATCACCCTGCTGGGTGCGCGGGTTGCACGGACGGCCGACTCTCTCGCCTCCACGGTCGGCGAGATCGAGGCCGCCGTTGCACAGCTCGAGTGGAGCGGAGACGCGGCTGATGCCGCACAGTTCTCGGTGTCGCACCTGATCGCGGACTACCGCGCTCACGCCGACGAGCTAGGTCGCATCGCCCGCGCTGTGACGACGTTCGCGAAACAGGCCCATCCTGTGCGGGCCGCGCTGCGAGAGTGCGACAGCATCGGCGTCGAACACAGGCTCGAGATTTCCGATTCGGGAACGGTGGCCGATCCGCTGACGACGTACTCCGTCGCGGCCGAGGATGCGTTCGACCATGCACGCGATCGCCTCAGGGTGATACGTGAGCTCGAGGCCCGAGCCCGGCAGGTGATCCGTCGTGCCACCGACATCGACGTCGCAACGGCCGCTGCGCTTGCCGCGGACGTCGATACAGCCCCGGACGTCTTACCCACGCCGACAGCGGCAGCAGCGGCGAACAACGTGTCCTGGCAGATGGCGAGTCCGGCGGAGCGAACGGCACTGCTCGTCCGTGATCCCGGCGCTGTCGGGAATCTCGACGGCGTTCCGGCCGAGGTACGCGACGCCGCGAATCGGAGGCTCCTGATCTCCGAGCGAGCGCGTCTGGAATCGGTTGCCGACCAGCTTGCTCGGACGTTGGACGGCAACGTCTTCGGCGGGCTGTTCGACGACGCGGACGCCGGTCTCGCTCAGACCGAGAAGCGGTTGAAAGCACTCGACGAGATCGAAGCCGTTCTGGCACAGGGTAATCGCCAATTGCTGGTGCTGGACAACACCAGCGGTGAGGACACGTTGGCGGCTGTTTCGGTGGGTAACGTGTCGACCGCCACTCACGTCGCCGTGTTCGTCCCTGGACTGGATTCCGATATCGGCGGCGATGTCGGGCGCTACGACTCCGACATGGACGCGCTGGCTGCGACTGTGCGAAGCGTGCTGCCCCCGGACGAATCGGTGGCGTGCGTGACGTGGATGAATTACGAGGCGCCGCATCTCGGCTGGAACCTGCTCGATCCGACGCGCACAGTCGTCTCGCCGATGGCGGCCGCGGTCGGCGCTCCCCGTTTGGCTGCGTTCCTGGATGGTCTCGACGCCTCACGCACCGACGATCCGCATCTGACGCTGCTGGGGCACTCGTACGGCTCTCTCACTGCCGCGCTCGCCCTACGAGGGGTGTCCGGCGTGGACGATCTCGTGGCGCTGGGCTCACCCGGTCTCGGCTTCGACGACATCTCGGCACTCTCGGTACCGCCGGGACACACGTTCGTGGCGGAGGCGCGTGAGGACGTCGTCGCCGATACGGGGTTCTTCGGATCGGATCCGAGTGAGCTCGACGGTGTCAGGCCACTGGCGACACGGTCCGACGGAGGTCTCTCGGACAGCCGAGGCCACAGTGAGTATCTGACGGACGGCACCGTCACACAGCGAAACGTCGGACTGGTGATCGCGGGTCGAGCCGGTGAGGCGAGCGGCTAGACGCTACGTCTGCTGCGGGGTGTCCGCGCGCGTCGCGGCCTGTGCGGACGATCCGTTCACCGGGGACTCGCTGTAGTCCTCGAGGCTCGGCGGAGCGTCCGCCGGCGGGTCGAACGCGTTTCGCCGCTTGGACACGAGCACCGCAATGCCTCCGGCCGCACCCAGAACTGCGCCGACCGCGACGATCTTGCGTGTCGGAGTACCGAGCAGCGACGGGCCCGAGGAAATCTTCGACGTACGGGTCTTCGCCGTCTTGATCTTCGACGATGCCGAGGTCACTCGACGGACTCGGCGACGGGCGGCTTCGCGTCGGGCCAGCGCGTACGCCCGGTTCGCCAGCTGTAGTCCGACGCCTGCGGATCCGGTTCCGAAAATTTTCGCTGCCTTGACGAGGGTGCCCCCGGTGCTCACGGCGACATCCCGAAACTGCGCAGACTTCGATGTGCTCGTCATGCCCCCACTGTTCCACATCCTGTGCGGCCACATCCGACCGTCCGCGACCGGCCGACGAGCGCGGGGTGGCACGATGGTGGGGTGAGCACACCAAACAAGACATCAACGGCAACGCTGCACACCAACCGCGGCGACATCGTCATCGAGCTGTTCGGCAACCACGCGCCGAAGACCGTCGAGAACTTCACCGGCCTCGCGGACGGTTCCAAGGAGTACACGACGTCCAACGCGTCGGGCTCCGATTCCGGTCCGTTCTACGACGGCGCGATCTTCCACCGCGTCATCGACGGCTTCATGATCCAGGGCGGAGACCCCACCGGCACCGGTGCAGGTGGCCCCGGCTACAAGTTCGCCGACGAGTTCCACCCGGAACTCCAGTTCGACCGCCCCTACCTGCTGGCCATGGCCAACGCCGGACCGGGAACCAACGGATCGCAGTTCTTCATCACCACGACGAAGACGCCGCACCTCAACCGCAAGCACACCATCTTCGGTGAGGTCACCGACGAGGCGTCGAAGAAGGTCGTCGACGCTATCTCCGGCACTCCCGTCGGACGCGGTGACCGTCCCGTCGACGAGGTCGTCATCACCAGCGTCACGCTGGCCTGATACCTCGAGTTTCAACTCTTTTTCGAAGAGGAGCATCGGTAGATGACGAACCCCGGCTGGGGTGGCGCGTACGGCGATCAGCCCACTCCACCTCAGTCGAGGTGCGTCCGACACCCTGACCGACCCACGGGCCTCGCGTGCTCGCGGTGCGGTCGTCCCGCGTGTCCACAGTGCCTGCAGGCAGCGGCCGTCGGGCAGCACTGCGTCGACTGCGTACGCGCAGGCAACGCGCAGGTCCGTCGTGCACGCACCGTCGCCGGCGGGTCTGCGGACTCGACGTACGGTCTGGTCACGTACGTCATCATGGCGCTGAACGTTCTGGCGTTCGCGGCGACGGCCCTGCAGTCCCGCAGTGTCATGGACAACACCGGCGCGTCGTCGCTGTACGAGTCCTGGGCCTTGTTTCCGCCTGCCGTCGCGCTCGGAGACTACGAGCGGCTGATCGGTAGCGGATTTCTCCACTACGGCTTGATTCACCTGCTCGTCAACATGTTCGCGCTGTACATCATCGGTCGCGACGTGGAAGCGATCCTCGGAAAGACCCGCTACATCGCGGTGTACGTGGTTTCTCTCGTCGGCGGTAGTGCGTCGGTGATGCTGCTCGAGGACCCGTTCACCGCGACGGTCGGCGCATCCGGTGCCATCTTCGGCCTACTGGGCGCACAGGCGATCATCCTGCTCAAACTCCGCCGGAGCCCGACGCCTGCGCTGGTCGTGATCGGCCTCAACATCGTCATCAGCATCACCATCCCCGGCATCTCGCTGTGGGGACACATGGGTGGCCTGGTCGCCGGTGCGCTCGCGACGGCGGGCATTCTGTTCGTTCCCGCGCGGGTGCAGAACCGTCGGACCCGCAGCTACCTCGGATGGGCGGCCGTAGCCGCGGTCGCAGTGGTGGCGCTCGCGGTCATCGCCTTCCGGGTGCTCGACCTCCGGTCCCGAATGGGCCTCTGACGCTCTGCCTGTCTCCGGGGGCCGGTGTCGGGAGTGCTGTCAGCGCTCCTCGACGAATCCGCGTTGCTCGAGGGCGTCGTACACGTTCTGGGGGCTCGTCCCCAGATCCCACCGGCCGAAGATCACGAGTCGATCGTCGTCCTCGCCCGGGTGGCGGACGTTCAGCTCGAGCATCGGAACGCGACGTCCCAGCCGGGGGTACGGCACCAGCGTGATCCGGGAGATTTCGTCGCGCGTGTACGTGTGAATGCCGGACAACCGCTTCACGGACAGCCGTCCCGCCGAATCTATCCACAGGCGCGGTCGCTGATACGCAGCGAGACCGGCGATTATCCACAGGCCCAGGGCGCCGATCGAGATCAGCACGCGGCCCGCTGGATCGTTGTCGGTGAGAAATGCGGCCACGAGCAGGGCAAACCCGCCGACGGTCAGTGCGATCACCGCAGGCAGGGGCGTCGCCCACGACAAGTTGTCCACATTCTGTGGATGGCTGCCCGATTCATCCACAGGCTTTATCCACATTGGGGATGAATAACATGTGTGTAAGTAGATCGGCAGGACGACGGTAGGGCGACGCCGTCATCGCCACTTCATCGTCATGACGAGACCGACCACCATGAACCCGAAGCCGATCAGGAAGTTCCATGCTCCGAGGCTGTTCATCCACGAGATGTCCTCGGCGGCCAAGTAGTAGACGAGCAGCCACAGGAGCCCGACCAGCATGAATCCGAGCATCACGGCAACGTAGAACGGGCTGGACGGGCCCGACGCCACCGAACCGGGCGTACGCGTCCCGGGAGCGATCACATAGTCCTTCTTCTTGCGTACCTTCGATTTCGGCATTCCTCGCCCTTTCGTCGTCGCGGTCTTCGTCTGGGTGTGCACGGAAGCGGTGCCTGTGGATACCGGACTGTGAACAGCTGTGGACAATCGCGGACCGGCCTGTGGATGAACACGGCCGAGTCGCCACTGCGTGACCTTGCGGCCCGCGGAGATCCCCCGAGCAGGTAGCGTTCGGTGCTGTCACATGATCACGGCAGCCTGAAGGCCCAACTGCGTGCACATGTCCTGTACACGCTAGCTCAGCGGAAACGCTGGGGAGAGCACCGGAGGATTTCATGGCTTCGGACAACGACCGCTCGGGCGTGCTCGCGTCACGCGCGTGGCAGGTGATGGTGGTCGTCGTGTGCCTTCTCGTCGGTGTGCTGTTGTCCACCACGCGGCAGTTCTCCAGCGGTGACGAGATCCGTCGGACCGACACCACACGCCTGTCGACGCTGGTCAGATCAGCTCAGGATGATGCGGACCAGGCCGAGAACACGCGGGACGAGCTGGCGGCGCAGGTCGAGCAACTCCAGCGGGAAGCCGGTGCCGGAGACTCCGACGTCGCCGACGCGCTCGCCGGCGTCGGCCCACTGTTGGCGCCTGCCGGGCTCGAGGCGGAGTCGGGCCCGGGAGTCGTGGTGACGCTGACCGATGCACCGAGGGGAAGCGACGGGCGGTACGCCTCGGACGCATCCCCGGACGATCTCGTGGTCCATCAACAGGATGTGCAGAGCGTTCTCAACGCGTTGTGGTCCGGCGGCGCTACCGCGATCGCGATGCAGGACCAGCGGGTCGCCGGCAATGTCGCACCCCGGTGCATCGGAAACACGCTGCTGTTGGGCGGGCGGACGTACAGCCCGCCGTACATCGTCACCGCGCTGGGCGACGCGGCCGCACTGAACGCCGCTCTCGACGCCGAGCCGGGTGTGCAACTCTTTCGCCAGTACTCGGTCCGATACGGCCTGGGTCTCACCGTCGGAGCCTCCGACGATCTGACGGTGCCCGCATACCAGGGGTCTCTCCGGCTGCAGTTCGCCCAGCCAGGATGACCGACAGGCCGTGACCTATTCTGGGGCGCATGCGCATCCTCGTCGTCGACAACTACGACAGCTTCGTCTTCAACCTCGTCCAGTACCTGGGCCAGCTCGGAGTCGACGCGACGGTGTGGCGCAACGACGATCCGCGCTTGGACGACCGCGATGCCGTGGCCCGCGACTTCGACGGCATTCTGCTCAGCCCGGGACCAGGCACTCCTCAGCGTGCGGGAGCGACGATGGATCTCGTCACCGCCGCCGCGAAGGAAAGGACCCCTCTGTTGGGGGTGTGCCTCGGGCACCAGGCGATCGGGGCCGCGTTCGGTGCGACGGTCGACCGCGCGCCGGAACTACTGCACGGCAAGACCAGCTCGGTGAATCACGATGGCATCGGAGTCCTCGAAGGGCTGCCGCAACCGTTCACCGCTACTCGGTACCACTCGCTGACGGTGCTTGCCGACACCATTCCCGACGAGCTCGAGGTGACGGGCCGAACCGACTCGGGTCTCGTGATGGCCATGCGGCACAAAGACTTTCCGATCCACGGTGTCCAGTTCCACCCGGAATCGATCATGACCGAGGGCGGGCACCGAATGTTGGCGAACTGGTTGAAGGTATGCGGGGCGGAAGCCGACGACGCGTTGGTGGATCGGCTCGAGGCCGAGGTAGCGCTGGCGTTTCGGTAGCAGCGAACGTGCCGATGTGACGGCCATCGGGCGCCCGTCGAACCAACCTGCACATCCCGCCGCTCGAATCCGTACGTGCACGCACCGCGGCGGGCATTTTGCTCCACTGTTCGGCCGAAGTCGGCAGGACGTGCACTTTTCGCCCCGATAGTGGAGGTTTTTGCCCGCTCGCCGTGTGTGAACGAGAGCGGACGTCAGCGCCCCGGAATTCCCAGGGCGCCGACCGTGACGTTGACGGTCTGGGTCTTGGTGATTTCCGACCCGGCTGGTTCGGCCTGATTGACGATGCGGTTCACGACGGTCGGGTCGAGCTGGACCTCGGTCGTGGTGCTGATGTTGGACGTCGTGCCGGTCCAGCCTGCGGACTCGAGGGCGGACAGTGCCTGGGACACCGTCAGACCGAGCAGGTCCGGCATCGGGATCTTGTCGCCGTTGGACACTCGCAGGGTGACGGTGTCACCTTCGACTGCGTTGGACCCACCTGCCGGGCTGGTCGAGACGACCTCTCCCACGGGTTGGCTCGAGTCGATGTTCTCGACCTGAACTCTGAATCCGGCGCCTTCGACGTTCGGCTGCGCCACGGCGACCTGCTGGCCGACGACGTCCGGCACACGGATCTGCGCAGGACCGGAGCCGAGGGTGATCTTCACGGACGATCCGACGGTGATGCCGACCCCCGACGACGGATTCTGCTCGACGACCTTGTCGAGGTTCTCCGGCGTCGACGGTGCACGTGCGCGGGTGCCGTCGAGTTCGAGGCCCAGCGCGGACAGGGCCTGTGCGGCCTGCTGTTCGGTCTTGCCGGTCAACTGCGGCACCTGAACCTGCTCGGGTCCGGTCGACACCTCGAGGTTGACGGTGCTCTTGGAGTCCACTTCGGCGCCTGCGCCCGGTCTGGTGGTGATGACGTCGCCGGATGCGACGGTGGCGTCGGGCTTCTCCTGGATCGCGACCCGCAGGTCGGCCTCCTGGAGGCGTGCTTCGGCGTCGGACGCGGACAGGTTGGACACGTCGGGGATCGCGACGCGGTCCGGTGAGGAGCCGGGGCCCAGAGACCACAGGAACGCACCCACGATTCCTACGATCACCAGTGCCGCGACGGACAGAAGGGCGATCCTGACGCCGCGGTGCCGCGGCTCGGAGTCATCGGAGTCCGCGTGGCGCCCGGTGCTCGTGCTGTCGGCGGAGTCGGCGGTCGCCTTCGCTCGTGGTTGCGGTGCACGTGCGTCCATGGCGCCGAGGATCGTGGTGCGATCCTCGTCGTTCATGACGGTCGGTGCACTGGGGCGTTGCCCACCGAGGACGCGGACCAGATCGGTACGCATCTCCGCGGCGGACTGATAGCGGTTGGCGGGGTTCTTGGCCATCGCCTTGAGGATGATCGAGTCGAGTTCGCGCGGAACGTCTGGGTTGACGCGTGACGGAAGCTCGGGATCCTCACGGACGTGCTGGTAGGCGACGGCGACGGGCGAGTCACCCTTGAACGGCGGTTCCCCGGTGAGGATCTCGAACAGGACGCAGCCCAGCGAGTACACGTCCGACCGTGCGTCGACCTGCTCGCCCCTGGCCTGTTCCGGCGACAGGTACTGCGCGGTTCCGATGACGGCGGCGGTCTGCGTCATCGGGCTCGAGCTGTCGGCGATGGCGCGGGCGATGCCGAAGTCCATGACCTTGACGGCGCCGGCGTTGTTGATCATCACGTTCGCCGGTTTGACGTCGCGGTGGACGATTCCGTTGCGGTGCGAGAAATCCAGCGCAGCGCAGACGTCGGCGATGACTTCCATCGCGCGCCTGGCGGGCATCGGACCTTCGGCGCGCACGATGTCCCGCAGTGTGCTGCCGTCGACGTACTCCATGACGATGAACGGAAGCGGTCCTGCTTCCGTCTCGGCTTCACCGGTGTCGTAGACCGCGACGATCGCGGGATGGTTGAGTGCGGCCGCGTTCTGGGCTTCGCGACGGAAACGCAGGTAGAACGTGGGGTCGCGGGCGAGGTCGGCACGCAGGACCTTGATGGCGACGTCGCGGTCGAGGCGGTTGTCGCGCGCGAGATGAACCTCGGACATGCCACCGAATCCGAGAATCTCGCCCAGCTCGTAGCGGGACGAGAGGTTGCGGGGAGTCGTCATGGCTGTCCTAGTCGATCAAAGAAGGGTCGATCGGTGGGGGGTCGATCCGAGAATTCGTCCGCTGCGGCGGCGCCGTCCGTGGTGCCCGACGCCTGAGGTTCTTCCTCCTGGCCGCCGCCGATTCCGGGGATGGACGGCAACGTGAACGACGGGATGGTGATCCCGCCGCGGCTCGTCGGCGTGGTCTCCGAGGTGGTGGTCGGTTCGGTCGTCGTCGGTTCCGTCGTGGTCGTCGTGGTGGTGGTGGTCGTCGGTTCCGTGGTGGTCGTCGTCGGCTCGGTCGTGGTGGTGGACGGCTCCGTGGTGGTCGTCGTGGTCGTGACCGGCTGCTGAGACGTCGTCGGCGGAACGAACGGCGCGGGAGTTTCGTCCTCCCGATTCAGCAGCACGAACCCTCCGATGACGATCGCGAGGAGCAGCAGACCTCCGCCGCCCCAGGCGAGGGCCTTCTGCGCCGAGGACATGCCGGTCTGTTCGGGTACCGCAGGCGCAGCGGCACCTGTCTGTGGGCCGGTGTAGCGGTTCTGCGACGTCGGCATCATCTGCGTGCTGGTCGGCGATGGCGCCGGTACGACGCCCGGCATCATCACTCGACCCGTGCCGGGTCCCCGGCTGGTACCGGGCGCGGGCGGCCTCCGGCCCGCGCGGACAGCGGCCACGGCGTCGGCGAATTCACCGCCGTTGGCGTAGCGCTGTGCCGGGTCCTTCGCCATCGTGATCTCGATGAGCTCTCGGACGCCTGCAGGGAGGTCGGCGGGTAGCGGGGCAGGTGTCTCGCGCACGTGCTTCATCGCGACCGTCAAAGCCCCGTCGCCGACGAACGGGCGTGTCCCCGACAAGGCCTCGTACCCGACGACTCCGAGCGAGTAGACGTCGGATGCCGAGGTGGCTTCCTCACCCAGGGCCTGTTCCGGCGCGATGTACTGCGCGGTGCCCATCACCATGCCGGTCTTCGTGACCGGGGAGGCGTCGACGGCCTTCGCGATTCCGAAGTCGGTGATCTTCACCTGGCCGGCCGGGGTGATCAGGATGTTTCCCGGCTTGACGTCGCGGTGTACCACTCCCGCGGTGTGGGCGACCTGCAGTGAACGCCCGGTCTGCTCGAGCATGTCGAGGGCATGGCCGAGGGGGAGCCGGCCGATGCGTCCGAGGACGGCGTTGAGGGGCTCGCCGTTGACGAGTTCCATCACCAGGTACGCGAGGGACTCGCCTGCTTCGTCGCGGGTCTCGCCGTAGTCGTAGACACCCGCGATGCCGGGGTGGTTGAGCTGGGCGGTGGTCCGGGCTTCGAAACGGAAGCGCTGCAGGAATTCCGGGTCCTCGGAGAACTCGGCCTTGAGCACCTTGACGGCGACCTTGCGATCGAGGCGGTTGTCCATCGCCTCCCACACCTGGCCCATTCCGCCTGTCGCGATCAGTCGTAGCAGGCGGTAGCGCTGTGCAATGACTGCACCGTTCTTCAGTGGCACGAGATGGTCACCTCCCCTGCAATCCGGCAGCGATGACGGCGCGACCGACCGGAGCTGCGACCGACCCACCGGTTGCGGCGAGGGCGCGGTCGCCGCCGTCCTCGACGATTACTGCGATTGCGATCTTCGGATTGTCGGCGGGCGCGAACCCGATGTACCAGGCGTGCGGCGGTGTGTTCCGCGGATCGGTGCCGTGCTCGGCGGTTCCGGTCTTCGACGCGATCTGCACGCCCGGGATCTTGCCTTCGCCGCCGGTGTTGTTCTCCGACCCGATCATCAGGTCGGTGAGCGTCTTCGCGGTTTCGGGACTGATCGCCTCGCCTGCGGACTGCGGGACCGTCGTCGACAGGTTGGACAGGTCAGGGGACTGCAGCTGGCTGACCAGGTGCGGGTCCATCCGTACACCGGAGTTGGCGACGGTCGCCGCGATCACCGCGTCCTGCAACGGCGTCAGTGCGACATCGCGCTGTCCGATGCTGGACTGACCCAGGGCGGCATCGTCGGGGATCTGGCCGATGGTGCTGTCCGCGACAGGCAGCGGCAGCGACGTCGTCTCGCTGCCGATTCCGAATGCGCTCGCCGTGTCCTTCAGTGCGTCGGCGCCGGTTGCGATACCGAGCTCGACGAAGGCGGTGTTGCACGAGCGCGCGAAGGCCTCACGCAGCGTCGCCGTCGGGCCGCCGCCGCAGGTGCTTCCGTTGTAGTTCTCGAGGGTGGTCTCGGTGCCGGGCAGCGTGATGGTCGGGGCCGCCGTCAACTGGTCGTCGGGTGTTGCACCGTTCTGGAGGGCCGCGGCGGTGACGAGCACTTTGAACGTCGACCCGGGCGGGTACGTCGCCGAGATGGCGCGGTTCAGAAGCGGTTTCGCGGGGTCGGCGTTCAGTGCGTCCCAGGCCTCGGTGGTCTGCGCGCCGTCGTGGCTGGCCAGCAGGTTCGGGTCGTAGCTCGGCGAGCTGGCCATCGCGAGGATGTTGCCGGTCGACGGTTCGATCGCCACGACCGATCCGGTGTATCCGCGGGAGAACAGCTGATCGTAGGCGACCTGCTGGACGACGGGATCGATTGTCGTGACGACGTTGCCGCCGCGTGGGTCGCGTCCGGAGATCAGGTCGAACAGGCGGCGACCGAACAGGCGGTCGTCGGAGCCGTTGAGTACTTGATCCTCGGTCCGCTCGAGGCCGGTGCTCGAGTACAGCATCGAGTAGAACCCGGTGATCGGGGCGTTGGCCATCGGGCTGTTGGGCGCCAACTGGTTCGGTGGGTAGGTACGCAGGTACTTGTACCGATCGTCGGTGGCGATCGACGCGGCGAGGACCTGGCCGCCGGCCGAGATCTGACCGCGCTGGCGGGAGTACTCGTCGAGCAGGACTCGGGAGTTGCGTGGATCGGACCGTAGGTCGTCGGCCTTGATGACCTGCAGGTACGTGGCGTTGAGCAGCAGCGCGACGACCATCACCATGACGGCGACGGAGACGCGACGGAGCGGAGTATTCATGAGCGCTTCACCATCTCGGTCGGTGCCTCGGCGATGGGGGCGGCCGGTGCCGGCTTCTTCTTCGGCGTCGCGGGTTCACGTGCGGCGTCGGAGATCTTGATCAGCAGGGCGACGAGCAGGTAGTTGGCGAGAAGCGACGATCCTCCGTAGGACAGGTACGGCGTGGTGAGGCCGGTGAGCGGGATGAGCTTGGTGACGCCGCCGACGACGACGAACAACTGGATCGCGACGGTGAAGGACAGGCCTGCGGCGAGGAGTTTGCCGAAGCTGTCACGCACCGCCAACGCCGTCCGCAGACCACGGATGATGAAGACCAGGTACAGGACCAGCACCGCGGTGAGTCCGATGAGGCCGAGTTCCTCGCCGATGGCCGCGATGATGAAGTCGGTCTTCGCGAACGGCACCTGCGACGGACGTCCGCTGCCGAGGCCCGTTCCTGCGAGACCACCGGTGGCGAAACTGAACATCGACTGGACGATCTGGTAGCCGGTGTCGTTGTAGTCGTCGAACGGGTGCAGCCACGTGTCGGTACGGATCTTGACGTGGCCGAACACCTGGTACGCGAACAGGAACCCGACGAGCAGCAGGCCGAAACCGATGATGAGCCATCCGACGCGTTCGGTCGCGATGTAGATCATGACCAGCACGGTGCCGAAGATCAGCAGCGACGAACCGAGGTCCTTCTCGAACACGAGAACACCGACGGAGACGATCCACACCAGAAGGATGGGCCCCAGGTCGCGGGCGCGGGGGAAGTCCATGCCGAGGAAGTGCTTGCCGGCGGTGGTGAACAGTTCACGCTTGGCGACCAGCAGCGACGCGAAGAAGATGAGCAGCAGGATCTTCGCGAACTCGCCCGGCTGAATGCTGAACCCCGGCAGCCGGATCCAGATCTTGGAACCGTTGACCTCGGAGAACGCCGATGGCAGGACGGCTGGGATGGCGAGCAGCACCAAACCGCACAATCCGACGGTGTAGCTGTACCGGGCGAGGGTGCGGTAGTCGCGGAGGAGAACGAGGAGCGCGATGAAGCCGGCGATGGCCAGGGTTGTCCACAGGACTTGCTGGTTGGCGTCGGGAGACGGAATCTCCTGTCCCAGATACGCAGCCGACTGCTGGTCCGCGAGATCCAGTCGATGGATCAACACCAATCCGAGCCCGTTGAGCAGCGCCACGATCGGCAGCAGCAGCGGGTCGGCGTACGGAGCGAACCGACGTACGGCCAGATGAGCGACTGTGACCAGCGCGAGGTACGCCAGACCGTACTTCGCCAGATCCCACGTGATCGCCTGTTCCTGGCTCGCTTCCACCAGAACGAGCGACAGCGTCGTGATGAGCACTGCGATACCGAGCAGAAGCAACTCGATGTTGCGGCGATTGGACTGGACCGGAGCAGGCGCGAATCCGCCCGGTGGGCTCGGAAAGGACGCCCCCACAGATGGATTGGAGCTCATCAAGTACCGGTCCTGCAGTTCTGACCCGGCAACTGGGTGACCGTGGGTGCCGGAGTGGTCGTGGTCGGCGGCGCAGCAGGATCGGCAGGCGGCGCGGCCGGGTCTGCGGGCGGTGCAGGAGGTGCCGCCGGATACGCGGGCGGCGCGGCGGGCGTCGGCGACGGAGTGGTCTGGCTCGTCGTCGAGGCGACCTCGTCGCACGGCGGGAGAAGATCTCCCGAGGCGAGGCGGTTCATCTGACTGTCGACGTCGTCCAGCTTGCCCGACGGCAGCCCCGCGCGCACCTGCTCACGTGCGGCAGGAGCGAGGTCGTCGACCTGGAAGACGGTGCAGTCGGCGGGAACGGTGTCGGGTGCGCTCAACGTGAGTGCCCCCTCGTCGCCGAGGCATCCGATGCTGTGCACGGATTGCAACGAGTATCCGAGGATCGAACCGGGCACACCGCGCATCACGGCGACGCGGCCGTTGTCCTCGCCCACGTAGTAGTTGCCACGGATGGCCGCATTGGCGACGAAGGCGCCGCCGACGAGCAATGCGACGACGGCGAGAGCAACGAGCGTCCACCGCAGCTTGTGCGACTTCTTCTCCGGCACCGGTGCAGGCGTCGTCACCCGCTTCGGAGTGGTCCGGGGTGGGCGCATGGCCGCGGCGCGTCCGGCTGCCGTGTTCGGCGGCGGAGCGTCTTCCTCGTCCTCGGTGCTGGCTGCGCCGCCGAGAATGGGCGAGCTCTGCCCGTAGTCGATGTCCACGACGTCGGCGACGACGACGGTCACGTTGTCCGGACCGCCACTGCGCAGCGCCAATTCGATGAGGCGGTCCGCGCACGACGCGCAATCACCCTCGTTCATCGTGTTCTCGATGGTCTCGTCGCTCACGACGTCGGACAATCCGTCGGAGCACAGGAGATAACGGTCTCCGGCTTTCGCTTCCCGCACGGTCAGCGTCGGCTCGATCTCGTTGCCGGTCAACGCGCGCATGATCAACGAACGCTGCGGGTGCGTATGTGCCTGTTCGGCGGTGATCCTGCCCTCGTCGACGAGGGACTGGACGAACGTGTCGTCGCGGGTGATCTGGGTCAGCTTGGTGTCGCGGAGCATGTAGGCGCGGGAGTCGCCGATGTGGCAGAGCCCGATCTTCCTGCCTGCGAACAGAATTGCGGTCAGGGTTGTGCCCATGCCGTCGAGCTCGGGCTCGTCCTCGACCTGATCGGCGATGGACGCGTTGCCTTCGCGCGTCGCGGCTTCGAGCTTGCCGAGGAGGTCGTCGCCCGGTTCGTCGTCGTCGAGGTGCGCGAGTGCGGCGATCATCAACTGCGACGCCACCTCGCCTGCCGCGTGGCCGCCCATGCCGTCGGCGAGGGCGAGAAGACGCGCACCGGCGTAGACGGAATCCTCGTTGTTCGAGCGCACCAAGCCGCGATCACTGCGGGCGGCGTATCGCAGTACCAGTGTCACGGGCGCAGCTCGATCACGGTCTTACCGACACGCACCGGCGTGCCGAGCGGAACTCGAACTGCCGTCGTCACCTTCGCGCGATCGAGGTAGGTCCCGTTGGTCGAACCCAGATCCTCGACGTACCAATCGCCGCCGCGTGGCGAGATTCGAGCGTGGCGAGTGGACGCGTAATCGTCGGTCAGCACGAGCGTGGAGTCGTCCGCGCGGCCGATGAGAACAGGCTGGGTACCGAGTGAAATTCGTGTTCCGGCGAGACCGCCCTGTGTCACCACTAGATTCTTGGCAACCTTCTGTTTGTTGAACGACGGGAGAACTTTCGACCCGCCCGAGTACCGCGCAGGCATCCGCATTCCCGACGCCGCGTAGATGTCGCTGCGAAGCGTGCGAAGTACGGCCCAGACGAAGAACCACAACAACAGCAGAAAGCCTGCCCTGGTCAACTGCAGAATCAAGCCCTGCACAGCCGTCCACCTCCTTCGCAGGTCGTACTTGGTCGGCGTCGCGGGCGCACGCCGGGATCTCCCCCCGAGTCGCCAGCGATCGTAATGACACGACGTCTCACGCAGCATCCTAAGGGGAAGCTGCGCGTGTCGATCACCATACGGGTGAGGTGCGTCAGACGATGCGGACGAGGATCTCCGAGTGACCAGCGCGAATGACGTCGCCGTCGGCGAGTTGCCAATCCTGGACCGGTGATCCGTTGACCGTCGTTCCGTTGGTGGATCCGAGGTCGGAGAGCATCGCCACCCGGCCGTCCCAGCGGATCTCGACGTGCCGGCGGGACACGCCGGTGTCCGGGAGACGGAACTGAGCGTCCTGGCCACGGCCGATGATGTTCTGGCCGTCGCGGAGCTGGAAGTACCGTCCGCTGCCGTCCTCGAGTTGCAGCGTTGCCGTCAGGCCCTGGCTGTCGGAGTACGCGGGCTCGTCGTAACCGTAGGCAGGCTGCTGATACCCCGCGGTGGGGTACTGGCCCTGGGGGTACCCGTTCTGCTGCGGCGGGTAGTCGTACGCGGGCTGCTGGTATCCGGCGGGCTCGGCGTACGCCTGCTGGTCGTAGCCCTGGTCCGCGTATGCCTGCTGGCCGTAGTTCTGCTGGCCGTATGCCTGCTGGTCGTAACCCTGGCGTCCGTACGACGGATCGGAGTAGGCCTGGCCGCCCTGATCACGTGCAGCCTGCTCATGCCCTGCCTGCTCGTACCCGTTCTGATCCGAGTACGTCTGCTGGCCGTATGCCTGCTGGTCGTATCCCTGATCCGGATACTGCTGGTCGTAGCCCTGATCTGCGTACTGCTGGTCGCCGTACGCCTGGTCGTCGTGGCCCTGGCCGTAGGACTGAGGGTCGTACTGACCCTCCTGGACGGGTGCCTGTGCTGCCGGGGCGCCGTAGCCGCCTCCGTACGGCGCACCGTTGCGGTAGCCCTGGTCTGCTGCTGCGCGCGGATCGCGTCCGTTCTGCTGTGCGTACCGAGGATCCTGACCCGGCGCCGGGTATCCGCCGCGTGCGCGAGGGTCGGGGCGAGAGCCGTCGGCCGGGTCGCGTTGCGGGTCGTAACCTGGGTTCTGCGTCATGTGGCCGGCTCCTGATGTCGACTTAGGTGGGGCGGACGGGCGCGGGGGTCGCGGACCGGGTGCTGCAGGTTTCTGTGGCGCGGCACCGGCTGCAGTCGGTGATCGTCCCACATCGGGGTCGACCGAACCACTGGCCCGGAACTGGCCGGTGTGCAAAGTAGGGGACGGCTCGAAGCGAACCACGATCTCTCCGTACGTCTGCCAGCCCTGATCGCGTATGTAGTCGCCCAGGTGGCGGGAGAATGCCTTCATGGTCAGGTCCTGGTCCGCGGCCAGTTCCTCGTGATCGGAGCTGTTGATGGTGATCACATAGCTGTTGGGGGCGAGATAATGACCACCGTCGAGTGGTCGGACTCTGTCCGACGCCTCCTGCTGAAGTGCCGCCTCGACCTCTTGGGGAACGACACCGCCGCCGAACACTCGGGCGAAGACGTCGCCCACTGCGCCCTGGAGCTTTCGCTCGAAACGCTGGACAATGCCCATGGTGACCTCACTTCCCGGTCGTGCTTCGTTGGATTGCGCCTCAGGCGCGTGTCGCCTACAGGTCGTCGTCTCAGCATGATATACGTTGCCGCTCGGAGCCTGTCGGTGCTGCAGTCGGCCGACGAACGGGCACGATTTTCATGCAGCGATATCTGCGTGTTAATGTTCACCGGTCGCCCGGGCGGGTGGCGGAATGGCAGACGCGCTGGCTTCAGGTGCCAGTGTCCTTCGGGACGTGGGGGTTCAAGTCCCCCTCCGCCCACAACACTGGCCGCAGCTGATTCACTCGCTGCGGCCAGTAGTCATTTTCGGGGTAGTGCGTCCAGGACGCGTCCGATCGGATCGAAATTTCCTCCGTGTAATTACCGGATCCTCTTCCAGTACCGCAGAACTCGCCGCGAACGCGGGCCGATGAGGGTATTTTTCGAGTTCGAACGATCATCGAGCGAGCCAGGGGGGCGCAATGCGGGGGTCAGGGAATTGTAAAAGCCCAGGTAGAAAGCCTGAATAGGCTTACCTTATTTGCAGGTTGGCCTAGGTGCTGACTTATCGTTTGTTGTTGGACCGACGTACCCAATTGTCGATCCGCCCGAAAGGCACCTTCGTTTCACCGTTTCGAGCGCACCCGCTCGACGTTATCCGAAGATCGCCTCCGGTGGTGCTGCTTCAACGGCGAACGGCACCGAATAGCCGTCCGCGACGGCCGGTTATCTGTGCCGCGCCGATCCGACGTACTTGAAGGCTGGACTTATCCGAAGGCTAGGTATGAAGCACACTCCGGGCCCCCAAGGCCTCTACGACCCCCGCAACGAACACGACTCCTGTGGTGTCGCGTTCGTGGTGGACATGCATGGTCGTCGTAGTCGAGACATCGTCGAGAAGGCCATCACCGCGCTGGTCAACCTCGAGCACCGGGGCGCCGCCGGCTCCGAACCCAACACCGGTGACGGCGCCGGAATCCTGATCCAGGTACCGGACGCGTTCTTCCGTGCCGTGGTCGATTTCGAGCTGCCCGCCGCTGGTTCGTACGCCACCGGAATCGCATTCCTGCCGCAGGGCAAGAAGGACGCCGCCCGCGCGAGCGACGACGTCGTCCGCATCGTCGAAGAAGAGGGCATGAAGGTCCTCGGATGGCGTGAAGTTCCCACCGACGACTCCTCCCTCGGGGCGCTCGCGCGTGACGCGATGCCGACGTTCCGTCAATTGTTCTTCGCCTCGCCGGCCGGCTCCGTTACCGATCTGGCTCTCGAGCGCGCCGCGTTCGTCATCCGTAAGCGCGTCGAGCACGAGCTCGGCGAAGAGGGTGCAGGCAAGGACGGGCCCGGCCGCGAGACCGTGTACTTCCCGTCGCTGTCCTCGCAGACCTTCGTCTACAAGGGCATGCTGACGACGCCTCAGCTCAAGGGCTTCTACCTCGACCTGCAGGACGAGCGCGTGGAAAGCGCTCTCGGCCTTGTGCATTCGCGCTTCTCCACCAACACGTTCCCGTCGTGGCCGCTGGCGCACCCGTTCCGCCGCGTCGCGCACAACGGTGAGATCAACACCGCCACCGGTAACGAGAACTGGATGCGCGCCCGCGAGGCACTGATCACCTCCGACGTGTTCGGTGGATCCGAGGCCCTCGAGAAGATCTTCCCGGTCGTTACCGAAGGCGCAAGCGACACTGCACGTTTCGACGAGGTGCTCGAGCTTCTGCACCTCGGCGGCCGCAGCCTTCCGCACGCCGTCCTCATGATGATCCCCGAAGCCTGGGAGCGTCACGAGTCGATGGACCCCGCTCGCCGGGCGTTCTACAAGTACCACTCCTCGCTGATGGAGCCGTGGGATGGACCGGCGTCGGTGTGCTTCACCGACGGCACCGTCATCGGCGCGGTCCTGGACCGAAACGGTCTGCGCCCCAGCCGACTCTGGGTCACCGACGACGGATTGGTCGTCATGGCCTCCGAGGTCGGCGTCCTGGACATCGATCCGGCGAAGGTGGTCCGCAAGGTTCGTCTGCAGCCCGGCCGTATGTTCCTGGTGGACACCGCGCAGGGCCGCATCGTCTCCGACGACGAGATCAAGGACGAGCTCGCCGCCGAGCACCCGTACCAGCAGTGGCTCGACGAAGGTCTGACCTCGATCGACGACCTGCCGGACCGCCCGCACGTGCACATGCCGCACGACCGCGTTCTCATCCGTCAGCAGATCTTCGGCTACACCACCGAGGAGCTGAACGTTCTGGTCTCGCCGATGGCGAAGACCGGCGCCGAGGCCATCGGTTCGATGGGTACCGACACTCCGATCGCCGTGCTGTCGGTTCGTCCTCGGATGCTGTTCGACTACTTCTCGCAGCTGTTCGCCCAGGTCACCAACCCGCCGCTCGACGCGATCCGCGAGGAGATCGTCACCAGCCTCGGCGGAACGATCGGACCCGAGGGCGACCTGCTCAACCCCGGCCCCGACGCGTGCAAGCAGATCGTGCTCCCGCAGCCGATCCTGCACAACGACGACCTGGCCAAGCTCGTCCACATCAACGACGAGGGCACCCAGGAAGGCTTGCGCTCGGTCGTCGTGCGCGGCCTCTACCCCGTGGCCGAAGGTGGCGAAGGTCTGCAGAAGTCGTTGGAGGCCATCCGCGCTCAGGTGTCCGCTGCCATCTCCGGTGGCGCACGCATCATCGTGCTGTCGGACCGTGAGTCGAGCGAGAAGCTGGCCCCGATCCCGTCGCTGCTGCTGACCTCGGCGGTGCACCACCACCTCGTTCGCGAGAAGACGCGTACCAAGGTCGGCCTGATCGTGGAGTCCGGTGACGCCCGCGAGGTGCACCACATGGCTCTGCTCATCGGCTTCGGTGCCGCTGCGGTCAACCCGTACATGGCGTTCGAGTCCATCGAGGACATGATCGAGCGCGGCGCACTGACGGGCATCGAGTTCGACAAGGCCGTCTCCAACTACATCAAGGCCGCAGGCAAGGGCGTGCTGAAGGTGATGTCCAAGATGGGCATCTCCACCCTCGCCTCGTACACCGGCGCACAGCTGTTCCAGGTCATCGGCCTGTCGCAGGGCCTCGTCGACGAGTACTTCACCGGTTTGAACAGTCACCTCGGCGGTATCGAGCTCGAGCAGATCGCACAGGACGTGGCCACCCGCCACGGCATGGCGTACCTCGAGAACCGTCAGGAACGCGCACACCGTGAACTCGAGGTCGGCGGTGAGTACCAGTGGCGTCGTGAAGGGGAGTACCACCTCTTCAACCCCGACACCGTGTTCAAGCTGCAGCACTCGACCCGCACCGGTCAGTACGACATCTTCAAGGAATACACGAAGATGGTCGACGATCAGTCCGAGCGCCTCGCGTCGCTTCGCGGTCTGTTCCGCTTCAAGACCGAAGAGCGCCAAGCGATTTCCATCGACGAGGTAGAGTCCGCATCGGAGATCGTCAAGCGATTCTCGACGGGTGCGATGAGCTACGGATCCATCTCCGCCGAGGCTCACGAGACTCTCGCGATCGCCATGAACCGCCTCGGCGGACGCTCCAACTCCGGTGAGGGCGGCGAGAGCGTCGACCGCTTCGAGCCCGACGCGAACGGCGACTGGCGTCGTAGCGCGATCAAGCAGGTGGCGTCGGGACGTTTCGGCGTCACCTCGCACTACCTGACCAACTGCACCGACATCCAGATCAAGATGGCGCAGGGCGCCAAGCCCGGTGAGGGCGGCCAGCTTCCGGCGCACAAGGTGTACCCGTGGGTTGCCGAGGTTCGCCACTCGACGCCCGGTGTCGGCCTCATCTCGCCGCCGCCGCACCACGACATCTACTCGATCGAGGATCTCGCTCAGCTGATCCACGACCTGAAGAACGCCAACCCGCAGGCACGCATCCACGTGAAGCTGGTCTCCGAGGTCGGTGTCGGCACGGTCGCGGCCGGTGTCTCGAAGGCACACGCCGACGTGGTGCTCATCTCCGGCCACGACGGCGGTACCGGCGCAACGCCGCTGACGTCGGTCAAGCACGCAGGTGGACCGTGGGAGCTCGGCCTCGCCGAGACCCAGCAGACGTTGCTGCTCAACGGTCTTCGTGACCGCATCGTCGTGCAGGTCGACGGCCAGCTCAAGACCGGCCGCGACGTCATGGTCGCCGCACTGCTCGGCGGCGAGGAGTTCGGTTTCGCGACCGCGCCTCTCGTCGTGTCAGGCTGCATCATGATGCGCGTCTGCCACCTCGACACCTGCCCCGTCGGTGTCGCGACGCAGAACCCGGTGCTGCGCAAGCGTTTCGCAGGCAAGCCCGAGTTCGTCGAGAACTTCTTCATGTTCATCGCAGAAGAGGTTCGCGAGCTTCTGGCCGAGCTGGGCTTCCGCACGCTCAACGAAGCCGTCGGCCAGGTCGCTCTGTTGGACACCACCGCTGCGAAGGAAGCGTGGAAGGCGTCCAAGCTGGATCTGTCGCCCATCCTCGACGAGGTCGAGTCGGCGTTCATGAACCAGGACCTCTACAACACGGGCGTCCAGGATCACGGACTCGACAAGGCGCTGGACCAGCAGCTCATCGTGCAGAGCCGCAATGCTCTGGACAGGGGCGAGAAGGTCACGTTCGAGTCCAAGATCACCAACGTCAACCGCACCGTCGGCACCATGCTCGGACACGAGTTGACCAAGGCGTACGGCGGAGTCGGCTTGCCGGACAACACCATCGACATCACGTTCACCGGTTCGGCCGGTAACAGCTTCGGCGCGTTCGTGCCGTCGGGCATGACCCTGCGCCTCAACGGCGACGCCAACGACTTCGTCGGTAAGGGCCTGTCCGGCGGACGCATCATCGTGCGGCCGTCGCTGAACGCTCCTGCAGGATTCGTCGCCGAGGACAACATCATCGGTGGCAACGTCTTCCTGTTCGGCGCGACGCAGGGTGAGGCTCTCATCCGCGGTGTAGTCGGCGAGCGTTTCGCGGTCCGTAACTCCGGTGCCGTTGCCGTCGTCGAAGGCGTCGGTGACCACGGCTGCGAGTACATGACCGGTGGAAAGGTCGTCATCCTCGGCGAGACCGGCCGCAACTTCGGTGCCGGTATGTCCGGCGGCGTGGCGTTCGTCTTCGATCCGAACAAGACGTTCGAGGCGAACCTCAACACCGAGCTGGTCGACATCGAGAGCATCGAGGGCGACGAGTTCACCTGGCTCAAGGAAATCGTCACTCGTCACCACGAGGAAACGGGATCCGATGTCGCGGAGCGCATCCTGGCGGACTGGTCACAGCAGGTGAACCACTTCGTGAAGGTCATGCCTCGCGATTACAAGAAGGTACTGCTTGCCATCTCCGAGGCCGAGAAGAACGGCGCGGACGTGGACGAGGCGATCATGGAGGCAGCTCGTGGGTGACCCACAGGGATTTCTGAAGAACACCGTCCGCGAACTGCCGAAGCGTCGGCCGGTCGACCTGCGACTGATGGACTGGAAAGAGGTCTACGAAGACTTCCCGAAGGACACTCTGCAGACCCAGGCCAGCCGGTGCATGGACTGCGGAATTCCGTTCTGCCACAACGGCTGCCCGCTCGGGAACCTGATTCCCGAGTGGAACGACCTGGTCTTCAAGGACCGCTGGCGTGAGGGAATCGACCGTCTGCACGCCACCAACAACTTTCCGGAGTTCACCGGGCGGCTGTGCCCGGCGCCGTGCGAGGCGTCGTGCGTTCTGGGCATCAACCAGGATCCGGTGACGATCAAGCAGGTCGAGGTCGAGATCATCGACAAGGCCTTCGAGGAAGGCTGGGTCACCCCGGTCTACCCGACGCACCTGACCGGCAAGACGGTCGCCGTCGTCGGCTCCGGTCCTGCGGGTCTCGCTGCAGCGCAGCAGCTGACGCGTGCCGGCCACACCGTGACGGTGTTCGAGCGTGCCGACCGCATCGGCGGACTGCTGCGCTACGGCATCCCCGAGTTCAAGATGGAGAAGCGCCACATCGACCGCCGTCTGGCGCAGATGGAGGCCGAGGGCACGGTGTTCCGCACCGGCGTCAACGTCGGCGTCGACATCACGGCCGACGAACTGCGCGCGGAATTCGACGCTGTCGTTCTCTCCGGTGGCGCCACCGCGTGGCGCGACCTGCCGATCGAAGGCCGCGAGAACGAGGGCATCTACCAGGCCATGGAGTTCCTGCCCCACGCCAACCGCGTGCAGCAGGGCGACTTCGCCGAGCCTCCGGTCAGCGCCGAGGGCAAGAAGGTCGTCATCATCGGCGGCGGCGACACCGGTGCGGACTGCCTCGGTACCTCGCACCGTCAGGGCGCGGCAAGCGTTCACCAGTTCGAGATCATGGCGCGTCCGCCGGAAGAGCGTGCAACGTCCACTCCGTGGCCGCTGTACCCGCTGATGTTCCGCGTGGCGTCGGCGCACGAAGAGGGCGGCGAGCGCGTGTTCTCCGTCAACACCGAGCGTTTCCTCGGCAAGGACGGCAAGGTCACCGGTCTCGAAGCTCACGAGGTCGAGTTCAAGGCAGGCAAGTTCGAGAAGGTCGAGGGCAGCGAGTTCACCCTCGAGGCCGATCTCGTCCTCCTCGCCATGGGCTTCGTCGGGCCGGAGAAGCCAGGCCTGCTCACCGATCTCGGTGTGGACCTGAACGAGCGCGGCAACGTCAAGCGCTCGAACGAGTGGGTCACCAACGTTCCCGGCGTCTTCGTCGCCGGTGACATGGGCCGCGGCCAGTCGCTCATCGTGTGGGCCATCGCCGAGGGTCGCTCCTGCGCAGCCGCTGTCGACACCTTCCTGCAGGGTGCCACCGCACTGCCCGCGCCGATCGTCCCGACCCAGGCGCCGCAGAGGTAGTTTCTTCTCGCTTCGGCATGAATGCGCCACCGCAACCGTCAGACGGCTGCGGTGGCGCATTCATGCGTTTGGGGGCCGGTCGAAAAGCACGTTTCACGCGCTGAAACCTCGTTTTCGTTCCCGTATGTGAACCTTCATGAATTTAGGTAACCTGCGTTTACCGATTGGGCATCGATTCGACATCAGGCACTGGAATTCTCACAGTGAGTTGTCGAATGTCCGCTGACGCAGTGAGGCCGCACCATGCGCGTGAAGAAGCTTGTCGCCACCATCGGATCCGTGTTGACGATCGCTGCCGGGTCGGCGGCGATGTCCACCGTCACTGCCAGCACGGCGTCGGCGGATCCGGCATCGTGCCCCAGCATGTACGTAGTCGCGATTCCGGGAACGTGGGAGACCAGTTCGGGCGCTGCGCCGCGGCCGGGGATGCTCACTGCCGTCACCGACCGCATCGCGAGCAGCGATATCCGAACCGACTACGTGTCCTACCCGGCGACGGCGTTTCCGTGGGAAGGCGGCATCTACGGCGAGTCGCGTGCAATCGCCACCGCCAACGCGGGCGGCATGCTGAAGTCCGTGGCCGACCGTTGTGGTGCAACGAAATTCGGCATCATCGGATACAGCCAGGGCGCGGATGCCGCAGGCGACCTCGCGGCGTCGATCGGTACCGGCCTCGGCGTGGTTCCGGCGGACAAGGTCGTCGCGGTGGGGCTGATCTCCGATCCCAAGCGGTCCGACGCCGATGCGTTGGTCGGGCCCGAGGTCGTCGGCACCGGTGTCGGTGGGCCTCGGGTGGGCGGGTTCGGATACGTCAGCCCGGTCGTCCGAACGTTCTGTGCGGTCGGTGACCTGTACTGCTCGACACCGAAGGACGACTACGTGGCGCGGCTCGCGGGATTCCTTGCGGTGTCGTCGGATCCCAGCCCGGACGTCGCAGCGAAGGCACAGCAGGATGCACAGATCCTGCTCGGTGACATCGCGTCGGCCGGCGGGCTCCAGGTTCTGCAGGGGCAATTGTCGGACCAGGCGAACGAGCAGCGGCGCCGTGAGATCGAGGCGTTCTACCGCTCCGGAATTCACCAGGAATACGCGTCGTACGCGGTGGATTCGAGCGGTGTGAGCGTGACGACGTGGCTGGCGAACTACCTCGTGGGTGCGTCGGGCACGTGATCGGCCGCATACTCCAGTAGCGGCCTGGCCTGGGTGTGCAGCTCGTCCACCGAGCCGGTCCAGCCGAGTACCCGGACCGCTGCTTCCGCGACGACGCGGGCGTAGTCCTCTCCTGACGCGTCGCGGCCACTCTCGGCGTCGGCGCGACCGTTGACGACGGTCTCGACGAGCCGGAACGGCAACTCCTCGGTGCCGGGCAGTGCAGCCGTCGTTCCGTGGAGAACCTCGGCTGCTATCGAGGCGTAGCGGTCCATCAGTGCGTGCCGGTGTGCACGGAAGGTGTCGAAGCGAGGTTCGCGGATCTCCGGGAGTAGATACAGCGCACCGAGGTTCCACCGGGATCGGCAGAGCTGGTCGGCGTCGAACAATGCGAGCGCGTACATCTTGACCGCAGCGGCCGCGTCGGAATCGGCGATGCGCTGTGCGACGGCCAGTGGACCGTCGACGGTTCCGCTCAGCAACAGACTCAGCAACTCGTCCTTGTTGGCGAAGTGGTGGTACAGCGACGCCTGACGCATGCCCACGGCGTCGGCGATCATGCGCGTGGACGTGTTGGTGAAGCCGCGGGTGGTGAACAGCTCTGCCGCGGCGTCGAGGATTTCTTCGAGAGCCGTGTCTCCTGGCCGCTTCTTGGTACTGAGCCTCGGTCGGCCTGCGGTGGTCATGGGTCCATCCTGGCATCGACGACGCGGCAGTGAAGTTTCTGTCATTCGATAGAAACCTGCGAAACGTAGTTGTTTCATCGCTGTCACTCGTGGGGCACCTCGGGCCGGAAAACTATCGACTGACAGAAAAGCCCGCACCGGCAGCGCAGACGGGCGGTCAGGCACCTTCCCGCAGTCACTCTTTCTCTCGAGGAGACATCCATGAGCTCGACTACTCTGCCCGCACCCGAAGGGTCCTCGCCACCGCGCAGTGACCACTCCGATCTCGCGGAGCTCGGATACGAACAGCAACTGCACCGTTCGCTCGGTAAATTCGCCTCGTTCGCGGCGGGGTTCTCGTTCGTCTCGATTCTCACCACGATCTTCCAGCTGTTCGCACTCGGCTTCAGTTTCGGCGGCCCCGCGTTCTTCTTCACCTGGCCGCTGGTGTTCCTCGGCCAGTTCATGGTTGCGCTGAACTTCGCGGAACTTGCTGCCCGGTATCCCATTTCAGGCGCCATCTACCAGTGGGCGCGCAGGATGGGCGGTGAGATCGTCGGCTGGTTCGCCGGCTGGTTCATGATCATCGCGCAGATCGTCACGGCGTCGGCCGCGGCGATCGCGCTGCAGGTGGTTCTGCCGAGCATATGGAGCGGGTTCCAGATCGTCGGCGACGATCCGGCACTGACGTCCCCCAGCGGTGCCACCAACGCAGTGGTCCTCGGGTCCGTGTTGCTCGTCCTGACGACGACCATCAACTCGATCGGCGTGAACTGGATGTCACGCATCAACTCGATCGGTGTGACGTGCGAGATCGTCGGAGTCATCGCCCTGGTACTCGTGTTCTTCACCCACGCACAGCGCGGACCCCAGGTCGTCCTCGACACCGGTGCCGCGGGAGCCGAACCCGGTTACATCTGGGCGTGGATCGTCTCGGGACTCATGGCCGCCTACGTGATGGTCGGATTCGGTTCTGCCGGTGAGCTTGCCGAGGAAACCCACAACCCGCGTCGGGTCGCGCCGCGTACGATCAGGCTTGCGTTGTCCGCGTCGGCCCTCGGCGGTGGGCTGATGATCGTCGGCGCACTGATGGCGGCACCGTCGCTCACCGACGGCAATCTCGCGACGCTCGGCCTGCCTTACGTCATCGACTCCATCCTGACGTCGCCGTGGGGCACGGTCCTCCTGATCGACGTCGCCATCGCGGTGTTCATCTGCACGTTGGCCATCCAGACCGCTGCCTCGCGACTGATGTTCTCCATGGCCCGTGACGGACGACTGCCCGCGTCGGACATCCTGTCCAAGGTGAACTCCAAGACCGGAACGCCCATTGCCCCTTCGGTTCTCATCGGACTGGCCTGTGTCGCGGTCCTCGCGGTCAACGTCGGCAACGCCGCCCTGTTCACGACCCTCACCAGTGTCTGCATCGTCCTGATCTACCTCGCCTACATGATGGTCACCGTCCCACTGCTGGTCCAGCGACTGAAAGGCTGGCCCCGCGGCGGAGTGCAGGTGGATGCCGAAGGAAAGAAACTCTTCACCCTCGGCTGGCTCGGTATCCCTGTGAACATCGCAGCAGTTCTGTACGGCGGGCTGATGGTGGTCAACCTGTCCTGGCCGCGTGCCGAAATCTTCAATCCCACCGGGGAATACCCGATTCTGCAGTGGGCCGCCCCGCTGACCGTCCTGGCCGTCGTGGTGGTGGGCATCGCCTGCTTTCCCCGCGCCAAAGCACACCCACGACCCGTCACGATCGGAGCGTAGAACACATGAGCACAGCAACCACCCACGCCGCCAAGGAACATGCTCGCTCGCAGGCCGCTGAGGTCGACGCCCCCACCGGCCCCGACGGTGTGGCGCTCACCTGGGCCGAGACGATTCCCGGCGGCCGGTATTCCACCAAGGTCCTGGCCCGCGGTACGCGGCTGCGTTTGCGCGACGTCGACGGCGCCGCCTGTGCCCACCTGCTGCTCTACCGCGCCGATGCCCCGTGGGAGAGACTCAATGCGGCCGACACGGTGAAGGTCCCGTGGCAGGCGTACGTCACGACGGGACATCCGCTGCTGTCGGACCAGGGCAGAGTCCTCGCCACCGTCGTCGCGGACAGTTCGGGTCGTCACGACGCGCTGTGCGGAACCACCTCGGCAGCAACGAATGCGGCGAAGTACGGGACCGGGGCGCTGCATTCCTCGTCGCCGGCGGGCCGCGAGATGTTCACCGTCGGCGCTGCCAAGAACGGTCTGGAGCCGCGCGATCTGCCCCCGTCGATCTCGTTCTTCCACGGGGTACGCGTCGAGGCCGACGGCGCACTCACCAGCACCGGCTCGGCCGGCCCCGGCACCGAAGTCGATCTACTGGTGCACCTGCCGGTCGTCGTGCTGCTCGCGAACACCGCGCACCCACTCGACCCCGCGGACACGTTCGGTACGACGGCGCTCGACGTCACCGCCTGGGATGCGTCGGAGGAGCTGCTCGCACTGGCGAACACCGAACCGGAGTACGAACGCGCGGTATGGAACACCGACAGCGCCTGGAACGCGCTGAACCCGAAAGGTGCATGATGACAACGACACTCGAATCAGTGGTACTGGACCAGGTCGCCGACGCCCGGGGCCCCTGGTCGGCCGTCGTGAAGGCAGGCGATGTCCTGACGATGATCGACCTGCACGGCAACCAGGCCGTGGACACGTTGCTCTATGCCGCCGACGATCACGCCGTCCGGTACTCCGCCGCGGCGACGGTCACCGCCCAGCGCAACCTGTTCCTCACCACCGGAACCGTGCTGCGCAGCGATGATTCGACACCGTTGATGACGATCGTCGCCGACGAGGTCGGTAACCACGACACCGTCGGCGGCGCCTGCTCGCAGGAGTCGAACACCCTGCGGTACGGCCACCACACTCGCCACCAGCACGCGTGCGTGGAGAATTTCCTGATCGAGGGCGCCAAGTGGGGACTCGGCAAGCGAGACATGGTGTCCAACATCAACTTCTTCATGAACGTTCCCGTCGACGCGGACGGCACGCTCGGCATCGTCGACGGTTTGTCTGCGCCCGGGAAGTCACTGTCCTTGCGAGCCGAGGTGGACACCCTGGTTCTGGTCTCGAACTGCCCGCAGATCAACAACCCGTGCAACGGGTTCGACCCGACGTCGGTTCGTCTGGTGGTGACCAGGCCATGAGCACCACCAAGATGACCGTCGTGCGGCCGGGCATGCTGACGACGGTGCAGGACTGGCCGGGACGCGTCGGCTACTGGAAGGTGGGGGTTCCTCCGTCCGGACCGATGGACGATCTGTCGTTCCGACTGGGCAATGTGGCCCTGGGCAATCCCGAGGGCGCCCCGGGTCTCGAGTCCGCGATGGCCGGCCCGGCGCTGACGTTCGACGCCGATACCTATGTGTGCGTCACCGGCGCGGACGCTCGTGTGCGGATCGACGGGACCGACGTGCCTCAGTGGCGGCCCGTCCTGGTCTCGGCCGGTGCGGTGCTGGACGTCGGACCCACCACCGGCGCAGGCCTGCGTGTGTACGTGACGGTGCAGGGAAGTATCGAGGTGGACGACTACCTCGGCAGCGCAGCCACATTCACGCTCGGCAAATTCGGGGGCCACCGCGGCGGCACCCTTGCCGAAGGAGACGTCCTCGAGGTCGTCGGGGGCGCCGGCCTGGACGGCATTCGATCCATTCCGATGGAACATCGTCCCGTCCTGACGACGACGTGGGACATCGCGGTGACCGAGGGGCCGCACGGCGCGCCCGAGTTCTTCACCCGCGCGGACATGGACACGCTGTACGCGACGCGGTACGAGGTCCACTTCAACTCCGACCGCACCGGTGTGCGCCTCATCGGTCCCAAACCGGAATGGGCGCGCGAGGACGGCGGTGAGGCCGGGCTTCACCCGTCGAACATCCATGACAACGCGTACTCGGTAGGCGCGCTCGATTTCACCGGTGACACCCCGATCCTCCTGGGGCCCGACGGCCCGAGCCTCGGCGGCTTCGTCTGCCCGGTCACCGTGGTGGCTGCCGAGCGCTGGAAGCTCGGGCAGTTGAAGCCGGGGGACACCATCAGGTTCGTACCGGTGAAGGCAGCGCATGCCGCCGCGCTCGGCGCACTGGGACTCGAACGCAGGGCATCGCTTCCGGTTGTCTTCTCCGCCGGCGGAGACGGGGACGACGGCGTCATCGCGCGCCGCGACGGTGAGACCGCGGTGACGTATCGGCGCTCCGGCGACGACAACGTGCTCGTCGAGTACGGCGACATGAAGCTGGACCTGGCACTGCGCGCACGGGCACATGCGCTGCACCAGCGCATCGAGGCGATCGCCCCGAAGGGACTGCTGGACCTGACACCCGGAATCCGGTCGCTGCAGGTCAAGGTCGACCCGGACGTACTGCCGATCACGACGCTGATGGGGTTGCTCGACGAGGTCGAATCCGACCTCCCCGCCGCATCGGAGCTCGTCGTTCCGTCCCGGACGGTCCGCATGCCCTTGTCCTGGGACGACCCGTCGACCCGCGAAGCCATCGCCCGGTACATGCACGGCGTCCGGTCCGATGCACCGTGGTGCCCGTGGAACATCGAATTCATCCGGCGCATGAACGGATTGGATTCCGTCGCAGACGTGTTCGACACCGTCTTCGCAGCCGACTACATGGTCCTCGGCCTCGGTGACGTCTACCTCGGCGCACCCGTCGCCACCCCACTCGACCCGCGGCACAGGCTGGTCACCACCAAATACAATCCCGCACGTACCTGGACCCCGGAGAACGCTGTCGGAATCGGCGGGGCATACCTCTGCATCTACGGAATGGAAGGCCCCGGTGGTTACCAGTTCGTCGGCCGCACAACTCAGGTCTGGAACCACCGCTATTCTGCCGAAACAAAGTCCACAGGCTCCGGTCCTGCCTCCCCAGGACAGTTCCAACCCGAAAGCCCCTGGATGCTGAGGTTTTTCGACCGGATTTCGTGGTATCCGGTCGAGCCCGAGGAACTGATGGATCTGCGCGCGGACACGGCGGCCGGGAGGGGCAACGGCGGAGTGGAGATCACCGACGGTGAATTCTCGCTGGCGGAGCACGACGAGTTCCTCGCCGCCGAACACGAGTCGATCGAGCAGTTCCGCACGATTCAGGCGGCAGCGTTCGATTCTGAGCGTGCTGCATGGTCGGCAGCGGGCGAGTTCAGCAAGAAGGAGGGGTCCGATGCAGCTGCATGACAGGATTCGGCAGGCGTACGCGCGAATTGCCGAGGTCGATCGTCCCGAGGTGTGGATCACGCTGCGCAGTGAGGCCGACGTGCTTGCCGATGCGGACCTCGTCGACGCGTCGTTGCCCCTCGCGGGGATGCTCGTCGCGGTGAAGGACAACGTCGACGTAGCCGGGCTGCCGACGACGGCTGCGTGCCCCGAGTTCTCGTACGTGCCCGAGGTGTCCGCGACGGCGGTGGCCCGGCTCGTCGAGCAGGGTGCACTGATTCTCGGCAAGACCAACCTCGACCAGTTCGCCACCGGTCTCGTCGGGACGAGAAGCCCGTACGGGGCAGTGCGATGTGCGTGGGATCCCGAGCGAGTGTCGGGCGGTTCCAGTTCCGGATCGGCCGTGGCGGTCGCGCTGGGAATCGCGGATATCGGAATCGGCACGGACACTGCAGGTTCGGGACGCGTGCCGGCGTCGTTCCACGGTCTCGTCGGGATCAAGACGACTCTCGGGGTCGTTCCGACGACCGGTGTGGTCCCGGCGTGCGTCGACTACGACTGCGTGACGGTGATGGCCGCCGACCTCGACACGGCGACCCTCGCCACCCGCGTCATGGCCGGGTTCGACGAGGCCGATCCACGCAGCCGGTCGTGGCCGGTGGACGTGAGGCTCGCTGCGTCGCCGACGCCGAGGGTGGCGGTGCCCCGAGCCGAGGACCTCGCCGCACTGAGTCCCGAGTACCGCGATGCGTTCGACAGAACGGTGGCAGGCCTGCGGGTACGGGGGATCGAGTACGACACGGTGGACATCTCGCCGCTTCTGGACATCGCGACGTTGCTGTACGACGGAGCGATTGTCGCGCAGAGGTATTCGGCGGTGGGAGAGTTCCTGGCCTCGAGTCCTGCGTCAGCGGACCCTACGGTGGCGCGCATCGTCTCCGGGGCCGCCGAGCCGTCGGCGCACCGGTACGTCGACGATCTGTCGACGATTGCCGCAGGCAAGCGCATTGCCGTGGCCCTGCTGGACGGGTACGACGCGCTAGTGCTTCCGACGACGACCGAGCACCCGACGATCGCTGCGGTACAGGCGGATCCGCTTGCCGTCAATCGGCGAATGGGGACGTTCACCAACTTCTGCAACCTACTGGACATGGCGGCCGTCGCGGTTCCGGGAGAGCCGACCGGTGCCGGTGACCCGTTCGGGGTCATGGTCGTCGTACCGGGCTTCCACGATCAGGTCGCCGTGGACATCGCTGCTGCGCTCACCTCGGCCCCGGCACCTGTCCTCGTCGCCGAGGGCATCGATGTTCTCGTCGTGGGAGCGCATCTGAAGGGCTTTCCGGTGCACCACCAGCTGACCGATCGAGGTGCGCGCTTCCTCGGCGACGTCCTGACGTCCGACGCATATCGCCTGGTCGATCTGGGGACGACGCCGCCGAAACCCGGTCTGGTGCGGCACGCGTCCGGCACCGGGGCTGCGATTGCCGGGGAGCTGTATCGGATGTCCGCGGCGGGTGTGGGCACGTTCCTGGCCGGTCTTCCGGTGCCGATGGGTCTGACGTCGGTGGAACTGTCCGACGGCCGGTGGGTCACGGGTTTCTGCTGCTCGTACGAGGCGGCCGACGCGGCTGTGGACATCACGAAGTTCGGTGGCTGGCGCGCGTACCGCGAGCGCACCCCCGCACCGGTATGAATCAGGTACGACGCAGGAGGCCGTAGACCACGACGGCGGAGACGGCCATGAGCCCTGCGCTCCACACGGCAGCCAGGTTCAAGCCGTCGACGAAGCTCTGTGCGGCGAGTTCGCGCAGCATGTCGTTCAGTGGGGGTGGCAGTAGCTCGGCCACTGCCATTCCGCCGCCGACGGTTTCGGTGGCGGGTCCGGCGATGTCCGCGGGGGTGTTCGGCGGTACCTGGGCGGAGACGCCGTTGCGGTAGACGGTGGATCCGATGGTGCCGAGGATGGCGATGCCGACGGCACCGCCGAGCTCGGCGCCGGTCTCGGAGAGTGCCGATGCGGCACCGGCCTTTTCGGGTGCGGCGGCGGTCAGGACGATGTCGGAGTTGAGGGTGGACGCGGCACCGACGCCGAGGGTGATCAGGGACATTCCGGTGATCAGAAGCGGGATGCCGGAGTTCGAGCCGACGAAGTGCAGCGCCAGCGAACCCACGGCGATGAGCACCAGTCCGCCGGCGATGATGGTGCCCGTCGGGACGATCTTGCTCAGAGTCGGGGAGAAGACGGCACCGACTGCCGCTGCCGCAGCGGGGATCAGCAACCACAGTCCGGCAGCCAACGGGCCGAGGCCGACGAGGAGTTGGAGGTACTGCGAGGCGAACAGGCTGAAGCCGGTCAGTGCGAAGATCACCAGGAACTGGACCAGGACGGCTGCGCTGAATGCGCGTTCGCCGAAGAGTGTCACGTCGATCAGCGGGTCCTTGGCCTTGCGTTGCCGGAGGACGAACAGGAATCCGAGTACCAGCCCGCCTGCCGCGGTGGAGACGGTGGCGACGTCGAAACCTTCCTGTGCACCGTGTTTGATCGCGTAGACGATGCCGAGCATTGCGACGATGGACAGGGCGACGCTGATGGGGTCGAACTTGCCGGGCTCGGGGTCCTTGAACTCGGGAACCAGCATGGGCGCCGCGACCAGGATCACGATCATCACCGGAATGTTGACGAGGAAGACCGATCCCCACCAGAAATGCTCCAGTAGGAAACCGCCGATGACGGGTCCGATCGCCCCGCCGCCGGCGAAACCTGCCGTCCACAACCCGATTGCTTCCTTGCGTTGCGCGGGGTCGCGAAACATGTTGCGAATCAGGGACAGTGTGCTCGGCGCGATGGTGGCACCGCCGACACCGAGAAGAGCGCGGGCGATCAGGAGCATCTCCGGCGAGGTGGAGAACGCGGCCAGTACCGAGGCGGCACCGAACACGAGGGCGCCGACCATCAGCAGTCGCCGTCGGCCGATCCGGTCACCTACCGACCCCATCGTGATCAGAAGTCCGGCGAGGAAGAACCCGTAGAGGTCCAGAATCCAGAGGGTCTGGTTGCTGCTCGGCTCGAGGTCGGCGGTCACCGCGGGCAACGCGAGGTAGAGCACCGAGATGTCCATCGAGACGAGCAGAATGGGTACGACGAGGACAGCGAGCCCCAGCCAGTCCTTCCGCGTCGCCTTCTCGTGCACGTCGCTCACGATTCCCCTTTGATCTGTTTCAGCCGATGCGGATGCGCTCATGACGGTACCGTCGGACTCGGTGGTTGCCGTACACCCCACCACTGGCGAAAGGGAGAATTGTGCTCAGTGATCTGAAGGTCGTCGCAACGATCACCGCGAAACCCGAATCGGTGGACGTCGTTCGCGCAGGCTTGGCCGAACTCGCGGCGGAGTCACTGCACGAGGACGGCAACGTGTCCTACGAACTGTTCGAATCCGCCGCCGAACGGGGAACGTTCGTGACCATCGAGGTATGGCGGTCCGAGGACGATCTGGACGCGCACATGAAGACCCCGCACCTACAGAAGGCGCTGAGCGAATTCGGCGAGCACTTGGCAGCCCCGCCTGCCATTCACCCGCTACGCGTGGTTCGGTAGCTCCGCGGCTCTTCCCTCGGTTCGCGAGGACGTCCGGTACACGACTCCGGAGACGACGAGCAGCGCGGCGGTCAGCACCAACGCCAGCCAACCGGTCGACGTCATCGACGAGTAGCCGATCTCGCGAGCACCCGCCGCGGTGTACGCCATCGGCATGAAGGCCGACAGGTGTCCCCAGATGGCCGCGCTACTGGCCGAGGCAGCGCCGCAGACGACGACCTGGACCACGAGAAGCACCACGTTCACCGCCTGTCCGACGGTCGATCCCAGTACCCGTTGGATGGCACCCGCGGCCGCGAGGTAGGCGCCTGCCGAGACGACGAGGAACGCTCCTGCTCCGATCAGGGCACCGATCGAGGCGTCGGGTGCGGTGAAGGCGAACGCGAGAGCTGCGCACGCTCCGACGGCTGCCACTGCGACGGCGGCGGCAACCCACCGCAGACGGGAGTCGCGGCTCAGGACTCGTACGAGGCTGACGGCGCCGACCGCGCCGACGGCGACGAGTGCTGCGATGAGGTACGGGGCGACCGAGGTCGTGGAACCGGATGTGCCGGAGGCTGCTGCCACGTCGGTCGAATCGTCGGAGGCGGCAGCGTTCCCGCTGTTCAGTTCTCCGCTGTTCAGTTGCTTGGCCGTTGGGAGGCCGGCTGTTGCTTCCTGGACGTTGGTCTGGATGCCGCTGACGATGCCGGAGACCGGTTCCACCGCGGTCACGAGTTGGTCGGTGCCGGCACGCAGCTGGCCACCGCCGTCGTCGAGCTGTCCCAGCCCGTCCCGGAGCTGAACGGTGGCGTCGCCGATTTGGCTTGTGGCCGACAGGAATTGGCTCGACGGGTCGTTGAGTTCCCCGGAGAGCTGGCGGGCTCCCGCCTTGAGTGTCTGCAACTGATCCAGAGTGTCGGGGCCGAAGCCCTGGGTGTTCAGAGTGTCGATGACCCCGCGAATCTGGCCGGAGATACCGTCGGATCCGGGGTGGGGGAACGCGTCGACCTGCTGCGCCGCGGCTTCGAGCGATGCGGTGAACTGAGCCTGCTGGGCACCGAATCCGGCGAGGGTGTCCACGACCTCGTCGACGCCTCCGCTGATCTGCGACGCGCCGTCACCGAGTTGGCCGATGCCTGCGCGGTACTCCACGAACCCGTCGGCGAGTTGGACGGTGCCGTCGTGTGCCTGGGTGATGCCGTCGGTGAGCTGCACGACTCCGTCGTTGAGCTGGTTGCCGCCGTCGGTGAGTTGGCTCACGCCTGCGGACAGGAAGCTCACGGGCAGTCCGGCTTCCTGCAGGTTCTTCCGCGAGGTGGCCAGCGGATCACCGGTGGGGGTTTCGGTCGGAGCCTCGGCCGTGGACGCGGCCGTGGTCGGCTGGGTGTCCGCAGTCAGGTCGACGCCGGCGCCGAGCGCGAACGAACCAGCAGCCACCAGCGGAAAAGCGATGGCGAGAAGTGCGACGGACGGCCGACGAGTGAAACTGAATTTACCCATAGTGATCCTGAGGCTAACTGCCTCTCGCGAGCCGGTTGACCAGCCGATGAGCGGAAACGGCGTCGAAACCGTCTCTGAACTGCCTGTTTAAGAGGTCTATGAGGATTCCAGCTCGCTACCGGTTGCGTGGAAGCAGGTCCCAGACGTGATGGGTTTCGTTGACCGACGACACGGATCTGGTGCCGTTGCGCGAGAACAGCACTCGGGTGATGGAGCAGTAGTCGATGGGGAAACCGAGAGCTTTCGGAGTGCCGAGGATGTCCTGGAGGAAGATGTTGATGACCCCGCCGTGCGCGAACAGGGCGACGGTGTCGGTGTGTTCGATTCCGTCGACCGCGGCCGCGATACCGCCGAGGACTCGGGCGCGGAAGGCGGCCTCGTCGACCTGCTCGGGCAGATGGCCAGCCTTGATGCGGCCGAACGCGTCGCGGAGTTCGGTGCGTGCATCTTCGAGGGGGATGTAGCCGCCGAAGTCGCGGTCGTATTCGGTGATTCTGTCGTCGGTGCCCAGGTCGAGTCCCAGTTGGGCCGCCACCGGGGTGCCGGTCTGCACTGCCCGGAGCTGAGTGCTCGCGATCGTCCGGGTGATGGGGAAGCGGGACAGTGCGTCGGGGAGGCGACCGGCCTGCTCGTGTCCGAGTTCGGCGAGGGGCGGATCGGCGGATTCGTCGGATCGCAGGGGGAGCGCATGTCGAATCAGGATCAGCTGCACACGATCACCTAACCACGAGCGATCTGCCGCTGCGGATCACCATCGTCCGGAAAGCGTGCACCTGCCCGGCTGCCGTCCTGCCGGACCACACCATGCCGATTCTCCGTCGAGCCGCGGGATCGGAGATCTTCACCTCGACGACCTCGGGACCCAGGCCACGGGATCGAGGCAGGATCGAGATGCCCAGGCCCGCGCCGACCAGGCCCCGCACGGTGTGAATGTCTCTGCCTTCGAATTCGATGTCCGGTGCTATCCCGGCGTCGGCCCACAGGTCTTCGCAGATCGACCGCATCCCGTAACCGTGACCCATCGCGATGTAGCTGTCGCCTGCGGTGTCCCGGACGTGGACCGAACGCGCACGCGCCAGACGGTGGTCGGCGGGTACGACGAGGACGAGCCGCTCGTCGTAGAGCTGGAACGAGTTGGCCTCGGTGTGTTCGGCGCTGAGCGAGACGAAGGCGAGATCGGCCAGCCCGTCGTCGAGGCGGTCCAGGCACCGTTCCCGCGCGCCTTGATCCAGGTCGAACGTCACCGCCGGGTGGTCCCCGCGAAATTGCCGGATCAACGCCGGAACGATGTCCTCACCGAGGGTGTTCTGGAAGCTGATGGCGATGCGGCCCCGAGCGTTCGCATCGTGTTCTCCCGCGGCGTCGAGGCCGGCTTCGAGGTCGACGGCGACGCGTTGCAGGTACGGGACGAGTATTCGGCCCGCGGTGGTGAGCGCGATACCGCGTCCGCTGCGTTCGACGAGCTGTACCCCGAGGATGCTCGACGCCCGGGCGATCTGCCGGCTGACAGTCGGTTGGGGGACGCCGAGAAGCTCGGATGCTTCGGTCATGTGCTCGGTCTCCGCGACCGCGAGGATCGCCGGTATCAGAGGAAGTAGGTGACGGGCCTCGTCGCGCATGAGCAAATCATAACGCTGATGCATGAATTCGAACCCGATCATGCATTGGACCGTGATAGTTTCCCGGCCTAACGTTGTCGTCATGACTGCGACGACCGACGTGACGCTGGAGTGGGAAGGCCACCCTCGTGGATCGCGCGAGTACAAGCGCCTGGTGGCGGCCCTGTTGTTCGCGGGTATCGCCACGTTCGCTCAGCTCTATTCGGTCCAGGGGATCCTGCCTCTGATCGCGTCGGGCCTCGAGATCACACCGTCCCAGTCCTCCCTGGCTGTGGGATTGGCCACCGTCGGTGTCGCGGTGTCGGTGCTGCCGTGGTCCGTCGTGGCCGACCGCATCGGTCGCGTCAAGGCCATGAGCATCTCGATCGTCGTCGCCACGGTCCTCGGCCTGGTGGTGCCGTTGTCGTCGTCGCTGCCGGTGCTGCTGTCCATACGATTCTTCGAAGGTGCAGCGCTCGGTGGACTCCCGGCCATCGCGATCGCCTACTTGAGCGAGGAAGTCCATCGCAACCACACGGCACTCGCCGCCGCCACCTACGTCTCGGGCACGACACTCGGGGGTCTGCTCGGCCGCATCGTCGCCGGACCGGTCGCGGAGGTGACCAACTGGCGCATCGGCACCCTCACGGTGTCGATCCTCGCCGCCGTCGCCGCGACGTTGTTCCTGATCCTCGCACCGGCGCCCCGACGCTTTCGAGCCGGTGACTCGGCCGGTCCGTCGCTCGGCACCCGCCTGTGGGCCAACCTGAAAGAACCGGGAATGCTGGTGCTGTACGCGCAGGCGTTTCTGTTGATGGGCGGATTCGTCGCGATCTACAACTTCCTCGGATTCCGCCTGGAAGGATCCGGGTTCGGTCTGCCGCAGTCGCTGATCAGCCTGATCTTCCTCGCCTACCTCAGCGGCACGGTGTCCTCACGTGTCGCCGGTCAGCTTGCCGTCCGCCACGGTCGAGCCGGGGTTCTGGCCGGGTCCACGCTGCTGATGATCGCGGGCGTCGGCCTGACGATCAGCAGCAACCTGATCGTCATCCTCGTCGGCCTGGTGATCCTGACCGTCGGGTTCTTCGCGGCCCACGCCATCGCGTCGGGCTGGACCGGTCAACGCGCAACCGTCGGGCGTGCGCAGGCGACGTCGTTGTACAACCTCTTCTACTACGGCGGCTCGTCCGTCGTCGGTTGGCTCGGCGGCGTGGTGTACCAGCAGTTCGGGTGGACCGCGATGGCACTGTTCGTCATGGGCCTCGCGGTACTGGCCCTGATTGCGGCAGCCTCGCATCATGCCTCGACGAAGTCGCATCACGCATTGACGAACAGGACCGCGATCCAGAAGAAGACGGCGATCACGACGAACAGAAGCACCACGCTGACGTAACCGAGGATCAGCCCGGTGAGCGCGATTCCGGCGCCGTCCTCGCCCGTCCGCTTGATCTGACTCCGAGCGATGTGGCCGAGAACGATGGCGACGAAGCCGACGAGCCCGGTGAACAACCCCACCACGCCGCAGATCAGTGCCGCGACAGCGGTGGAGTTGGTCCGGGGCGGGCCGGGGACAGGCCCTGCGTAGTGCCCGTACGGGGTGCCCTGCGGATAGGTCATGCCCGAGTGTTGCACTCTCGGACAAATCGGGCAATCGGCACCGGAAGCTAGGAACCGATCTTGCCCCAGCCGACGTAGGCGTCGACCTCGAGCAGCCCGGTGACGCGCTCCTTGTCCCGCACGGGGTACGGCTCACCGGTGTAATGCGTGGAGATCCGGTCGATGTCGACCTGACCCGGATCGTCCTGCAGCGTGATGGTGCCGTGAATGGTGACGTGGGTGTACCAACTCGCCTCGTCGAGCACCGAGATCGACACCTTCGGGTTCGCCCGAATGTGCTCGAGACGCTTGCGATCGGCCTGGAAGTTCAGAACGATCTTGTCGTCCTCCCAGAGGTACCACGTCGGCGCCGTGATGGGCGTTCCGTCGGCACGAACAACCGCCATGACAGCGGGATTGGGCTTCTTCAGAAGTTCGATGGCATCTGCAGGCAACGGTGGCTTCGGCATGACGCCCAGCCTAACCGCCGACGAGTCCGAGGTTGTGGACGAAAATCATCGGATTGTCGTCCACAACCTCGGGCGGGAGTGGAGCCTGCGGAATGACCCAGTTGGGCGGGAGTGGAGCCTGCGGAATGACCCAGTTGGGCGGGAGTGGAGCCGGTTACAGCTTGGGGAGTTTGACGACCTGCCCGGCGTAGGAGAGGCCTGCACCGAATGCGAGCAGCAGCGCGGTGTCGCCTTCCTTGGCCTTGCCGGTGCGGAGTAGTTCCTCCATGGCCAGTGGGATCGACGCGGCCGACGTATTGCCGGTCTCGGCGATGTCGTTGGCGACCGGGGTCTCCTCGTTCAGGTTCAGGCTCTTGGCGAGGAGTTCGGTGATGCGGCTGTTGGCCTGGTGCGGGACGAAGGCATGCAGTTCGTCGGCTTTGATGCCGGCGACGTCGAGGACCTTCTGTGCTGCCTTGCCCATCTCGAACGCGGCCCAACGGAACACGGAGATGCCGTTCATCTTGATCCACGGACGTTCGGCGTCCTCGCCGGTGATGTAGTCGTACCAGTCGATGGTCTGGACGATGGCGTCGGACTGCGATCCGTCCGATCCCCAGACGACGGGGCCGATCTCGGTCTCGTCGCTCTGTCCGACGACTACTGCGCCTGCGCCGTCGGCGAAGATGAAGCGAGTGGTGCGGTCGTACGGGTCGGTGGTCAGGCTGAGCTGCTCGGCACCGATGACGAGGACGTACTGTGCCGTTCCGGCCTTCACCAGGTCCGATGCGACAGCGAGCGCGTAGCAGAAGCCGGCGCAGCCTGCGCAGATGTCGAACGCGGCGGGGCCCTTGGTGCCGAGGCCGTGTGCGACCTTCGCGGCAGCCTGGGGCGTCAACTCGAGGTGCGTCGACGTCGCGACGATGACGGTGTCGATCTGCTCGGCGGCGATGCCGCTGGCTTCGAGCGCCTTCTTGCCTGCGGAGATCGACATCTGGACGACGTTCTCTTCGGGTTCTGCGAACCGGCGGTTCTTGATGCCCGATCGAGTCTGGATCCACTCGTCGCTCGAGTCGATGAACTCGCAGATCTCGTCGTTGGTCACCACCCGCTCGGGTCGGTGGACTCCCAAGCCGAGGAGCTTGGTCTGCCGGCCTTGCGTTGTGCTGATCGCACCCATCTTCAGTTCCTCTCGGTGGCTACCGTGCCATCGCCGGGCTTCGGCTCGGGTCTTGGGCAACGGGCTCGACAGAACACGTTACGTGTCGATGCTCCTGTGATGTGACACCAACCTCACGATGAGAGCGGAGACGTCCGCGGGTTGATCGATCATCGCGTGATGATGTGCGTGGTCCACCACGGCGAACTCGGCTCCCAGGTATCCGGCGAGCCGCGCCTGCTTGCGCAGCCACCAGCGACCCCACGGCGTTCGCCTGCCGGTGTGCGCGGCCGCGACGATCGCCGCGGACTCGAATCGTGTTCGCCGCCGGATCTCGTTCAACTCCGCGGCCATGTCCGGGTAGACGAAGTCCTCGATCAGGGCCGCTTTCAGATACGACCGTCTCCGGTAGATCCGCCGGGTCCAGTCCAGCGTCTCGAGCGGAATGCCGTCGGGTGGGATGGAGTGGTTCAGAATCCTGCGGACCGTCGGTCCCAGAAGGAACTGAAGACCGCTGCCCGACGCCACCGCCGCGAGCAGGTGGGCCCCGGCAACTCGCCACGGTTTCGGAAGGACGACCCACGGGTCGCGTTCGGCACTGGAGTCGAGCAGCAGCACACCGGCGGTCCGCTGCGGATACAGCCTCGCGAAGGCCTCGGCGTAGAAACCGGCGATCGAGTGCCCGACGATCAACGCCGGGCTCGTCAGCTCCAAGGAGTCGAGGACGGCGAGAATGCGGGCGGCTTCGTCGGCAACCGTCGGGACCCGGTCGTCGGGAAGCGGTTCGCTCAGCCCGAAGCCCGGCCGATCGAATACCACGACGGTGTGGAACGGGGACAGAATTCGGACGCAGTCGTCCCAATCGAACCAATTGCTCGCGAGGCCGCCGCACAGCACCACCGTCGGCGCGGCACCGAATCCGTCCTCACCCTGCGCATGAGACAGGACGACGTGAGTTGTCAGGTCGTCGACGGTCACGAACTGCCCGGGCGCAAATTGTTTCACGTTGAACAATTACTGCCGGGGTTTGGCGAGCGGGAACGCGAGGGTCTCGCGGATGGAGCCACCGGTGATGAGCATGACGACACGGTCGACGCCCACGCCGAGTCCACCGGTGGGCGGCATGCCGTACTCGAGGGCCTGCAGAAAGTCCTCGTCGAGACTCATCGCCTCCTCGTCGCCGCCTGCTGCAAGCAACGACTGCTCGGTCAGACGCTGACGTTGATCGACCGGGTCGGTCAGTTCGCTGTACGCCGTACCCAACTCCACGCCCCAGGCGACGAGGTCCCACTTCTCCGCGACGCCCGGTATGGACCGGTGCGGCCGAGTCAGCGGCGACATCGACGTCGGGAAGTCCTTGTAGAACGTCGGGAACTCGGTGTAGTCCTCGACCAGGTGTTCGTACATTCCCTGCGCGACGGCCCCTGCGTCCCATTCCTTCTCGTAGGGAATGTCGTTCTCGTCGCAGAGTCGCTGCAGTTCCGCGAGCGGTGTACCGGGCGCGACGTCGACGCCGAGTTTCTCCGCGACGGCTCCGTGCAGTGTCTTGACGGGCCACTCCCCGGAGATGTCGATCTCGATCATCTCGCCGTTCGGTCCGTCGGGACGCAGGATGATCTCGCGCCCGTGTGCCGCGACGGCTGCTTTCTGAATCAGTTCGCGGCACAGCACCATTGCGCGCTCGTAGTCGCTGTGTGCCTCGTACGCCTCGAGGATCGTGAACTCCGGATTGTGCTTGAAGTCCGCGCCTTCGTTGCGGAAGACCCGACCGATTTCGAACACCTTGTCCATGCCGCCGACGCACAGACGCTTCAGGTACAGCTCCGGAGCGATACGGAGATAGAGGTCGAGGTTGTACGCGTTGATGTGAGTGATGAACGGCGCTGCGTTGGCACCTCCGTGCACCTGCTGCAGGATCGGCGTCTCGACTTCCATGTAGCCGCGGTCGGACAGTGAATCACGCAGAGACTTCACGACGTTGCTGCGCGCGATCATCAGGTCACGGGCACTGCGGTTGATCGCGAGGTCGACGTAGCGCTGACGCACGCGGGACTCCGGGTCCTGCAGTCCTTTCCACTTGTCCGGCAGCGGGTGCAGGCACTTGGCGTTCATCCGCCACTCCGCGGCCAGCAGCGAGAGCTCACCCTTCTTGCTGCGGCCGATGGTGCCACTGACCTCGATGAGGTCGCCGAGGTCGAAGTCGGAGTCGAAACTGTCCAACCTGTCGCCGACGCGTTCCCGGTCGAACAGCACCTGGATGTCGTCCGTCCAGTCCCGCACGACCGCGAACGCGACGCCGCCGTAATCGCGGTTGCGCAGGATACGGCCGGCGATGCGGACCGTCGTTCCCTGCGGGGCGGCCAGTGCTTCGGCGACGGAATGCGTCGGGGGATAGGCGACGGGATAACCCTCGGTGCCCTCGTCGTTCAACCGCTGGAGCTTCGCGAGCCGCACCCGCACCTGGTCGGGACGCTTGGGGCCCCGCTGGGGCTCGTCGTCCTCGTCGATCTGATCGGGGCCGCTGCCGTCGGCGTGGATGTCGGCGGTGTCCGCCAGGGCCGCCGGGACCGCCGTGTGAGAACCGGTGTGCTTGTGGGCGCGCCGGAAGCTCGGAAGCGTCAGGAACCCTTCGGCGATGGCCGACGCGATGCCGACTTTGGGAAGCTCACGGTTGTCCGCGAAGCACAGGTACCGGGGCTCCCAGTCCGGCAGGTACTTCAGGTTGGAGCGATACAGAGCCTCCAGCTGCCACCACCGGGAGAAGAACACCAGCACCGACCGCCAGATCCGCAGGACAGGGCCTGCGCCGATGCGGCTGCCCTCCTCGAAGACCGCACGGAACACCGCGAAGTTCAACGAGATCCTACTGATTCCGAATTGATCTCCGCCGGTTGCCAATTCGGTGACCAGAAGCTCGATCACACCGTTCGGTGCCTGCGGGTCGCGGCGCATCAGATCGAGCGATACTCCGGTGCGGCCCCACGGAGCGAGCGAGAGCACCGCGACGGTCTTCTCGCCCTCGCGGGCCTGAACCAGTAGGCAGTCACCGTCGAGAGGATCGCCCAGGCGGCCCAACGCCATCGAGAACCCACGCTCGGTCTCGGTGTCACGCCACTCGTCGGCGCACCGGATGATGTCGGCCATCTCCTGAGCCGGAATGTCGCGGTGGCGTCGTATCTGCACTGTGACGCCTGCCTTGCGGGCGCGGTTGACCGCCTGTCTGACCGGCCTCATCTCCCGGCCGGCGAGGTTGAACTTCTTGGTGTCGAGGATGGCCTCGTCGCCGAGTTCGAGAACGTTCAACCCCGCCCGCTTGAACGCCGTGGCGCCCGTCTCGCTCGCGCCCATGACCGCGGGCGTCCACCCGTACTTCTCCGCCAGGTCCAGCCAGGCATCGATTGCGTGCGGCCACGCCTCCGGATTGCCGATGGGATCACCGCTGGCGAGACACACCCCGATCTCGACACGGTAGGTGACGGCGGCTTTGCCACTCGGTGCGAACACGACGGCCTTGTCGCGGCGGGTCGCGAAATATCCGAGCGAGTCGTCGGCGCCCCACTTGTCCAGCAGGCCGCGAAGCGCGGACTCGTCGCTACCGGTCAGTGCGTTGGACGAGCGCTGCGACCGGAACAACGTGACGACGGCCGCCAACAGTGCGAGCGCCCCGAACAAGCCCAAGAGCGTGTTGACGAAAACGTGTGTGCGGCCGTCGAACTGCTCGTTGTCGACGGTTGCGAGGGCGGTGACTCGGTTGAATGCCCACAGGAACGTCTGGTTCTCCGGGAGTGTGCCGGGGAACAGAGCGACCAGCGCCCAGCCGACCAGCGTTCCGACGACCGCGCCGAGGATCAGTACACCCAGAGCCTTCCACGCCGCACCGCGTCGAACACGGGTGTAGAACTCCTTGCGAGCGGCGATGAGCACACCGACGATCACGATGTGCACGCCCAGCGCGATCCACGCACTGATGTTGTTGCCGTCGATCACATCCGCCAGGTTGCTGACCGCGACGAGCACGAGATACAGCGTCAGGAACCACCAGGCGATGCGTTTGCGGCTCGCGAGGGCGGCTGCGGTGAGCCCGAGCACCAGAGCCCACGCGAGCGAAGTGTCCGGTGCGTCGATGTAGTAGTTGTCGATGTACTCGCGTGGCACACGGATGACGGCGCGCAGCGCCGGAGACAGGCTCCAGAGAAACACCAGTACCGCGAACACCCCGAGGACGAGCCCGGAGATGTGCGGCACCTCGCGCAGACGCCCGTGCTCCGGCGGCGTGAATGCCCGCGGAGTGCGGTGTTCTGGATTCTTCGTCGACTCCGATGTCACCGGTGTGCTCGTCACGATCCGCTCCTGCCCTCGGCGCTTGCCGTTCCCTTCGTCGGCTGCTTCGAAAACAGCCGAGGTAACGGTAGCGCCGAGGACCGACTTCGAGTGATCATTCGGCGCCTCGCGGCGCGGTAATCACCCGCCGCGGATCAGGCGGGATGGACCGGTGTGTGCTGCTTCAGCATTCCCAATGCAGTTTTCAGGCCGCGGCGCCGGCCCGTCGCCGGATCCACACCGAACACTTCCTTGATTCCACCGCGAATGCGGAACTTCAGCTCGGACGACGTTTCCGGCGCATTGTCCGAGGTCGCGGAGAGCAGTCGATTCGGCAAGGACAGTTTCAGAATGGTGCGCAGCGTCTGTCCGTACTGGTGCGCAAGCGAACCCGTCGTGTACGGAAGGTCGTACTTGTCGCACAACTGCCGAATTCTCGGAGCGATCTCCGCATAGCGATTGCTCGGTAGATCCGGAAAGAGGTGATGCTCGATCTGGTAGCAGAGGTTGCCGCTCATGAACGCCAACGTGTTGCCTGCCTCGAAATTGGCGCTACCCAGCATCTGTCGCAGATACCATTCCGGCTGCGTCTCGGTCTCGTATTCCTCCAGCGTGAACTTCTCCGCGCCGTCGGGAAAATGACCGCAGAAAATGACGGCATACGACCAGTAGTTGCGAATGAGATTGGCGACGACATTCGCCGTCAGCGTCGACTTCCACGCGGGGCCGGTCAGCAACGGGAAAAGAACGTAATCCTTGCCCACCTGCTTTCCGATCTTGCGGACGACGTCGACCGCCATCTCCTTCTTGTCCTCCCACTTCACCTCGCCGGTACGAAGCTTGTCGGTCTCGAGGTGATGCAGCGCGACGCCCCACTCGAAGAACGTCGCCAGCAACGCATTCACCAGCGGCTGCGCGACATACTTCGGATGCCATTCCTGATCGCGAGTGATGCGCAAAATGCCGTAACCGACATCGTTGTCCAAACCGACGATGTTGGTGTACTTGTGATGCGTGAAGTTGTGCGAATGCTTCCACCCCGACGACGGGCACGTGTTGTCCCACTCCCAGTTACTGGAATGGATCTCAGGATCGTTCATCCAATCCCACTGACCGTGAATGACGTTGTGCCCCAACTCCATGTTCTCGATGATCTTCCCCGCACCGAGCAACGCGGTACCGAGCAACCACGCAGGCCTCTTCTTGCTCGCGAACAACACCGCCCGGCCCGCAACCATCAACGACCGCTGAAACGTGATGGTTCGCTGGACATACCTGGCATCCCGCTCACCACGAGAATCCTCGACATCACGCCGGATCGCATCCAACTCCGCACCGAGCGCCTCGATATCCGCCTCGGTCAAATGGGCATATTCCTGAATATCCGATATCGCCATGATTCCCCTCCACATGCGAACCCGAGTGTCCCCGGTCACCACCTCGACCCTACGTACCCCCGGCCCCGCCGTCGACCGGTGTCCGCTACCCCCCAGTTTCCGCCTGTTTCCGGCGGAGTTTGCCCCGGCGTTCCGGAGCGAACGTGGGGTTCGGTCAGTCTGACGGACTGGAGGGCACTTTCGCTCGGGTGGGTGCGGCCTCGTGCTGTGTTCGTGCGCGCTCGTTTCGGAGCGAACGTGGGGTTCGGTCAACCTGTACTTCGGACACTTATCCACAGCATCGGGCAGTTATCCACAGGCAGCCGGGATTGCGGTGCAGAATGTCCGACCCTTCGTATTCGATGCTCAGCATGAAACGGGGCGAGTGGGCGGACGACCGGGAACTACTGATGCGTCATGCACGGAATGGCGTGATCCGTACGGCAGATTTGAGGAGGCTCGGAGTGGGGGCGCAAACGGTAGTGGACAGAACCGCCGGTGGGCCGTGGCAGCGGATCCTGCCCGGATTGGTGCTTTTGCACAATGGTCAGCCAACCAGGCAACAAAGAAACACGGCGGCGGTGCTGTACGGCGGGCAGGATTCCATGCTGTCCGGTCGTGCTGGTCTGGCGTTGCATGGGTTCGGGTCTTCGACGCAACCGACGGACTGCGTACTCCTGATACCGAATGCCCGAAATCGTCAAGCTACCGGATTTGTGAGTGTCGAGCGTACGACGCGTCTACCGCTGGCGGTGAGGAAAGCAGGATTGCCCGTCGCACCGGTCGATCGGTGTTTGCTCGATGCAGCCCGCCGAATGTCCGATCGCAAGCAATGCACGGCCCTCGTCGCCGAGGTGGTGCAGCGCGGCGCAGCTGACGTCGGCGCGTTGATGAAAGAACTCGACGACGGGTCATCACGGGGAACGTCCATGCCGAGGAGGGTGCTGTACGAACTCGGAGACGGCGCGCATTCGGTGGCGGAAGTCGACGCTCAGGCACTCTGCAGAAGTAGTGGCCTGCCTCCGGTGGTGTCCAACCAGGTGCTCTTGACTGCCCACGGTGATTTCATTGCAATCGTCGACAACTGGTGGGACGAGGTAGGAATGGCTCAGGAAATCGAATCCTTCAAACACCACTCTTCTCCTGAGGCGTTCGAGAAGACGCTGGAACGACGCGCATACATCGAAAGCCATGATGTCGTCCTCGTCGCGCATACTCCCAAAGCGATTCGTTCTCAACCCAATACAGTAATCGACGACCTGCGACACGCTTACGACAGAGCCCGGAACCGCCCGCGGCCGAGGGTAGTTGCAATCCCACGATCGGAGTGGCGTCAGGACGCGTCGTAGATCCAGATCATTTGACGGCCGGTCTGATGCGACGTCGTGATCGGGTGATCGATCACGCGGTCGAGGCGGTATCCGAGGCGCTCGGGTACCGCCCGACTGCGGTCGTTCGCAGCATCGCAATGGATTTCGACTCGAACGATGCCGTCGAGCTCCGCGGCGAGGGCCGTCAGAGCTCGCGCGACACGAGTGACGATTCCTCGTCCCTCCGCATCTTCGGTGACCCAGTAACCGATCGTCGCGTGATCCGGTCCCGCTAATCGAATCCCCGCTTTGCCGAGGAATTCATCACCGGAACCGCTGGCGATCATGTAGTCGAACATCGAACCCGAATCCCATTGTGCAAGAGAGTCGGCAATTCGACTTTCCTGGGTTGCGACGGGTGTGGCGTCCTCGACGGCCCACTCCATCCACGGCGCAAGCCGCGGGATGTTCGACGCTATCGCCTCGGCCACCGGTGCAGCGTCGGCAAGCGTTTCCCGACGAAGTACGAAGTCGTCGAACTCGATCAGTTCCGGGGGGATCGGCTGCATTCGTGCAGTTTGCATCAGTTGCTGATTCATTGCGAGTCATTTTTCGTCAACCCCTGAGCGAAAGTGCCGTTCGGTCAGTCAGACTGACCGAACGGGACGTTCGCTCCAGAAAGGGGGTAGAACGGGGTCGAAGGGGGAAGAAGGGGGCTGCTGAATTCTAGGACGCTTGCCAGGATCGCCAGGTGAGTTTGCTGATGACGATGACGGGGCCGTCGGGAGGTGTGGGGGTGTAGTGCTCGTATTTCTTCACCAGCGCGGCGATGGCGGTGCGGCCGCGGTCGGTGTCGGCGTCGATGACTTCGGCCGAGCCGCCGGCGCGGATCCACCAGAGGTCTTTCCAGTTCTCGGAGTAGTTGTCGACGATGAGGCTGACGGCCGGGTCGGCGCGGATGTTCTCGAGTCGCTTGAGTTTCTGGGTGCTTTTGGGTTTCCAGTCGATGGCGGTGACGAGGGTGTCGTCCACGCGGGCGAAGACGATCGGCACGAGGTGCGGGGTGCCGTCGGCGTTGACGCTGGAGAGGATGGCGCGTCGGGCTTCGCTGAAGCGTCCTATTTCGTCGTCGATCTTCACGGTGCGTCGTGTCCTCGTGTCAGGCCGACGCGCTGTGTGCGTCGTTCGGCAGCAGGATCGTTTCGAGCTGTGGTGCGGTCATGGGCTTGCCCAGTAGATGACCTTGCCCGAATGTGACGCCCATGTCGACGCAGCTGGCGAGTTGGTCTTTGGTCTCGATGCCTTCGACGACGGTGTCGCGTCCGAGATCGTGCGTGACGTCGACGACGGCTTTGCAGAGCGAGGTCATGGCTCGTCTGCGCTGTAGGTCGCGACTGTCGAGGTGTTGGGTGAGTGATTTGTCGATTTTGAGGATGTCGACGGGCAGGGTGGCGAGGCGTTCGAGGGAGGAGAAGCCGGAGCCGAAATCGTCGATGGCGATGAGGGATCCGTGGCGTCGGACATCCATGAGTTGGTAGTGCACTGCGTCGATGTCGTGCAGCGATTTCGACTCGGCGAGTTCGAGGACCAGCCGGCCCGGTTCGATTCCGAGGGAGTCGATGATGCTGTTGACGTCGGTGGCGAGTGTGCCTGCGGCGAAGTGGAGTGGGCTGACGTTGACGCCGACCTGAATGTTCAGGTCTTTGCACTGCCAGGCGGCGAGGGTGCGGCAGACCTGCGAGAGGATCCAGTTGCTGAGCGGAATGATCAGGTCTGCGTCTTCGGCGAGACCGATGAAGCTGTCCGGCATCAGCAGGCCCAGTTCCGGGTGGTTCCACCGGATCAGTGCTTCGGCGCCGATGACTGCGCCGGACGCGAGTTCGACGATGGGTTGGTAGACCATCTGCAGCTCGTGTTCGGCCATCGCGACTCCGCGGAGGCGTTCGACGAGTTCGAGGCGTGTGCGGTTGCTGTCGCGCAGATCCGCCGAGAACACCTGGTGGCTGCTGCGGCCGAGGTTCTTGGCTGCGTGCATGGCGGTGGTGGCGTCGTGGATGAGCTGGACCGGGTCGTCGGAATCCGGTCCCGAGGTGGCGACGCCGACGCTCGCGGTCACCGTCAGCTGACGGTCGTCGACGGTGAAGGACGGTTCGAGGACACTGGAGAAGCCGGCGGCGAGGGCTCGAGCAGCGATCGCCTGGCAGCCTCGGGCGATGACGACGAACTCGTCGCCGGTGAGCCTGCCGAGGGTGTCGTTGGGCCGGGTGGAGGCGGCGATTCTTTCCGCGACCTGCTGGAGAAGTTCGTCGCCGTGTACGGGGCCGAGTGCGTCGTTGAATTCACGGAAGCCGTCGATGTCGACGAGCAGGATGCTCACTTCGTTCTCGTCGGTGCGCACCGCGAGTTCGGTGGCGAGGAGCGCTTCGATCTCGTCGCGGTTCGGCAGACCGGTCAGGGGATCCTGGCGGACGGGCGCCTCCGCGGCCTGCGCGGTGATGTCGGTGTGGGTGAGGTAGATGCCGCCGTCGGCGAGGCGGGTGGCTCGGACTCGGTAGACCACGGACCCGAATCTGTGGTTGGAGGAGAAGACCTGCCCGGATCCGGAGATCAGGGCGCGCAGGCCGTCGACCAGTGAGATTGCGGTGTCGTTCCCTCGGGCGATCGCCGGTGCCCACAGGTCGAAGTAGTTGGTTCCGGGGAGGCACCCGTCGGTCTGTGGTCGATCCGCCCAGAACGTGGACCACACGCTGTTGACCAGGACGACCACCCCGTCGACGTCCAGGACGACGACGCCGGACGGAACGGCGTCGAGCATGGTGCGCGCGAGGTCGTCGGTCCATTCGACGCGGGTGTCTCCGAGCCGCTCGCTGGTGATGTCCGTTGCCCAGATCGCGTGCCCGGAACTGCCCTTGACGGTGCGGTAGGACAGCCATTTCTGCAGGGTGTACGAGAAGTCCTCGTACACTCCTGGGCCGTTGCAGGAGGAGACGAACGCGGTCCAGGCGGGATCGGTGAACCAGGCGTCGATGCATCGTCCGACAAGGGTGTCGATCGGCGCCGTGAGCAGCGCCGCGGCAGCGGGATTCGCGTAGGTGACGACGAAATCTCGATCGACCAGCACGAGGGGGTCGGACAGCAGGTCCAGCTCGGCCTGAGGAACGGCAAATGGATTCTCGACGGCAGGGCGGGGCATGGGTGTCTCTCGGTTCATACTTCCCCCCCGTGGCCGGTCGGCCGCGTTCACCATAACCCGAAGTTTGCTTATGCGCTACAAACAGGTTGTCTTCCCCGTTTTGAGGCGACTACGAGTGTGAATTACCCGGTTAGTGGGGGCGCGCGGGTCTCGTCGAACTCCGGACCTGCACCGACCATGGGCTCTCGGGGATGCGGTCGAGGGAGCCGAGCACCCAGCGCGCTGCGTCGCAGCCCTGATCGAACAGTGATTGCGCGACGGTGGTCAGACCGGCGGCTCGGGCCGCATCGGAATCGTCCCAGCCGGTGATCGCAACGCCGTCGCAGCCGTCGAGCGGGCCGACGACATCGAGTGCCCCGAGCGCGAGGTCGTCACTGCAACACAGAAGTGCGTCGGCGCCGACTATTCGGCGTGCCGCGTCGGCGCCTTCGGGGGACGCGTTCGATCCGGCGAAGGCGACGGGAGTGGACTCCCACTTGAAACCCGCGTCGACGACGGCTCGGCGGAAGCCGGCGAGGCGTGCGGCGGTGACCGGGAAGGTGGCGTCGGCCGGGTCGGGGCCGTGCACGATTTCGACGACGCGGTCGCGATTGCGCGGAAAGCTGATCACTGCAGGCTTTGTCGACTGTCGCAGTCCTACTTGCCCGACTGCGAGTGCTGCTGCCGAATCGTCGATCCCGATCATTGCTGCGCCCGGGACGACGGGTCCGCCCTGGATGCAGACCGGCTTGCCGGTGCCGATCACGACGTCCAGCATCGGGTCGTCGGACACCGTGGTCCACAACACGTACCCGTCGACCTGAGCGCCGCGTATGCGCTCCAGATCGGCCTTCGCCGGCGAATTCGGCTGGGAGCGGCCTCCATTGGGCAGCAGGACGAGTCCGGAGTCGGTGTCGAGGCAGGCCTCGGCGATTCCGGTCAGGAACGCGCGGGCCTGGGGGTTCTCGAACGAATACGTCAGTTTCTCGCTGAGGACGACGCCCACGTTGTTGGTCTTGCCGCTGCGCAGCGATCGTGCGCCCGTGTGCGGGCCGGTGTATCCGAGGCGCTCCGCTGCGGCGAGGACTCGCGTCCTGGTGGCGTCGGAGACGCGTGTCGGTTGGTTGTAGGTGTAGGAGACGCTCATCGTGGACACGCCCGCGGCGGCGGCGACGTCGGCCATGGTCGGGCGGGGGTGCATGCGTTCACACTAGCGTTCCTCGTCGACATGTGTAACGATACACAACATGGGTGACGGTAGATCTCTCGCCAAGCTTCTCGTTCTTGCGGCCGCGGCCTTCGTCTACGTGACCGCCGAGACGTTGCCCGTCGGGCTGCTGCCGGAGATCTCGTCGGACATGGGGGTCAGCGAATCGAGCGTCGGCCTGCTGCTGACGTTCTATGCCTACGGAGTCGCAGTGATGACGATGCCGTTAATGACGTTCGTACGCAGGTGGCCGCGTCGAACGGTGGTCGTGGTGACCGTCGGTGCACTCGCCGTGTCGCAACTTCTGTCTGCCGTCGCCATCGGGTACCCCATGCTGGTCATAGCCCGAATGGTCTGTGCTGCGACGCACGGTGTGTTCTGGGCAGTGGTCGCACCGGTCGCGGCATCGCTCGTCGCCCCCGAACGCAAAGGAAAGGCCATCGCGACGGTGTACGCCGGAACGTCGTTGGCGCTGGTGGCAGGCAATCCGTTGACCGCTGCACTCGGCCAGTGGCTCGGCTGGCGCACAGCGGCCGTGTGCATCGGTGTGGTCGCGGCGGTCATCGCGGTGACACTGTTCGCGGTTCTGCCGACGATGAAGGTCGCTGACGTCGGCTCCGGCCCGACAGCCCGCGTGCGAGTACTCGACCGATCCCTGGTGATGATCTGTGTCGCAACATTTCTCGCAGTGCTCGGCCACTTCGTCGCGTACACCTACTTCTCGTTGATCGTGGACCGCGGCCTCGGTTCCGTCGGAACGATTCTGACCGTGATGTTGCTGCTGTACGGGCTGTGCGGAGTCGTCGGAATCTGGATCGTCGGCAGAACCTTCGATCGATGGCCGAGGCGATCCACCATCGGTGCACTGTCCGTCGTTCTGGCCGCACTGGCCCTGCTGTGGACAACCATGCTTTCCGCCCCGGGTTCCCTTGCCGCACTAACTGTCCTGGGCATCGGACTGTGGGGTCTGGCCTTCACCACCGTCCCGGTCTGCCTGCAGTCGACCGTCCTGAACACCACGCGCGCCGACCCCGACCGCGCCTCGGCCGTCTACGTCGTCGCATTCCAGCTGGCCATCGCCTCGGGAGCCCTCGTGGGCGGAATCGTCGTCGACAGGGCCTCCATCGCAGACGTCATCGCCCTCGCAGGCCTACTCGTCACCGGAGCCCTCATCACCGTCATCGCCGGGCGCAGTACCTTCCCGGGCGCGCGTCCCACCGAACCGAACGTGACGTTCAGTCACTCCAGGCGGTTTCTAGTGGTGGATGCGCCGACCAGCTCTGCGATTTTTTCTAACGGCGGTCTGTAGCCTAGCGTTGCTCTGGGGCGTTCGTTCAGCTCCAGGGCAACGCGCTGCAGATCTTCGGCGGAGTGGACCGACAGATCGGTGCCT